>CBDUST010000050.1:0-20197 GCA_965369945.1 uncultured bacterium | reverse complement strand
GGTGCTCGAGCATGTGTGTCTTGAGTGTGGGGTAGCGGATCGAGCCCATGGACGGTGTTCGGTGGCCGCCGGGGATATCCCACGGGTCGGTGTAATACAACCCGGTCTGCCTGTTGAGCCCTAGGACATCCGGTGAGAACAGCGATGCCGGCGAAAGGCAATAGGTTGTCCAGATGGGCGGATTGCAGCCCGCGGGCGTGGTCGCAAACTCGGCGGGATTGTCAATGCACAGCTCAATCGTCTCCCAGTTGGGATCCTTCGGTGCGTAGAAAACCTTGTCGTAGTATTTGCTGTTAACATATGTGCTCAGCGTCTTGACATTGGGATAGCGGAACCAACCAAAGCCCTCAACGCCCATACCGCCGGGGAAGCCGATCGGCTCGACGGCCCATTGGTGTGGTGGCCAGCTAGGCCAATACGAATACGGCCGAGTTTGGCCTTCATATTCGCTGCCTACTGGACCGACACCCCATCCGGCCACTTGGGGTGGATGGCCGGTGATGCGGTCTTCATCGGCGGTGAGGTAGCCGATAGCCACGTTGTAGCCGTCCATGTCGCCATAGGCAGAGACGTTATAGCGGGCCAGCGACATTTGGGCGTCCTCCCAGTCGCCGGCGTACGCATTGTGGGCGATGGCCAGTTGCCGAAGGTTGCTCACTGATGTGGTGGTCCGCGCCTTGTCGCGGGCCTTGCCGATGGCCGGTAGCAAGATGCCGATGAGCAGCGCGATGATCGAGACAACCACGAGCAGCTCGACGATCGTAAAGCCCTTTGAAATGTGTCGTTTCATGATGAGGACTTCCTTTCTGCGGCGACCCGCTCGCCGCACATAATGGGTGATGTAGCCCGACGCCCCTGCCGAGCCAGCGTATGAGATGCAAGATTAGCGTACCGCCTTCACGCGCCAATGCCAAGGAGATTCAGCGAAGAATTGGTCCAGGTGGCCTCAGGCCCGCGCCCCGGCTTGCTCAGAGGCGTGTTGGAACTGGCAATGGCCGGCGACGATCGTCGCGATAGCTCGGCCCTTCACCCGCCAAGCGTCAAAGGGGCAGTTGCGGCCCCGCGAGGCGAATTCCTCGGCCAGAATCGTCCATTGCAACTCTGGGTCGATCACGGTCAGATCCGCCGGCCCGCCCACCCTCAGCGACCCCAGACCCAATCGATCGATCCCGACCAGCCGGGCTGGGTTTATCGTCATCATTGCCAGCAGTTGCGGCCAGTCGATCACGCTGTCTTCGATCAGGGCTTTGGCGTACAGCGGCAGCGCGGACTCGAGTCCGATGATTCCGAATGCGGCGTTGGCGAAATCCGTCTGCTTGCGATGCTGCGGATGTGGAGCATGGTCGGTCCCGAGGATCGTGATTGTGCCGTCCGCGATCCCCTCCTTGAGCTGCGTGATGTCGCGCGCCGTCCGTAGCGGTGGGTTCATCTTTGCCATCGTGTTGTAGCCGTCGCAGGCGTCTTCAGTCAGCAACAGGTGGTGGGGCGTGACCTCGGCCGTTACCGGCTGACCCTCAGTCTTGGCCCGGCGGATGATGTCGACCGACTCGCCGCTGGAAAGATGCTGCGCGTGATAGCGACACCCGATCGACCGATTCAGTCGCACGTCGCGTTCGATGATCAGTTCCTCAGCAACGCTGGGCCAGCCGGTGAGTCCAAGGCGAGTTGCCGTTGGCCCCGCGTTCATGGAGGCGCCCCTGGTCAGCGTAGGTTCCTGGCAATGCTGCATAAAACAGCGATCGGTGTCGGAGACCGCTCTCAGGACCTTGTCCATCATCGATGCATCGGCGACGCAATCGCCGTCGTCGGAGAAGGCCACCGCGCCGACTTCGGCCATGCTCCGGATTGCCGCGAGCCGCTCGCCCTGCCGTTGGTGTGTCGCGCAACCGACGACAAAGACACGCGCCCGGTTGGCCTGCTCGGCCTTGTGCTGAACAAACTCGACCATCTCGGCGGTGTCGATCGGCGGGTGAGTGTTGGGCATGCAGCAGATGCTTGTGAACCCGCCCTTGATGGCCGCCTTGGCACCGCTGTTGACCGTCTCATCGTGCTGCGGATCGGGCTCCCGCAAATGAACATGCACGTCGATCAAGCCCGGGGCCACGATGCAGCCCTCCGCATCGATTCGGGTAGCCTGGCTGGACGGAGGAATCCGTCCGATTCCCGCGATCACGCCCTCGCTGACCAGGACATCCGCGGTCTGGTCAAAGCCGCTGCCGGGGTCGATGACCCGCCCACCTTGGATTATTAGGTCCAGCATTCGCGGCGATTCTAGCATTGCTATGCCAGTGGGAGCAGGTCTTTGGGCATCCGTGCAAAACGAACATCGCCCACCGTGGCTCCACGATGGGCGATGTGTAGGAATCGAACGCGAGGCGGCTGTTATTTGGTGCAGCACGCCTTAGTGCAGTCTGGGCCACACTCGCTGACCGAGCCGAGGCTGACGGTGGCGACGGCCGGAGCGGCGGATTTAGCGCTGGCCGCTTTCTCCTGGTACTTGGCCATCTCTTCGCCGACCACTGTTGCTAGTGTCATGCTGGCTGCTTCGAGCGGGCAGCCCTTGGCGCCGATCTTCTCTTGCATTTGCGCCACGGCCTTGAGATAGGCGTAGGCCGCTTTGCGAACGGCGGCATCGGTCTTTGAGCAGCCGAAGGCGACGTACTTGGCTTGGACGGCCTTAGCGCCATTGCAGGCGCCGCAGCATGCTAAGGCGCCACCGCTCTTGACCTGCGCAACTTGAGCAGCCTTCGCGGCAGCACACTTTGCAGCACATGCTTCGCTCTTTACTTGTGCGACTCGAGCGGCCTGGGCGGTTGCAGCGCATTGTGGTGCAGCATCAGACTTAACCTGTGCAACCTGAGCAGCCTTTGCAGCGGCAGCGCAGCACCCTGACTTCGCAACTGATTTGACTTGTGCAACTTGAGCAGCCTTTGCAGCGGCGGCACAGCAACCGGACTTCGCCGATTTGATTTGTGCAACCTGAGCGACCTTGAAAGCGTGGGGGCAATCAATCCCACTCTTAACCTGTGCGACCCGAGCAGCTTTCGCTGCGGCGCACCGCGCTTGCCCGTCGGAAGTCACCTGCGCGACCTTGGCCGCGGCTGCCTTGGAGCATTGGCTCTTGCTGGTGACCTGTGCGACTTTCTGTCCACTGCATTGTTTCGTCTTGCCGTCCTGAGCGAGGGCCGAGGCGGATAGGGAGAGCGCACCTATACAGAAGATCAGAGCAAGGCCGGCTAATGTTCGTTTCAACACCTGGGATTCCTCCATCTATGGATTGGTTCGATGAATTCGGATCAGCTTATCAGTTTTCTGGGCCACATTTGCCCAGATTCAGCGCAAACAGATTCCCCCGAGTGTACATGGTCAACGCAGTCCAAGGGAAGGCTATTTCCTCCCAACTCACGTTTTTTGACGTTATTTGCCCTCAAAGATACCCGAGTTCTTCTCGCTGGGCAGGTCTGGGTCTTGAACACAGTGCCCCTATCGGCACAGTGACCGTTCTTCGCTCAACAGCCGGCTCACCCTAGGATGCCTCGTAATGGCCTCGTCAAGCCCGAGCCCGACCCGACGACTGGCCGAGCAGGCCCGGAGTCTGCCCGAATCGCCTGGCGTTTATCTGATGAAAGACGCCCAAGATACCGTGATCTACGTAGGCAAGGCGGGATCGCTGCGCAACCGCGTCGGTTCATATTTCGTCGCCTCGGCGGACCTTGGTCCAAAAAAGCGGCCGATGCTCGATCTCATCGAAAATATCGATGTCATCGAATGTGAAAGCGAGACTGAAGCCCTGCTCATGGAAGCTCGGCTCATCAAGGATATCCGTCCGCGCTTCAACACGATGCAGTTGGACGACAAGACCTTCCCGTATCTGGCGATCACCCTGCGAGATGATTTTCCCGGCGTCTATATCACACGAACGCCGGCTGATCCGGAATTCAAGGGCGCGAAGATCTATGGGCCGTTCACGTCAGTGAACGCGCTGCGTGAGGCGGTGCATCTGCTTGAGCGCGTTTTCAGGTATCGCACGTGTACGTTGACCATCAAAGCGGACAATCCGAGCAATGCGCGATTTCGACCGTGCTTGCTTCATGCGATTGGTCAATGCACCGCACCTTGCGCTGATCACATCACCAAGGAGAAGTATCGCCAAGACATTCATCGGTTCATGCGGTTCCTTGAATCCAAGCGGAGTGTGATGTTGCGAGAATTTCGCGCAGAGATGGAGGAAGCCTCGAAGGCGCAGGAATACGAGAAAGCAGCAGTGTTGCGTGATCAGATTCACGCGATCGAGAAGCTCGACGAACGGGAGAAGCGGTTTCGCGAAACAGCCGACCTTTGGCAGCCGGAGGTTACGGTGTTTGCGACTGATCCAGGCGCGGGTCTGCGCTCGCTGCGTAAAATTTTGGCGATCGACAACGACTTGCGTTGCATGGAGGCTATCGATATTGCGCATCTGCAAGGCGGGGAAACGGTCGGCTCGAAGGCCTGCTTCATTGACGGCCGACCGTTCAAGGACGGCTATCGTCGGTACAAGGTCAAGACGGCCGCGGCGAGCGATGATTACATGGCGATTCGCGAAGTCGTGAGTCGTCGCTATCGGGATGCCGGTGATGGCAACGAGCTATACCCGGATGTGATTCTCATCGACGGCGGGCTCGGGCAACTTCATGCTGCACTTGAGGCGTTCGATCAGTTGAACGTCAAGCCGCCAATGGTGATCAGTCTGGCAAAGAAGGAGGAACTGATCTACGTGCAGCAAAGGGCTGAGCCGATCAAGCTCGGGCGGGAGAATTTGGGGTTGAAGTTATGCCAAGCGATGCGCGATGAGGCGCATCGTTTTGCGCAACATTATCACCACATCCTGCGGCGAAAAGCGACGTTGGAAGAATAGATAGCCTGGAATGCCACCTGGCCATGCGTCGACTCAAATGACTTACTCAATGCGCTCATCCATCAGTGTGCGAGCTTCGGTCCACGCGCGTTGAAGTAGATCGCCGACGCCAAGATCCGCAGCCCATTTGTTGAGATACACCTGATCGAGTTGGTGAAGTTGAACTTGCATGACGCCGACAACGTCGCGCCATTGGCGCTCGGAGGTCTCGCCGCCGGCTTTGTACCACTCGAGCTTACTCAAGACGGTGTCCTCGATTGATGCAATTTGGTAGATGCGATCGTCACCTTCGAAAGCGGCCGCTTGGACGACGCGCTGTTGAACGCTCTTGTCGAAGGGACGCTGCTTTGGAATGAACACATCAATCTTGTACATCGTTGGCAAGTGGATGAGATTGAATGCCGTTCGGCTTGTGATGGCTTGGATCATCATGCTGGAGTCAGCATAAAAGTCCTCGCCAAGAAAGTGTACGAGGCGCGAGACCTCACTCTCTGGAACATCAGCGACGAGGTCAACATCGAGTGTGGATCGTGGCTCACCGTGGTAGGCGCTGGCGATCGATCCACCGATATAGAACTCGACGCCGAGCGTTTTGAACGCGTCTGCAACGAACTGGAGCGCAGTAATCGGCGGCTGAGGCGCCATTATAATTGTAGCTGTCTTTGGAGATACGCCTCGACCTTGGCCGCGAGCTTTGGTCCGTAGTGAATCCGGACAAACATGATCTGACGTTGCGATTCTGACAGATCGGGATGTGCTCGCGATATCGCTTCATGCGCCAGGCGCCAGGTTCGGTTGGTCAATGCCATTGCCATCGCAAGCCGTCGTTTGGGGCCGGCTTCTCGAAACAGCCGGAACTGAACACGTGCGGCGTCTGGATGGGTATCGTTCACGCAGGCATTATACGTTCTTTGACGAGGATCTTGGTACGCTTCGATGACCTTGAGCGGTTTTCAGATCGAACAGTCCGGCGGCGACGTTCTCATCTGGATCAAGGCCGTGCCCGGAGCATCGCGCACTGAAATTGCCGGGATTATTGGCGATCGGCTCAAAGTGCGAGTGAGTGCCGCACCCGAAGCAGGAAAGGCGAATAAGGCGATCTGCAAACTTCTAGCGTCCGTGCTCGGCGTGAAGATGAAGCAGGTGAGCATCGACTCAGGTCGAACCAATCCCGAGAAGATCGTTCGTATCAACAACGCTGTGCTCGCGGATGTGATAAGCGAACTGACCTAGCCATCGGCGGGAGCCGGCGGTTTCTTCGTACGCGCTGCAGCTGAACGCAAAAAGAAAACATGGCCCTTCCGGGCGAGGCTAACGGTCTCGACATTTCGACGTTTCCTACGCCGGACTTGGCATGACGTCGCCGCTCGGTTCCTCGCCGGGCTGATCGTCCTTGGCTGCATGGGCCGGGGGTTTGGTCGCGGTGGGCTTGGCCGCTTCGGCTTCGAGCAGCTCGGCCACCGTCGGCTTGTCCAGGCGTTCGCCGCGGATCAGACGCTGCACCTCTTCACCCTGCAGTGTCTCGTACTTCAAAAGCGCCTCGGCGACGGCGACGACCGCCTCCCATCGCTCGGTTAGGAGTCGTTCGGCGTCGCTGTACGCCTCATCGATCATGCCCTTGATTTCCTCGTCGATGATGCGTGCGGTCTCATCGGAGTATTCACGTTCCGCAATAAACGCATCACCTTTGTCAGCGCCTCCGTAGCGCACGAATCCCAGGCGCTCCGACATGCCCCATTCCAGGATCATGTGCCGGGCGAATTGTGTGACCTGTTGGATGTCCATCGCAGCGCCGGATGAAGAATCGTCGGTCTTGCGCTGCTCAGCAATGCGTCCGCCGCAAAGCACGCGCATGGTCGCCATGACGAACTTCCGCGCCATGCCGTAACGGTCCTTCTCAGGCAGACTAAATGTTGCCCCCAATGCCTGACCACGCGGAATGATCGTGACTTTATGAACCGGGTCGGCGTGTTCGAGGATGGCCTGAGTGACGGCGTGCCCGGCCTCGTGGTAGGCGGTGGCGATGCGCTCGTCCTCCTCGATCTTGCGCGAAGTCTGAGCGCGCCCGAAACGAACCTTATCGCGCGCCTCTTCAAGGTCCTCCATCTCAACGAAGTCCTTCTCGGCCATGGTGGCGAGAATGGCGGCCTCGTTAATGATCGCGGCGAGATCGGCGCCGGAGAACATCGGCGTTCCTCGCGCCAACCGCTCGAGATCCACGTCGGGGATCATCTTCACCTTCTTTGCGTGGACTTCGAGGATCTTCTTCCGGCCAAGCAAGTCGGGCCATGAGACGCTGACCTGCCGATCGAATCGCCCCGGGCGCGTCAGCGCCGGATCAAGCACATCAGCACGGTTTGTTGCGGCAATGACAATGATCTGATCGTTGGCCTCGAATCCGTCCATCTCGACGAGGATGGCGTTGAGCGTTTGTTCACGCTCGTCGTGCCCGCCGGTTGTAAAACCGCCGCCTCGCCGCCGACCGACTGCATCGATCTCGTCAAGGAAGATGATGCAAGGAGAGTTGTCCTTCGCCTGCTTGAACAGATCTCTCACTCGGCTTGCACCGACGCCGACGAACATCTCGACGAAGTCTGACCCGGAGATGGAGAAGAAGGGCACATCCGCCTCGCCGGCGATGGCTTTGGCGAGCAAGGTCTTGCCGCATCCGGGCGGACCCAGCAGCAACACGCCACGCGGGATGCGACCGCCCAAGCGCTGAAATTTCTTTGGGTTCCTAAGAAACTCGACGATCTCTTCAAGTTCCTCTTTGGCCTCATCAACGCCGGCCACGTCGTCGAACGTGACGCTGCTACTTTCCTTGGTGGAAATGCGATGACGTGACTTGCCGAAGCTGCCGAGTATCCCGCCGGGTCCGGCGCCGGCCGAACGCATCGACCTGGCGATAAAGAACCAGATGATGAGTATGAGCAGAAGGAACGGCGCGAGCGTAAGTAGCAATTGCACCCAGATGTTGGTGCCGGTGTGAGCTTTCCACTGCACCGGCATCTCGTCGAGTTGCTTCAGGTAGAACTCGCGGCTTTCAGCGTCGATGCGCACCCAGACCGGCGTGTCTTCCTTGATCTGCGAGAATGCCTTTCCGGGTTTGCCGACCCCGGTGATGCGGCTCTCAAGCACGACCAGTTCGTCGGGCTTGATGTCGCCATTATCCACAAGAGCCTTGAACTCGCGCCAACTGTCGATCTCCATGCCCCTGTTCTTCGTGCCGCTAAGCAGTACGAAGAGCATGATCAGCAGGGCCAGGATCATGACCCAGCTCATCAGACCGCGACTGAGTTTCACCGGCGGTGGGGGGCTGGGTGATCCCTTGGGATTCTCACCATCGCCGGAGCCGTGCGACTCTGAGCTGTCGGGTGATTGATGATCGTTTTCTTTGCGTTCCTCAGACATGTCGTTGTCGATTCACGTCGGCACAACTCACCAGTCCGCCTGCATCTCGGTCACGATGTCCCGGGCCAGGCGCTGGACGACGGCAAACTCACCGAGTTCGATAAACTCACTGGTCGGCCTGGAGGGGACAAACAAGGCGTGTCCCGAAAATGACTCCCGCTCAACGAGCGGCCGACCGGTGCGCTGGTCCCTCCATTGGAAGTCGATCGTCACGGTGAGGATGACTTCTTCAGACAATCCGGTCAGCCGCGACTTTGAGAGTTGATCTCTTTGAACGCTGCGGACTCGTCCGGTAAGAATAGTATCCGCGCGGCCAGGAGAGGTCACCTTGTACGGCGTGCGAGCCTCGATCTGCTTAATTAGTGCGTCCGCTAGCTCGAATTCGACTTCGCGATCGAACGTGTTGTTCTCAAATATCTCCACGGAGACAGTGGAGATTCCGCGCGGGAACGGCGAGACCGTGGAGTAACCCTCGGTCGGGTCCGATGCGCACCCGCCGGCCAGCATTAACCCGAGCAGGCCGACTTGGCAAAACCACAGGCTGCGGATCATTGCGGCTGGCTCCCTTGCGTCGTTCCGGGCGGATTCGCAGGTTGCTCAGATTGCGGGGAACGAACTTGTCCGATCATCGCAGCACGCAGCGCCTCATAGTCGGGCGCTTCAGCCAAAACGCTCGGTGGGAGCTTGCCCAGGATATCGCCCATCATGCGCAGCGCTTCATCGACGGCGAGCGAGCGGGGATATTGTCTCACGAGGCGACGAACGGTCATTTCCGCGGCAATCGGATCGCCGGTTTGCTTGTACCACCTCGCGATACCGAGGAGCTTGCGTGCGTCAGACTCGTCGATTCGGTGCAACAATCCGTCAGCGCCGACTTGTCGGGCAGTGGACGGCTCCATGGCTTTGAGCTCATTGAGGCGAGACCTCGCTTCGCGCAGTCCGGCGATGTCGAACTCCGGGCCTTTGAACGTGGCTAGGTGCGCGTAGATCAGTCGGCGGCGTGCTTTACTGATCCATTGAGAGTCGGGGTAGTTCTCGATGAAGATCGAGTACATGTCAACGGCCAGGTCCATCTGCCGCCGTCGAAAGTAGAAATCCGCGAGTTCCATTGCCGCCTGCTCGGCCAGGCGACTTCCAGGCAGGCGTTCTTGGATTCGCAAGAGTAACTCTTCGGCTTCGTCGGACGCATCGATGATGCGCATGCCCCAGAGCTTGCGCTTGTACCCGGCCCCGAAGCGCTGGGCAATCTGAAACTCGCGCTGAAGCGCGATCACAAACAACTCACTTCCCGGGTAGGCGCGGGCAATGAACTCGTAATCAAAAAGGGCTTTGTAAAGGCTCGCCTGGGCGTTCAGCGCATCGCCACGGATGAGATAGGCCTCGGGCAACAGCGGATGATGCTCATGGCGCTCGATCCATGCGCTGGCCAGGTGCTCCGCCCGCACATAATCTCGCTCGGCAAGCGAACGGCGCGCGACAGCCAATCGTCCCTCGGGCCCGGTGGGATCGACGGACTTCTCGGCCTGCCAGGTGTCCTCGTCCGTGAGGATGTATTGTTCCTGTCCGAGCGCAGCGCCGGCGATGACGCCCAGCACAATGGCCGGGACTGATCGGATGGCGAGACGTGGCGTGAGCATGTGGGGATGGTACGTTGGGCGCGGCGGTTGCTCAATTGACCCGACCGCGATGTGAACATCACAAGCGAGGGGCTTGCGTTGACTACAAGTGGATCGGGGTCGCCCCAGGCGGTGAAAAAGGGCAGTGAGGCGGCAATGAAGATTCTCGTCCTTTATAACCCTATAGCCGGAGCGGGTAGGTCCGCCGCCACAGCCCAAACGATTGCTGAAGCCGTTGATCGAGCCGGCCTGCAAACTGTACTTGTCCAGACCCGTGTCGATGCTGCTGACGATTGGCTAGACGAGCCATTAACGGAAGCCGGGGCGCTCGTGGTCGTCGGCGGCGACGGAGCCGTGCGTCTCGCGGCCGAACCGGCTATTCGAACTGGGACACCGCTGTACCACTTCCCATCGGGCACGGAGAATCTGTTCTCCCGCGAGTTCGGGATGGATCGACGTGTGGAGACACTCTTGCAGTCACTAGAACGCAACGAGTCTCGGCTGATTGACGTTGGCGTGGTCAATGGGCGCACTTTTCTTCTCATGGTCTCGGTTGGATACGACGCCGAGGTCGTCCACGACCTGGCGAGCCGTCGGGGGTCGTCGATTTCGCATTGGTCATATCTGGGACCGATCGTTCGCCAGCTTCGCGCATGGCGGCCGTCGCCGTTAGAAGTGACGGTGGACGGCGAGCGTATTGATCTTGGACGCCAAGGCATGGTCGTCGTGGCGAACAGTCGGCAGTATGCCGGGCGACTCGACCCGGCGCAGCGAGCTGTGATGTCCGACGGTTGGCTTGACGTGTTGTTTTTTCCGATTGCGTCCAAGGCCCAGCTTGTCTCGTGGCTCATCAAGTGCCGGCTGCGCCGACATTTCGCAGATCAGCGACTTATCTACCGACGCGGTCGCGCCATCGAGATTCTTTGTGATCAGCCGCAGCGGTATCAGCTCGATGGTGATCCGCCGTCAACGGCTGATAATCCGCTTGGTTCTGAGCCCGCGATCCGCCAGCTTCAAATCAGTCTCAGGCCGGGTGTTCTGCGCGTGCTGACACCATATCCCGGGCCTGATGAACCGGCGCAGGGGCGGAGCTAGCCGGTGCATCCGGCCCGGCTCGGTGTGGCACCCTCAAGTCCCCGCGAACAGGCTCCGATGTCCAATGGGAGGCCCCGGTCCAGGGACCGAGGGCATGTCTTGCGCGAGGGGAGAAATCAGTGGACATCGCCACCCTGATTGGGCTGATCGTGGGCGCCTTGCTGGTGTTGGGGGCCATTTTGCTCGGCGGCGACCTTGTGGCCTACGTTAATGCGCCGTCGGTGCTGATCGTCGTGGGCGGGGCGGGTTGCGCGACGCTGGCGTCATATCCGCTGGCGCGATTCCTCAAGCTGCCGACCATCGTCAAAAAGACCATTTTCGCCAAGCCCATCGAAACACTCGCGTTGATCCGCCAGATTGTCGAGCTCGCCGAGGTCGCCCGGCGTGACGGCATCCTGGCGTTGGAAGGAATGGTCGAAGATATGGGCGAGCCCTTCCTCGTGAGTGGAATCCAGATGGCGGTGGACGGCACCGATCCCGAAATCATCCAGGTCATCATGGAGACCGAACTGGAGAATGTTCTGGAGCGCCACGAGGCGGGCAAAGGCATGCTCGATGCGCTAGGACGCTACGCACCGGCGTTTGGCATGATCGGCACACTCATCGGCTTGGTCGCCATGCTCAGCAACATGGACGATCCGTCCAAGATCGGTGCGGGCATGGCCGCGGCTTTGCTGACAACGCTTTACGGCGCTCTCCTAGCGAACATCCTGTTCCTGCCGATGGCCGACAAGCTGGCGTTACGGTCGACTGAAGAGGCGCTCTCTAAGACAATCATCATCCAGGGTGTGATGGCGATTCAATCCGGTGACAACCCGCGTGCCGTGGAATCGAAGCTGATGACCTTCCTTCCGCCGACCCAGCGGCCTGTGGAAGAGGGACAGGCGGCCTGACATGGCTGGCAAGCGTCCGAAGAAGCCACCCCCAGGGGTTCCGGCGTGGGTGGTGACATTTGGTGACATGATGGCGCTGCTTCTTTGCTTCTTCATCCTCCTCCAGATGTTTTCCGAACTGAAGCGAGATCACGAGTATCAGCGGGTGATCACGGCGATCAAGGAAGCCTTCGGCTACGCCGGCGGTGTCGGTGTGCTGCCGATCGATGATCCACCGATCAGGTCCATCATCGAGCAGTTCGAAGAGATGGCGATCAAGCGCTTCGAGGACGTGAACAGCAGCCAGTCGCCGACCAAGAGCATCGAAGGCCGACGTATGCGGGTCAAGAAGCTGCGCGAGGGCGTAGTGTTCACGATCGGCGGGCCAACCATGTTCGACGAGTTTTCAGCGGTCATCAAGCCCTCGGTTCAGCGAGAGCTTGAGAAGCTGTCGGTGCTGCTGGCGGGGCGAAGCAACAAGATTATCGTGCGAGGTCACACCGCCGCCAAGTACATACCGGAGAACTCGCCCTGGAACGACCTGGACGAACTGGCCTTTCAACGGGCCCGCAACGTCAAGGATGCCCTCGTGAAGCTGGGCCTGGAAGACCGGGTGTTCCGTCTCGAGGCCGTGGGAACCCGCGAGCCGGTGAGCGCGCGGGCCCTCGAGCCCGCAACGGCGGCAAAAAACCGTCGAGTCGAAATCATCCTGACCGAGCAGTTGGTCGAGGAAACTAGTACGGACGCCGATTTTACCGATCCAGATCTCGCCCGAGGAGGGTGATTATGGCCGACAAAACTCCAACGCCAGAGGCTGGCAAGAAGAAGTCGCCTCTGAAAACCATTATCCTCGTGGTTGCGATCCTCCTGATCGAGGCGGTCGCTTTCATCGGTTGGATGATGCTTCACAATCCAGAGCCGGTCGAGGCGAGCCGGGACGTCGCGGTCATTGAAGTCCCGGACGACGAAAAGATCGTGGAGCTGATGGTCATCGACGCCCGGCTGCCGAACAACAAGTCCGGCGTGACCTACCTCTATGATGCGCAGGTATGGGTGCAGGTCAAGAATCGGTACTCGACGCAAGTCTCCGATCAGCTCGATCGATTTCGCAACGAGATCAAAGCTGAAATCACTGCCATTTGGCGAACGAGCGATCCTCGTCACTTCCAAGAGCCGAAGCTCGAAAACCTGACGCGCAAAATTACCGCGTTGTTGGATGCCCGATTCGGCACGGATCCCCAAACCGGCGAGACGATTCTGGCCAAGAGTGTCATCGTGATGCAGCCGGGGTTCCGCATCGACAGCTAGAATTGCGCCTCCGATCACTGTACAGGAACGAGCTCCAATCGGCCGATGGCTAGGGATGACGCCGATCGAGCTTGTGGCAAGATCGTAGTGCGCCGGTGTTATGGAAGCGATTGATTGATGGCTGACGAAGAGTCGAACGTCGAGCAACCATCTTCTGCAGACCCCGAATCTGAGGCGGCCGAGCAGCCCGAGACCGAGGTTCCGGCGCAAGAGAGATCGCCTGAGGAAGCTGCGACGGAAGCAATTGCCCAAGCCGAGGAGGCTGCGCAATCCATCGCCACCGAGACGTCCGCCGACCAGCACGATGCCGACTCGATTCAGCTTCCTGACTTCGAGGCACAGGAGCAGGATCCTGAGCGAGCCGCGGCAACGCTGGCGCTGCTGCACGATGTTGATCTGAACGTCAAGATCGAGCTTGGACGTACCCGAATGTATGTCGAGGATGTGCTTCGACTGAATGAGAACTCGGTGATCGAACTGGACAAGGCGGCTGGTGATCCGGTTGACATTTTCGTCAACGATCGCCATGTGGCACGAGGTGAAGTGTTGGTGCTCAACGAGAACTTCTGTGTACGCATAAGCGAGATCATCCAACCAGCAAAAGCCGAGGAATGAACTCACTCGGCTAAAGTAGATTGACCCGCAGGACGTGGGAAACGTCGGAGGATCCGGCGGCAAAGCCAAGGATTGGCGACATGACGCTCCGTTTCGCGCTGCCATGGATGGCAGCCACAAACTTAGTGATGTTGGTTTGGGCGGCCTCGACTGTCGCGGGCGTGCAAGACGACGATGGGGCTGCCAACAACCCTGCGTCGGTGTCCGCACCGCAGGCGCTTCAAGAACCAAGCGCCACTTCAAGTCCGGATGAAACGACCGCCGCCAACAGCGCAGATACTGCGCCGAACGCTATCCAACTGCCCGCTCATGAGTCTGCGCCGCTGGGTCGGCCCAACGGGATCTTCGGCGCTCGTCCCCAGCGCGATTCCAAACCGCAAAAAGAAGGCGCGCTGGCCGCACTCGATCCACGGACCAACAGCGGTATCCGATTTGTCGGTGCCTTGGGGGTGGTGATGGTGCTGCTGTTGGGCATGCGAATGGTGTTGAAACGATTCGGCAGTCCATTGACAGGGGGGCGGCCGTCCGGGGTGTTGCAGGTGTTGTCGCGGTTCCCGATCGGGCGCGGGCAACATCTGGTGTTGCTACAGATGGCCCGGCGGATCGTCCTGGTACATCAAACCAAGACCGGGATGACCAGGCTCAGCGAAGTTTCGGATCCCGATGAAGTGGCCCAGCTTCTGGCTCGCGTTGAAGCCGGCTCGTCCCAGAAGCAGCAAGGTCGCTTCCAGTCCGTACTCGGCAAGCTCATATCGGATGGTCCCAGCCATGAATGGGAACGTTTCAGAGACGGCCGGGGCGAAACCACGCGATTCGCTGGCGGCGAGATCATCGACCTGACACGTCGTTCCTCGAGTCATCGTCCGGCATCAACGACCAGACGGAGGACCACGCCGTAATGTTCGCCCCACGATGTCTTCGACGCGTCGCTGCGCTGCCGCTTAGGCGGGCGAACAGAACGATCTGGTTGTTGGCGATTCTGTTGTCGCCTCTGGTGTTGACCACAGCAACGGCTGCCCAATTATCGAAGCCGAGCCTCAATCCGATCGCCATCCTGGAAGATGCAGCAGAAACGATCCCGGGTTACGAGGGTGGTTTGAGCAGCTCGCTGAACATTCTGCTGCTGCTGACTGTTCTCACGCTCGCCCCAGCCATCTTCATTCTCTGCACCTGCTTCACGCGCGTGCTGATCGTGCTGGCCATGATGCGCCAGGCGATGGGTACCCAGAGTTTGCCGCCGAGTCAGATTATCACCGGCCTGGCTTTGTTCATCACCTTTATCATTATGACCCCGACGTTCCAGAGAATGTACGACGAAGGGATTAGGCCGTACGCCGCCGGCGAGGTAAAGGACTACGACATTACCTGGCAGCGCACCAAGCAACCGCTGCGTGATTTTATGTTCGCCCAACTCGAATCGACCGGGAACTGGGGGGGAGTCTACATGATTCTTGAATACCGAGGCGTTGACACGTCCGATCCCAGGCAGCTCACCCGGTCGGACGTGGATATGCTCACGCTCATTCCAGCGTACATCTTGGGCGAATTGAAGATGGCATTCCTGATGGGATTTCGGATCTACCTGCCGTTTCTTGTGATCGACATGGTGATTGCGAGCATGTTGATCTCGATGGGCATGCTGATGCTGCCACCCGTGCTTATCTCCTTGCCTTTTAAGGTGTTGTTGTTCGTGCTTGTGGACGGCTGGCAGCTTGTGGTTGGATCAGTGATGACCAGCGTTGCCCAGCCGGAGGCGACAATGTCAGTGGCGTCAAGCATTATGACCGGAGGACCATAGTGACCTTCAAGCCTACGTCGAATTCCATGCACCCAGCCATGCGTCTCATCCCCCGGTCCGTGAGGGCTCAGTCGAGGTATGCACCATGTTGACCGATCCCGTTGATGTCGTGCGAACAGCACTGTTGCAGGCGTTGCTTATCGCCGTACCGATCCTCGGCGCGGGTCTGGTCGTGGGCTTGTGCATCAGCCTGTTCCAGTCAGTAACCCAGATCCAGGAGCAGACGCTGACGTTCGTGCCCAAGATTATCGTGATGATCCTCGTAGCGGTCGTACTGCTGGGTTGGATTTCAGCTCGCATGAGCGACTTCGCGTTCGAGATGTTCACCGGATTGTGACGTGCTTGGGTGCCTTGCCGTCACGTTCGATTGCCTCCTGCTTGATGCGCTTTGATGAATCAGTTCACTGCTCTGCTGGATCATGTTCCGTCGGTCTTGCTGGTCATCTTCCGAATCGGAGGATTGGCCGTCTATGGACCGGTGAGTGGTTCAAAGGTCATCCCCATCCGTGTCAAGGTGATGCTCGTGGTGATCCTCGGTCTGGCCGTGTATCCGGTGCTGACCACCGAAGAACTCGGGAATGCGGGCTGGGAGATGAATTTGTGGTCGCTCGGCCCGGCGATTGCCCTAGAGCTGTTGATTGGAATGGTCATCGGATTCCTAGCGAGCCTTCCGCTACTGACGGTGCAGTTCGGCGGACTCATGATGGGCCACCAGATGGGACTCGGTTTCGCGAAGTTTTTCAATCCTGCGATGGAGGACAGCGCCGACATCGTCGGGCAGATGTTGTTCTTCATGGCCTTGGCAGGATTCCTTTTGCTCGGCGGGCACGAAATGATGGTGCTAGCCGTGTTGAATAGCTTCCATCACATCCCGCTGGCAACAAACGTCGCCGATGGCTCGCTGCTGTCGATGTTGACCGGGATGCTGACCGCGTCCTACGAGGTGGCCTTGCGCGTATCGGCACCATTGCTGACGCTGATCTTCCTGGAAACCGTCGCGATGGGTTTCCTCTCCAAAACAGTGCCGCAACTGAACATTCTCAGCCTCGGTTTTCCGATGCGGATCCTCGTCGGCCTGGTCATTATCGCACTTGTCGTCAGCGTGATCGACGAGGTCTTTCGTGATTGGTTCGAAGAAGCGTTGGGTTTGACGTTCACCTGGATTGAGAACAGATAGGAGGCACTAAGCGGGAGGCTGGAAAGCATCTGCAACGCGCCTAACGGTACTAGCAACCACAAGGCGCCCAGCACCAAGAAGCCGCCCGCTTGAAATCGTTCCTATGGCCGATGATCTTGGCGAAAAAACGGAAGACGCGACGCCGAAACGTCGCCAGCAAGCGCGGCAGTCCGGCAATGTGGCTCGTAGCCAGGATCTGTCCGGCGCCGTGATCCTTTTGGGAGCTACCTTGCTCCTGTATGTGACTTTGATGCCAACGCTCGGGAAGTTCAAGTTACTGCTCGAGACGTTTCTTGACGGTAGAACAGTTTTGAGCGCGTCGGACCCAACGGCGGTCAGAACGGCCATCAACTATGCGGCCGGCACCGCGGCGAGCATTCTCCTTCCCATTCTGCTGGTCATGTGGGTCGTCGCCTATTTCGCAAACTTCTGGCAGATCGGCTGGCTGCTGGCACCCAACTCGATCAAGCCGAGCCTGAGCAAGATCAACCCCATCGGCGGACTCAAGAAACTCTTCGGGACTTCGGCAGTCGTCAAAGCGGGACTTGATGTTTTGAAGGTCGTAGTGGTGCTGATCGTCGCGGTGGCGACGATCCGTCAATACCTCGACGAGATCATGGTGATGCCCTACCTCACCTCGATCCAGTGCCTGCACCAAGCCGGCTGGATGATGCTCGATCTCGCCCTGCGCCTCATCGCGGTCCTGCTTCTGTTGGGCTTCATTGACTTCACTTACCAGAAATGGAAGCACAGGCAAGACATGAAGATGACCAAGCAGCAGGTCAAAGATGAAATGAAGCAGGCTGAGGGCGATCCGAAGGTCAAGAAACGCCGCCTGCGCATGCAACAGCAAATCGCCATGCAGCGCATCGCCGCTGCGGTTCCCAAGGCCGACGTCATCGTAACAAACCCGGAACACTATTCCGTCGCGATACGCTACCACGCCGATGAGATGCACGCTCCGAAAGTTATCGCCAAAGGTGCTGACATACTGGCCCTTCGTATTCGCCAGATCGCACTGCTCCGGGGCATTCCCGTCCTTCAACGGCCACCCTTGGCCCGCGCGCTGTACCGCCAGGTTGCCGTTGGTCAGGAGATACCGGCGGAGTTCTATAAGACGGTGGCCGAAGTGTTGGCTTTTGTGTACGGACTGAATAACAGCAGGATGGCCGGATGATCTTGCTCTTGCCAACTCGGGCTTTTGAGGCGGAGCGAGAATCTACGGCTGCCCGCGCGGCGTCGATTCGAATGTGTCCCGAAACGGACGGAGTTTCCGGCTGATGGCCACGCCCCAGCCAGCGTTGAACTTGCCCAAGCCGTTTCTTTGGGCGTCGAAGCATCGCCATCTGCTCGTGCCGATCTCGTTTCTGGCGATGCTGATCGTGCTCGTGGTGCCGCTGCCTCCGGCCATCATGGACTTGCTGATCTCCGGCAACATCTCACTGGCAGTCGTCGTGCTGCTGACCACGATTTACATGTTGCGCCCTCTGGACTTCAGCGTGTTCCCGTCGTTGTTGCTGGCGACCACGCTGTTTCGGTTGGTGCTGAACATCGCCTCCACGAGACTGATTCTCTCCGCGGATGCCGCTACGCCTGAAGAAGCCACGGCCGTCGCCGGACACGTCATCGAGGCGTTCGGCAGCTTCGTGGCGGGGGAGTCCGTGATCGTGGGGGTGATTATCTTCATTATCCTGGTCGTGGTGCAGTTCGTGGTTATCACCAAGGGCGCGACGCGCATGGCCGAGGTCGCCGCGCGATTCACCCTTGATGCGTTGCCCGGCAAGCAAATGGCCATCGACGCCGATCTGTCCGCCGGCATGATCGACGAAGCCGAGGCAAGGACACGTCGCGACGACATCATGCGCGAAGCCGATTTCTATGGGGCGATGGATGGCGCCAGTAAGTTTGTTCGGGGCGACGCCATCGCCGGAATCATCATCACGCTGGTGAACATTGTCGGCGGCTTCGCCATCGGGTCGTTCGAAAAGGGCTGGACCATGGCCGAGTCGTTGATGGTGTTCACGAAGCTGACGATCGGCGACGGTCTGGTGAGCCAGTTGCCGTCGTTCGTGATCGCGATCGCGGCGGGACTGATTGTGGCCCGCACCGGCGACCAGGAAAGGATCGGCGATGAGATTCCCCGCCAGTTGACTTCGCAGCCGATCGCCCTGTACCTGATCTCGGGTTTCTCGATTTTGCTGGCGTTCACCCCGCTGCCGACCTGGCCCTTAGTGTCGGCGTCGGTGGTGCTGGGTGGGCTGGCCGCCTCGATCGGTCTCATCGACCGGCGGAGTAAAGCGGGCCGCGAAGCCGAGGCGCGTGCTGAGGCGGCGAAACTGCCGGCTGATCAGACGCCGGTCGAGGACCTACTGCGCGTGGATACGATGGAGATCGAAGTCGGCTATGGCCTCGTTCAGCTTGTTGACACCGCCCGCGGGGGGGATTTGCTCGATCGTATCTCTATGATACGACGACAGTTAGCCGCCGAGATAGGACTGGTTGTCCCGCCGGTGCGGATCCGCGACAACGTCCAACTCGCCGCCAACACCTATCGCGTCAAGCTGCGCGGAGCCGTCATCGGCGAAGGCACCCTGCTGCCGAACCTCTTGATGGCCATGGACTCGGGCCTGTCCACCGGTTCGCTTGAGGGTATCTCGTCCAAGGAGCCGGCGTTCGGGCTTGACGCCCTGTGGATTGAGCCTCAACTGAAGCAGCGAGCTGAGACTATGAACTATACGGTCGTTGATCCGACCAGTGTCCTGGCCACCCATCTTACTGAATTAGTCAAAGACCATGCCGAGGAGCTGTTGACCCGCGAGGAGGTCAACCATCTCTTGGACCAACTCAAGACAACGTCGCCCAAGCTTGTCGAAGAGACGGTGCCGAGCGTGGTTAAGCCGGGTGAGCTGCAAAAAGTGCTGCAGAACCTTTTGCGCGAGCGCGTGCCGATCCGCGACCTCGAGGCAATCATCGAGACGCTTGGTGATTGGGCGGGCCATACCAAAGATATTGAGGTTTTGACCGAGTACGTCCGCAACACCTTGCGCCGAACCATCTCGAATCAGCACGCCGAAACCGACGACGAAGGCAAGCAACGGTTGTATTGCGCGACGGTCGATCCGGCTGTCGAGGACTTGATCAACGGGTATATCGACCGCGGTCCGAGCGGGACGACGATGTCAATTCCCCCGCAGGTCGCCAATCGGATCGCGTCTTCCGTGAGTGAAGCGGCTCAGCCCTTACTCGCCGCGTCCCATCAATTGGTCGTGTTGACATCGCCGACTGTTCGTGCTCAACTAAAGCAGATACTTGATCCCCACCTTCCCGGAGTTGTGGTTCTTTCGTATAACGAAGTTGTCAAGGGACTCGACGTCGAGTCGATGGGTTTGATACAATTAGAGGAGCCGGTTG
>CBDUST010000049.1:0-20315 GCA_965369945.1 uncultured bacterium | reverse complement strand
TGATTTTGTTTGGAGAAGCTTGACCTCGACGGCTGTGAGCTTTTGGTTGAGCGACTTCCCCGCTTCGAGGATTGAGTCCATGCCGTCGATTTCCTTGGCCTTTGCGGTCACAGTCTTGATCTGCTTGCGAACATTGCGAATCTGATTCACCGCAGCGTGGGCGTCGGAAACCGCATCGCGAATCTGAATCAGTAGATCAAACTGCCCTTGGTAGTCGTCCTGGGTTGCGTCGAGGCGAGGATCCGCGGCGATAACGAAACCGCTGCTCAGCGATTGGTCTCCGGCGGTCAGACGCACTTGGTATGAGCCGGGCACCGCTTGCGGACCGCGCGTGCTGCCGCCCCACATGACTGCCCCCGGAACTTCCTCAGCATCAGGATATCGCATGTCCCAGCGGAAACGGTTGACGCCCGCCTCGGCTGCAGCGTTTCGTGAACCGCCGCCGCGCCGCCGCCATCGGGGTACGTCAGCTTCGCTTTCGTCACTCTCGTCATCGGCTGATGCCTTGCTGGTATAGGAACGAATGATCTCGCCAGTGGCATTCAGGAATTCCAGCGTGATCGGTTCTTCGGGAGATTGGGCCAGGTAGTAATAGACATCGACGGTGTCGCCATTAGCACGGTAAGTGAGGTTGGGACTGAAAACGTGTGCATCTGCCAGTGTCGTTTCTTCAGATAATTGACGTAGTACACTAAGGTCACCAAGAATCCAAAACGATCGACCTTGCGTGGCGACGACCAGATCATCATTCTTTACGACCAGATCGGTAATCGGCGTGGCCGGCAGATTCAATTGCAGGCTTTGCCAATGCTCACCATCATCAAACGAGACATATACGCCGGTTTCTGTGCCCGCGTAGAGCAATCCGCGACGAATCGGATCCTCGCGTACCGATCGAACGAACGCGCCATCATCAATGCCGGAAGTAATCTGCTGCCACGTCTTTCCATAGTTGTCCGTTTTGAAGACGTATGGCCGAAAGTCGTCCATCTTGTAGCGATTCACTGCAAGGTAGGCCGTGGCGGGATCGTGGGGTGAGACTTCCAACTGACTGATGAGGCTCCATTGGCCCAGGCCGACGGGGGTGACTTCATCCCAAGTCTGACCGCCATCCTTTGTAATATGCACCAAGCCGTCATCTGTGCCGACCCAAATAACGCCGGGCTCGTGCGGTGATTCAGCCATCGCGAAGATCGTGCAGTAGTACTCGACCGATGTGTTGTCCTGTGTAATCGGTCCGCCGGATGATTGTTGCTTGGACTTGTCATCGGTTGTCAGATCGGGACTGATCGCCTGCCAACTTTGACCTTCATCGGTTGATTTGAACAGCGAATTCCCGGCAACGTACAGCGTGTTGGGATCATGCGGTGAGATGATAATGGGGAACGTCCATTGGAATCGGTACTTCATCGACTCGACGCCCGCGCCCATTGGATTGTCAGGCCAGACCGTGATGTTGCGCGCCTGGCGGTAGCGATGGTCGTAGCGCGTAAGATGCCCATCGTAACTGCCTGCATAGATAATGTTCGTATCATCAGGTCGAACAGCGATGTATCCGCTCTCGCCGCCGCCAACCGAGTACATATCTCCGGTGCGGAACTGCGCAGCCTGACTTGACACACTGATTGTGGAGTTATCTTGCTGAGCGCCGTAGACGCGATAGGGGAACTGGTTGTCGGTTGTGACGTGGTAGAACTGTGCCGTTGGAAGCGTATCCTGGCGCGTCCAACTCTTGCCTCCATCAAAGGAGACATTTGCGCCGCCGTCGTTGGCCTCGACCATGTTCAGGTTGTTGTCGGGATTGATCCACAGGTCGTGATTGTCGCCGTGCGGTTCTCGAATCGTCTTTTCGAAGCTCTTCCCACCGTCGGTGTACTTGTGGAACGACACTTTCAACACATATACCGTGTCAACGTCCTGTGGGTCGGCATAGATGTGCGTGTAGTACCAAGCGCGCTGGCGGAGTGAGCGATCGGAGTTGACGCGCCGCCACGTTTCACCCGCATTATCCGATCGAAAGACGCCGCCGTCCTCAGCTTCGATATTCGCCCAAACCCGATCGGGATTGACCGGCGAGACGGTGATGCCGATCTTCCCTTTGACACCCTTCGGCAATCCGCTGGTCAGTTGTTCCCATGTATCGCCGCCATCGGTCGATTTGTATAGGCCCGAGCCGGGGCCGCCGCTATCGAGACTCCACGGCGAGCGTTTTACCTGCCAGAAGCCGGCATACAAGACGCGCGGGTTGACGGGGTCCATCGCCAGATCGACAGCTCCGGTTTCATCATTTATGAACAGGACGTTCTCCCAGGTCTCGCCGCCGTCTTGTGATCGAAAGACACCGCGTTGTTCGTTGGAGCCATAGATGTGACCAAGTGCGGCGACGTAAACAAGATCGGGGTCTTGAGGGTGGACACGAATGCAACCGATCTGGCGTGTGTCGTCCAGTCCGATGTCAGTCCATGTTTTGCCTGCATCGATGGATTTGTATACGCCGTCGCCATGGGAGAAGTTGCCGCGCGGGCAGGCTTCGCCGGTGCCGACATAAATAACGTTTGGATCGGATTGGGCGACCGCGATTGCGCCGATGGAGCCGGTTTTGAAGAAGTCGTCGGAAATCGGCTGCCATGTGAGGCCGGCGTTGACGGTCTTCCACACGCCGCCGCCGGTCGCGCCCATGTAGTAGGTCATGGGATTGCCGTGAACTCCGGTACAAGCGGTTGCGCGACCACCGCGTGGCGGACCGATACATCGCCAACTCAAGGCCGAGAGAAATTTCTCGTCATACCCGTGGGTTGAGGTGTCTACGTCGTCCGCCGCCGCAGCGGGTGAGGTTACCACCGACCCGATGCCCGTCGCCAACACCAATCCAGCGCATAGCGCTACCGATAGTCTCACATTCTTCATTCGATCGTCTCCACCAAAGGGGTCGCCGCACCGCCGCGACGCCCCACCAGGATACCGACCCTGCCGCTTCACTGCACCCTCCTAACAAGGAATGTGGGGGTGATGAGCGACTGAAACCCTTTCAGCGAAGAAAGAGGGGGCGAATCCAGCTTGCCTTGGGCGGGGCGGAGACCCTGGCAGACCGCCCGACTTTGCCGAGCAGTACTGCGTTGGTCGGCACCCGATCGAAATGGGGAGCGCAGTCGGGTCCGGATGATGTACGCTGTAAGCGTGTCTTCGACACCTACAACAGCGGTTGCTGATCGTCTCGCTACGTTCGGTTCGACCATATTCACCGAGATCAGTCGGCTGGCAATCGAGCATAATGCGATCAATCTCGGCCAGGGGTTTCCTAATTTTGACGGGCCGGACTTTGTGAAACAGGCCGCTGTGGAAGCAATCCAAAACGGCCACGGGCAATATGCACGGATGTTCGGCATCGCGGAGTTGAATCGTGTCATCGCCAATCGATTCAACATGGACTCCGGTTTGACTGTCGATCCGGATGCAGAGGTAACCGTCACGTCCGGCTGTACTGAGGCGTTGATCGCCAGCTTTCTTGGCTTGGTGAATCCCGGGGAGGAAGTGATTCTGTTTGAGCCGTATTACGACTCGTATCGCGCGTGTGTGGCGATGGCGAGCGCGGTGCCGAAGTTCGTCACGCTGCGTCCGCCTGACTTTGCTGTGAATGAGGACGAGTTGCGTGCGGTGTTTTCAAAGAACACGCGCGCGATTCTTGTGAACACGCCTCACAACCCAACGGGGAAGGTGTTCACCAAGAGCGAGTTGGCGTTGATCGCCGAGTTATGTAAAACGCATGATGCAATCGCGATCTGTGATGAAGTATATGAGCGGCTTGTCTTTGACGCTGAGCACGTTCGATTGGCGACGTTGGATGGCATGTATGAGCGGACAGTGACGCTGTCATCATTGGGCAAGACGTTTTCATTGACCGGCTGGAAAATCGGATGGGCGATTGCGCCCCCGGAGTTGACCGCAGGGGTGCGGGCGGCGCATCAATTCATTACGTTTGCGACAGCGACACCGCTTCAGCATGGTGCGGTTGCGGCGATCAACGCGCCGGATTCGTACTACGAAGAGTTTGTCGAGGCCTATCGCAAGAGACGCGACGTGTTGGCTGAAGGGTTGAGTCGAATCGGTTTTGAGGTGTATTCACCGAGCGGCACCTATTTCGTGCTGGCAGACCATACGCCGTTCGGGTTCAAGGACGATGTATCGTTCTGCCAACACCTGATCAAGGAAGTGGGGGTCGCGGCGATCCCGCCAAGTTCGTTCTACCACGATCCAACTGATGGAAAAAACCTCGTGCGGTTCGCGTTCTGCAAGGATGAACAGACGCTCCGCGATGCGCTAGATCGGATGGCCTCACTTCGCCGTTGAGATTGCCTGTCGTTTACCGAGACAACAGACGGCGAAACTCAACAGCGTGGCGATGAGCATCTTCCACGGGAAGGCAAGCGTAAAGTCGATGTTGAAGGTCGGCGCCCATCGCTTCCATGCGAAGTCTTGAAGTAGTAGAACACAAAGAAAACCGGTCGCTAGTGCTGCGGCGACGCTCACGGCGTTGCCGCGTCTTGTGAACAAAGCGGTACAGAACACTGCAAGCAGGCCGCTGTAAGCAAACACCATTACCCCGAGGGCGAAGCCGATGATCGTGCTTTCGCTGCGTTCTTGCCAGAACACGCAGAAGCAGGCAAAGGCGCCGAGGATCACAGCCCAAAAGAGCACCGCCAACCGCGCGACCATCAGTTCAGAGGCTGGATTAGCACGGTGATATCCCGACAGGGGGCGGTAGAAGTCAGCGACGGTGGTCGACGCCATCGCATTCAGCGCAGAATCCGTACTGCTCATCGCAGCTGCGAAGAGTCCAGCTAACATCAACCCGCGTAGACCCAACGGCATCTCGTGAAGGATGAACTCGAGAAATACCTTGCGCGTGTCATCGATTTGGTAGTCAGCTGCGGCCGCGCCCATGAGGTCCGGGCGTTGGTAATAAACGTACAGCAACAGACCCATGCAAAGGAAAAGGAAAACGACCGGCCAACCGATGAGATTCGCGATGATCACCGACCAGCTTCCATGTCGTGCGCTTCGACAAGTAAGCATGCGCTGAGTCAGGTCTTGATCGGTGCCAAAGGCGGCGACATTGAACAGCGTGAGCCCGATGATGATGGCCCAGAAACCCCAAGGCTTGGCGAGGTCCTTCTTGTCGGACAGTTCAAAATCAATCAATGTCAGTTTGTTGCCATCGCCCGACTGACGAAGCGTGTCGATGATCTCGCCGAACGAGAGGGGAATCTTCTGCCACACAAGCGCCAGGGCGAAGACGATGCACGCGATATAGACGATCGCTTGGATGACGTCGGTCCAGATCACGGCTCGAATGCCGCCGGCGAGCGTATACATCGTGGCGGCGATCGCGATGATCAAGATGGCCGCAATCATCGAGGAGGTCGAAATATCGCCGAACGCGATGAGCGCAAACGGTATGGCCACGATGAACAGTCTCGCTCCGCTTGCGAAGACACGACCCACGATGAACATCCCACTGGCAAGACGCTGGGATGTTGCGCCGTAATGATGGCCGATCAGTTCGTAGACACTGGTGACGTTGCGGCGGTAATAGGCCGGGATAAAGAAGATGGCCACAATCACCACGGCCAGCAGCGCACCAAGATTGGCGGAGAAGTACGTCAGGTTTCCGGCAAACGCCTGTTGCGGCCCGCCAACGAACGTCGCTGCGGATTGACTTGTCGCCAGGACCGAAATCGCTACCGCCCACATGGGCATGCTGCGGCCAGCCAGGAAGAATTCGTCGGCGCCGCGATGCTTGCGGCCGAGGACTACGCCCAAGCCGATGACCAGCAGCATGTACACCGCGAGGACGGTCCAATCGAGCGGATGAAAGGCAGCGGCCGACGTCAGGATCACAACGCATCTCCGCCGGGCGATGGCTCGGCTCCAACGAGTTGTAACGACATTTGGCGAACTGTGCCGATCTTGATTGCGCTATGTCGTCCAGCAGTGTATTGTTGATCGACGATGGTGATTTGCCTTCGCTGGTGGGGTTGGCTTTGGAGCGAGACCCGCAGCAGGTAGTTCTGTGGCATCCGCACGGATCGGACGACGCGGCCCAGTACCGGCGGACAGCAGTAGGAGCGCACGGCGAAGCGTTTGGCGTGCGGCAGGTCGTCGTTGCCAGAGAAACAGCCACCATCCAGGGCAAATCGTCTTTGGCCGCTGAGTTGGATCGCAGCGTCAGCTTGCTGTCGGCTGCCGTGGCGGCGATGAGATTGAACTGCACCCGAGTAGTGTGGCCGACACAGATTGGCTCAAGCTCGTCGCGAATCTGCCAGACCGTTGAGCGGGCGAACCTGGTGGTCGCTCTAGCCGAAATCGGCGGCCGGACGAATTCGCTGATGATCGATTTGCCACTGATCGATCTTGGCGAGGCCCAGATCGTCGATCTCGCACAGGAACAGGGGGTGTTGGAAGTGCCGTTCTGGCCCTGCGAGACGGGATTGGCAGACGTGCCCTGCGGCGGGTGCCGAGGATGTCGCCGATGGTCCGTGGCCTTTGAGACCCGAGGCCAACCCTGGCCGTGGGCGGCCAAGGCCGTGGTGGCCGGTTAGGCCCTTCCACTGCCCGAACGCCGCCGCAAGTTTCGAGTCTCGGCCTGACTTGGCAAATGCATTTCGTGCGATACAATCCCCCGCTCGTGCCAGAGAGGATTGCCCACGATGTATGCCGTCATAGAAGATAGTGGTACTCAGATCAAGGTCGCCCCCGGCGATGTGATCGACGTTGACCTGCGCGATCTGGGTACCCAAGAGAAGAAGATCAAGTTCGATCGTGTGTTGGTCGTCGGCGATGCCCAAGGCAAAGCGGCCGCATCAGTCGGCACCCCGTACGTCGATGGGGCCTCAGTCACCGCTGAGGTGCTGGAGGAAATAAAGGGTAGAAAGATCGACGTGATCAAATTCAAGCGCCGTAAGGGCTACCGCCGCAAGACCGGTCATCGACAGCGCTACCTGCGGATCAAGATCGAGAAGATCGACGGGCCCAAGTCCGGCAGCTAATTAACTTGAAACTATTCTCGGCCCGGCAGAGCATCATTCCTCTGCGAGTTGTGCGATGCGCCTCTCGATTGGTGTTGCGGCGGCGGACCGTCGGCTGCGTCCGAGGCCATCGCGTACAAGGCGGCGCAGCGCGCTAGACAGTTGACGTGTCCGCTGGTCGTTGTGTGTCGCGGTGAACGACCCAGTCAGCGTTGCCGGCGATAGAAGATCGACGAACCCGTCCGTTGACTCCAAGAACTCCAATGAAGCGTCGCGCAGATGAACTTCAAGAGATCGGCCGCTTGCATCACCCTCCGGAAGCGCGAAGCCCGCACCGGCGTAGACCCCCAGTTCCCCGTCCGCGACGATGACGTACTGGATGCTGGCGTTCGTAGCCGAAGAGTCCATCGGTGTCGCCCCGGGCTTGGGCATCCACAGTAGATCAACCCGCACGACGATCCCTCGGCTGAACTGGCCGCTAAGCAGTTGATCCAACCCAACATCGGACAGGATGAACGAGGTCTCCACCGAGTTGCCGTGCGCATAGAACGCCGTGATGTACTCGCCCTCCAACGCCACGGGATCGTCTCCCAGCGATTGGGCTCGAAGCGATCCGTACTGTACCGGCCCGGCACAGCCCGCGGCGCCCCAAAGCAACAGCAGGCTCATCGCGAGACAGCATCCTGGGGCGATCGTTGGATTTGGGGCCTGCCTTGACGCGCCCACTGGTCGTCCCCTACAAATCGTTAGTGCTCTCGGCCGCGCCTCCGGCCGGAGAGAATTCGTCGATGGGCTGTAGCTCGTCGTCCTCCGTTCGATGCGGCGAAACGGAGATCTCCGAATCGATGCCCAAGCAGGCCAGGCTGTCGCGCTCAACGATCGATCGAATCGAGGCCCGGGCAATCGAAGGCAGTTGCGTGCCATGACTGAAGGCATTGACGGTGTACAGTGACTCAATCGCTCGAGCCGGCGTCTCGAACGGGAAGCCGGAGCCGAACAGCAACCGATCCATGACCCCGAGGCTGGCAGCGCCGAGCAGGGCGTTGTACAACTGCCAGGGGCGCGACGCGACGCCGGAGATGTCGGCAAAGACACGTTCGTGTTTGCCCAGCAACAGCAAGGCTTCATCAATCCACGGATGGCCGAGCTGACTGATGACGATCGGCAACATCGGAAGCGCTCGGGCGACTTCGTCCCAAGCGCCGGGCCGGGCGAACTCCAACTCGGCCGCGGGCGTCAACGGCGATTGCATGGTCACGAATACTGGTAAAGAAAGTTCGGCGCACCGCTCGTAGACACACATCGCCTCGGAGTGGGCCGGGTGAAAACCCTGGCAGGCCGGTGACACCGCTACGCCGACCAAACCGAGACCGACGGCCGTGTCGATTTGGTCAAGAGCATCAGCGCTGAGTGGATCGACTCCAGCCACCCCAACACGGCGGCGAGGATCTTTGGCTACAAACTCGGCAACAAACTCAGAAGGGATCCGAGCACCGAGTCGCTCGGACCGAAACCCCAACACAACCGACCCATCAACACAGGCCATGGACCGCTCGTGGGCGATGGGCGTGCCGTCGAGCGGATCACTGGCCGCCGTTTGCCGTGAACGGGCCCGAGCCGCCAAGTCACGGCCAAGTTGCTCTAGGTTCGCCCAAACCTGCGTGTGTAGGTCGATGATCATGAACATTCATCCCAGTGGGGGGGTGCGGTGCATATGGTACCGTTGCCAACGGCTGAGGCACAAGCGGTCGTCGTCAAAGGGCTCCAACGTCCTGCCGAGCCGTATTTCGCTCGAATCTGGTCCTCTCGCGCGGCGATCCAACCCTCGTCATTATTCTCCCAGGTGAGGCCCAGCGTCGCGCACGAAGCGGCCTGCTCGCGTCTTGTAATCAGGATTGTTCTGCGTGAAGGCGTATTCACCGTCCACCAGCTTACGAACTGTCTTGATCCGTCGTTGGGGATCCGGGTGGGTCGAGAGGATCTCAAGCTGGCGCGAGCCCTCACTGGCCTCGGCCAGCACTTCGAGCACCTGAAGCATCCCGACGGGATCATACATGGCTCTGGTCATGTACTTGAGGCCCTGGACATCGGCTTCCTGCTCCTGATCGCGGTTGAACTTCAGCAGCGTGCCCTTGCCGATCGCCTTCGCCGCGACGATCGCCAAATCGGAACTGCTCGCGACTCCGATACCGCTGATTGCCAACTCTGCGGTCAACACCTGGCTCATGCGCTCATCAACGTGCCGAGCCGTCACGTGGCCGATCTCGTGCCCAAGCACACCGGCGAGCTGCGCTTCGTTGTCGAATTTGGCTAATAGCCCGCGGCTGACGAACACATGCCCGCCGGGTAACGCGAAGGCATTGAGTATCTCTGAATCGAGGACGATGAAGTCCCACTTGATATGGGCGTACTCGGGTTCGACACGCTTCGCCACGGTACGGCCGATGCGAGCGACGTAGTCGCGTAGTTCTTCTGACTTGACCTCGCCGCCATACTGTTTGATGAGTTCGGGCTTTGCGGAGGCGCCCATCGCATTGATCTGGTCGCCGGAAACCAGGATCAGTTGACTGCGACCCGTCGCCGGGTTTGTTTTGCAAGCGCTCAGTGAGCCGGTTAGGACGACAAGAATGAGAACGATGAATCGGCGCATTTGAGGCTCCATCCTGGACGGTGGGTCCGCGGGGGTATGATGCCAATCTTATGACCCGGCCCACATCATCTTCTTCCGATGTCGTGTGGTCTGCAAGTGACCTTTCCGGCGATCCACATCGAGCCGTTGACAAGGCCGATCGTGTTCAGCGGATGTTTGCAGCGATCGCCCATCGATATGACCTCAATAACCGCGTCCACTCGCTGTGGCGTGACCAGGCATGGCGGCGAGCGGCGGTCGCACTTTGCTCGGTGCAACCGACCGACCAAGTACTCGATGCGGCCTGTGGCACCGGCGATCTCGCCGAAGCATTCGCCGCGGCTGGTGCAGCCGAAGTCGTCGGCGTGGATTTCACGTCACAGATGTTGACGTTAGCTGAGCACAAGGCCCAGCGACTGCGGCGCGCATCAGAGATAGCCATGCCGCGCTACAACCAAGCCGATGTCATGGACCTTCCGTTCGAGGATGCGAGCTTCGACATCGTCTCGATTGCGTTCGGCATTCGCAATGTCACAGACCCAGCCAAAGCTCTGCGCGAGTTTCGGCGTGTGCTGCGCCCGGATGGTCGAGTTGTGATTCTCGAATTCAGCCAACCGCGCAACCGCGTGCTGCGATTACTCAATTCGATCTACTGCGGTCACATCATGCCGTTCACTGCGACGATGCTCTCCGGCGATCGCTCGGGCGCATACCGGTATCTTCCGAAGTCCGTCGCATCGTTCGCCGACCGTCAAGCGCTCGTCGGCATGTTGGCTGAAGCGGGGTTCGTCGACATCACGCAGCACCCCATGACGTTCGGCGTATGCGTCGCCTACCTGGGACATCTCGCGGCGTAGGTTCTTGTTTCGGGGTCCGAGAAGTGTTTGCGCCCTTATCGGGCCGTGATCATCCTGCCCTAGACCAGCATGTTTTGGCATGTCAAGTCCGATATGGGGCGGGCTCAACGGCGTATCGAATTGCTCCAGACAAACGGCCATCGTGCTCGATGACGCTCTGTACACCCGGTGAGCTGCGCGCAGGCTGATCGGGTGCGCAACATAAGCGCTTACTTCATGGCCTCGATGGCCGAACTCGTTGGAGGCAGTAACGTGGACCAGGAACTAGTCGTTGAACATATGTTTCATACGTTGATTTCGGGAGATCGAGTCGGGTCACGCCGAATCGTTCAGGGAATTCTCAGCGAAGGGATCCCGCCGGAGCAGATCGCGCACGAGGTCTATTGGCCGGTCATGGAGATGATCAGTTCGCTTTTCCGTGCTGATCAATTGAGCACGCTGGCGCACCACTATGGCGTCCGGCTGCTGCGAAGCCTCGTGGATCAGGCGCAGGTTCGGTATTCCCAGCAGCCGGCGCTTGGTCGTAGGATCGTCATGTTCTGCGGCACCAGCGAGGCGGACGAGTTGGCGGGACAACTTGTCGCCGATCTGCTCGAAGCGAATGGATACGAGATCTACTTCGGTGGCGGAGGCGTCGCCAACGACGAGATTCTCGCCGAGGTTGGAGAGCGAGATCCCGACATCCTGTTGATGTTCGCCTCCGGCCCAAGCGACGCCCCGAACATTCGACAGTTGATCGATAAGATTCGCTCCGTGGGCGCGCGTCCCGAGATGCAGATCGTGGTTGGCGGCGGTGTATTCAACCGAGCCGAGGGCTTGGCTGAGGAAATCGGCGCCGATCTATGGGCGAAAGATCCCGCAACGCTGATCGGAAAGCTCGCCACCGAGACCGAACGCCGCGCCACACCGGAGCAGCATACGGTCGGCCGGCATCGTCGGATAAAGAAGTCCGAAGCGGCATAAGAAGTCGGGGCATCCGAACCACTGGGGTTCGGGTGTCCGATCCCCCTCTCCCCCTGGGAGAGGGTTGGGGTGAGGGTCTGTTATTCGGGTCCGGGATGTCCGGGATTCCGGGGGGGTCAGAACGGTGTGAACCACACAGGTTGCGGCATGCCCTTAGGTTTTCGCGGGCGCTTGAGGCGCTTCACATCCGACAGATGCCACTGATAGTGGCGGTGGCACGGGCTTCCAGCCCGTGTTCCATTCTGGTGGCACGGGCTTCCCGCCCGTGTTCCATTCCGGTGGCACGGGCTTCCAGCCCGTGCGCCATTTCCGTTCGGGCAGGATGCCCGAACCACCGTGCATTGAGTGATCGTGGCTGAGCCGACGATCACGCCGGTCGGCAACTGCTCCCTCTCCCGCTGGGAGAGGGCCGGGGTGAGGGTGCTTCCGGCCCCATTGCCTATTGCCAATTGCCCAGTGCCTTTGCTGGCGTAAATATAAAACCGCTCACCAATGATCCGCGTCCGCCGACTGCGATACTCGATCGTCTTGATCCCCCGCAGGATCAGCTCGGCATAGGGTTGGCGAATGGACAGGGCTCGCATTTACTTCCTATCGGCCGCGAATTCGTCGAGGTGAAGATGTGACGTAGAATGATGCCGTGAAGCACCGCACTGGGACTCCCGCGATTCTGCCTCGCCTACAGCGGTCGCCCACGGACCTCGACGATTACGAGCCCTCGTTTCTGCCGCTAACGCTACGCGCCGCCACAGCGACCGGCGGCTTGTTTGCCTTATCATCAAGAACCGATCCAACCTTCACTGAACCTTCTCAGAGGAGTTCAAGAGCGCCTAGGCAGAATTCATGCTAGAATGAAAAGGTCTGGATTCGCTGCGGATTTGCCGTGTAACAACCGTTGGATGATATCAGAGGTCGAGACGTGCCATGAATTGCCCACGATGCAATCAGAGCCTTCATGTCAGCGCAGTTGACGGGATCGAACTCGACGTGTGTCTCTCCTGCAAAGGTGTGTGGTTCGACAACGACGAACTTCGGCAGGCGAAGGATCTTAGCGAGCCAGACGCCAATTGGATGGATTTTGACGTCTGGAAACACCAGGATAGCTTCCACGTCGAAGCCGGGAAGCTGAGTTGCCCTCGATGCGGTAAGCGGCTGTGCGCACTGTCCTACGATGAGACAGAGATTGAAGTTGATGTTTGCCCATCGTGCCGAGGCGTGTGGTTGGACGATGCAGAGCTGGCCCATATTGTCGATGCTCTGAACGAGCAGATAAACAGCAAGACATTTCCCGAATACATCACCGCTGCAATCAAAGAAGCTTTGGAGATTCTGACCGGACCCGAATCTCTCATTTCTGAATGGAATGATTTTAAAAAAGTAGTACGTCTAATGAATCAACGTCTGTACGTTGAGCATTCGAAGCTCTATAAGATCATGGAGGAGGCACAAAAGAATGTACCGATTCGTTAGCTCGCAAGGTCGAGACTAGAGGAAAGGGATGTCTGCGTACTCGGACTTGCAGCTAGGCTGCCCTCTGGAGCGGCTTCTCCGCTCGCTGCCCCGAATGTGGCTGGCGACGGGAAGGCTCGGATGAGCCACGTATATAATCACCGTCGAATCGCGTCCAATCCGATTCCTTCCGCCAAGAGTATCTACATATCAGACAATAATTTCATATCGCAAGAGGCATAGCTCGTTTCCGAGCAAACCTCTGCCGCAAACGCGGCCACTGCATCAAATGCGGCTACGACCTGCGCGGAACTTCCGGGGGCGAGCGGTGCCCCGAGTGCGGTTGGCGACAGGAGGCAAGAAGCGGTGACGCTCCAAGCCTCAGGATAACGGCTGACGAGCCGTTACCCGCCGCAACTGGTACAATCACCTGTTAGGCCGATGCTAGAAGACACCACCAGATACGATGTTCGCCGTGCAAGTCGTTGGGCGATCTATACCGCACTGGCAGCCCTTCCTCTAGCAGCCATTCCCGTGGTTCTGATGATGAAAGACGGCATGGCCCGTTCCGAGGCATTGCCGACACTTCTCTTATTCGAGGCGCTGGTTTGTGTATTCCCAGCAGCTATTTCCATGCTTGTGGGCTTCCCTCTCTGGTTCCTAAGAAGGACCCGTGGCATAGGTACGAACCTGGTGGCCTATGGAGCTGCACTCGGCGTCATTGTTTTCGGATCCCTTACGCTTGAATACCTGCTCGTCCCTTGATGAGCCAAAGGGCTAATTACCATAATTGCGTATCGCAAGAGGCATCGCTCGTTTCTGAGCACGCTTCTTCCCGCGTCCGCCGACTGCTCGGTCGGTTCGGGCAATGCCTTTCTCGGAGTTGGCGACTGCTGGAGCCTTCTGCGGAACTGCGTGCGCGCGGTTCCTCGATGAGGTGAATGATCAAGGATTGCTGCCGGAGGGTTGGACCCAGGGGAAGTACGATGTGAGCAGACCCCGGATGCTGGAAGGCGATTTCACCGCGCAGCCGGAAGCTTCGCGCTTGCTCGATGCCGCGTGATCAGCCTCCCCTTCGGCCGCTTGGCTGTAGACTGAGGGGATGAGAGGCCGTCCGCCGAGTGAGAATCCGAAATCCGTCATGACGCACATCCGCCAGACTCCGGACGAAAAGGCGGAGTGGGAGTCCACGGCGGACTCGAAAGACATGAAGCTGAGCGAGTTTGTTCGCCACGTCATCAATCGATACATCGCGCGAAGAAAAAAAAAGTCTCAAAAGTGACTTGCATCTTCGGAAGAAGTCGATATTTTGTATCTCAATAAATGAAAGACCCCCGCGCTGTGTGTAGCAGCCGGGGGCGTGGATCAAACTCGGATTAGGAGCCTGATCATGACCAGTATAGGTGCAAGAAAGCATTCAGCAGTCAGCTCTCAGCAGTCAGTAGCGAATGGGAGATCACAGCAAATCCTAAGAGGGCAAAGGGTTAGATTCGGAGAAGACCCTCACCAAGACCCTCACCCCAACCCTCTCCCGGGGGGAGAGGGAGTAAGAGAGGGAGTCGAGATCACGCCGCGATCTTCGCGGCTGGACGATTGGCCTCGCCACTTGCTCGATGATGAAGCCGTTTACTCGGGGTGTTACGACGTTTGTCGAATCGACACAACTTCCCTTTCCGTACTCGTGGGAACCTGGCTGCACACGTATTGGTCGCTCATCGCAACACTTGAATCGACGGTGTCCATGCCCCTGCCGCCTCTGTATCAACGAACAGCTGAGGACTTTGGGCGCGGAATCATCGAGGTACTGAAAAAGCAAGCAGACGTCACGCCGGGCGTGGCACGATTGCTGCTTCGTTTCGTCGAGAAGTTCCTGCCATACATCGACTGGCAGGTCGCAATCGCCCACTGTGAAGCGGAAGACACCGCCGAAGCTGAAGAGAACTACGACAGGATCATCTTCAAGGACCCGGTGTTCTTGCCGGTGATCGATCTTCGCAGCCTAAAAGCGTCCCAAAGACCAACCGCAGCATAACCCCCGCCCCCCGGACCAGTTCCCGGGGGGCTTTTTTCTCAAGGAACGGCATCAAGGCATCATGGCATCGAGGAAGGACTTGGCGACCGGAGGCGAGAGAGGGCCTGTCCGGTCGATCTTGCGAGAACCTGCCCTGGTGACCCTTTGGGCGGGTGTTTGCCGATGGCCTGTGTCTTGAAAACCTATATTCAGATCGGCAACCTTGATTCTCGCCGACGGTATGTACAATGCACAGCGGTGCGATGAATAAAGCGGATGAACACGAACTGGTCCGCAAGGCCAAGGCAGGCAACGCTGAGGCGATGGAAGCGCTGATCTGCGCCCATCAGCAGGCGTTGTACGCGTTCATCCTGCGCATGTGCGGTCGACCCGAGGTGGCCCAGGACATTGTCCAGGAGGCGTTTGTGCGCGTGCTCTCGAACCTGAATCGATTTGATACTCGCTTCCGCTTCAGCACCTGGCTGTTCACGATTGCCAAGCGCCTGTTCGTCAACTCGGTTCAGAAGCACCAGCCCAGGTATGACTCCCAAGTCGTCGACCAGCACCGAGCAGTAGACACCAGCCCTGTCGGTCGTGTCGCGGAGACTGAGATCGCCGGGAACGCGAGCGCAGCGATCGAGGTTGCGTTGGCCGGCTTGCAACCGCAGCAGCGCGAAATCGTTCTGATGTTCCATCAACTCAACTGGGCGATTACTCAGATCGCGGATCATCTAAACATGCCCCAGGGAACAGTCAAGAGTCATCTGCACCGCGCTCGAAAGCGCATGCGTCGGCTGCTCGAATCTGATCGTCAGCTGCTTGAACATGTTCAGGAGGTCTTCTCGTGAACCGGCCGAGCGATAGCCCCGACCTGACCGATCCCATCATGCGGCGATTGGGCTTTCGGCGCGTGTCGGCCAATCGTGCTCGGGCCTTCCGTCGCCAGCGGTGGGGGGCGCGCGGCGCGACGTTCGTTCTGCTTACGGCGACAATCGCCGTCGGACTCCAGCTGCACCGAAACAGCCCCGAGGCTCGCACACCCAACGGAACCACACTTCCCAGCGCGGTTCGGCATGATTTGCTGCGACACGGAAACACGATCAGTCAGGCGCTCAAGTCGATTCGTGATTTATCACCCAATCTAGGCCACCAAGTTCCGGTGAGTAACCCCCAATCGCCTCTCGGCAACGAACCACGAAACAACGACGTCAGCCGGTTGATGCCGGACCCGTCTCGTTCGGTGTAGACGATGAGCATGATTCAGTTGGCCCCGTTTCTGGCGCTGCTCGGGCCCATCCTCGGCCCTGATGCTGCTGGCGTACAACCGGGCGATCCATTCCGCACGGCGAATCTCGTACCTTCGAGTGTGCGGCTGTACGTTCACGTCAACGACGCCGCTTCGATTCGAGCGGAGGTCTCGGATCGGTCGCTGGCCAAATGGGCGACGAACTTGATCGGCCAGGGTGAGTCGCCCCAAGCGTGGGGGCGGTTGGCCGACGCAGCTCAGCTCGACCCAGGTGATTTGTTCGACACCTTCCTCGGCAATGCGTTTACCGTCGTCGTCCGAGGGCGGGAGGAATCGACTGACTGGGCGTTACTGAGCGAAGTTGAACCGAGCGACACTCGATTGCTCCTTAGCCGGCTCGAGCCGCGCATGCTCGGGCCACGGCACCGGATTCCGATCCTACATTTGCCTGAGCATGAATTGCAGTTGGCCTACAGCGGTCGGCTGCTGCTGATCGGTCCCGAGGGTCAGTCCAATCTGTTTGACGAGATGGTTCCCAATTTGGCCAGGCCGCCGGAAGATTGTCTGGCGAACGAGCCCGCTATCGCACAGGCGCAGGAACTTGGCGGAGGTGGAATCGGGCTTTTCATGCGGCATGAACAACCGATGGGGGGGTGGTCGGTCGCCGTGGCAAGCGTAAACAGCCCGCGCATCGGCTTACGATACGCGGCGACGTTTGACAACGCGCCGTTTACACGCCCCCCAGCGAAACTGAACTGGGACCTTACACCGATCCGAAATTTCCGGGGTAAGACAGCGCTGGCGTTCATCGAGCCGACCGACTCCACCGGCGGACCGTTGGATGCGTTCCTCCAGGTCGCGCTAGGGAGTGCCGTGATGTCGCCGGACATGCGACAGAATCTGGGCCCTCGACGACTCACTCTCTTTGGAGAGTTGGATGGGCGTCTTCACGATCCGCCGTTCGACTTGCTGCTGCCTACGGTCGCCCGAGTCTATGAGGTGAAAGATACTGCACTGGCGTGGAAGCAGTTGGACGAACAAATGGTGGGACTTGTTACATCATTCAATGAGCTTGGTGAAGACGCCTTCGAGATTGACCTTCCAGATCCAACGACATTCCAGGTCGGTCTACCACGTCGAATTGAAGTCGGGCCGGCGGCGCAGTGGCTCTTTGGTGACATCCCCGGAATCGACCGAGTCTCGCTGAATTGGACGGTCGTCGAGGGAGACCTTGGAGAGTGGAGCGTCATCGCAAGCGATCGTCAGCATCTGGATGTCACTGTTGCGGCGTTGTCGGCACGCTCCGTGCAAGAGCCAATCGTGGGCGTGTGGGAAAGTTCCGGCAACGCTAACGGTCCGCGCCTCGCTTCGATAATCAGATCATGGGGGAGTCGAGCAGACGTGCTGGCTGAGCCGGGTCGCGTCGATGAGCTGCGAAGTGCGCTTGAGTTGCTTTCAGGTTTCGGCCAGGGCATCCAGCGAGCCGAATGGCAAATGGCGCGCCCATCGGCCAATCAGGTGCGGATTGACGCGGAACTGATACTGACCCCGCCGGATTCATCTCGATAAACGCTCCAGAACGCGCAGCGCCGAGCTACGATCACACGTCCGACCTAAGGCATAAGGCGTTGCAATGCAAAAATACGAACTTCCAAGTGAGATCAAGTCTCGCGATGTCACCGACCCGGCCGTCTTTCTAGACCGCCGTATCTTCCTCAAGCAAGCGGCAGCCAGTGTTGGCATACTTGCTGGACCGATGGCATGTGCGCAGCAAGAGTCAACGATCGTGCCTGAGCAAACTGCCTCGAAGCTGACGCCGCCGATCAACCGGCCAGATGTGTTCCCCGCGAAACGCACTGCCGAGACGTATATCCCGGCCGAGCTCGACCAGGCGTTGACGCCGCGACTTGCCGCTGCGTCACAGAACAACTTCTACGAGTTCCTATACGGTCGAGCGGGCGACGTGTGGCCGTTGACGCACGACTTCGTCGTCGAGCCATGGGCCGTCGAAATCACCGGCGAATGCAACAAGCCGACCACGCTCGATCTCGATGCGCTATTCAAGTTTGAGCACGAAGAGCGGTTGTATCACTTTCGATGCGTTGAAACTTGGGCGATGAACGTTCAATGGAGCGGGTTCCCGCTGCGCAAACTGTTGGAGCGCGTCGAGCCGACGAGCAACGCGAAATTCGTACGCTTTACCACCGCCAAGCGGCTCGAGCAAATGCCGGGAATGCGAAGCCGCCCGCGTGATCCCTGGCCTTATCAGGAAGGGCTACGTATCGACGAAGCGATGAACGAGCTGGCCATGGTGGTCACCGGCGTCTATGGCGAACCGCTACTCAAACAGCACGGCTCTCCGGTTCGAATCATCGCACCGTGGAAATACGGTTACAAGAATCCCAAGTCGATCGTGAAGATTGAGTTGTTGCGCCAGCAACCGCCGACGTTCTGGGGCACACTCAACCCGCACGAGTATGGATTCCTGTCGAACGTGAATCCCTACATTCCACACCCGCGATGGAGTCAGGCCCAGTCATATTGGCTGGACAAACGAGGTGAGCGGTTCCCCACGCAGATCTTCAACGGGTACGGCAAGTATGTTGCCCAGATGTATCCCGACGAGCCCCGCGAGCTAATGGCGGCACTGAGAAGCGGGCAGATCGCTCGATAAACGTCCCCTCTTGGAAATAGTTCAGGCGTTGTGCAAGCGGCTACAATCCGCTCGACATGACGATCATCGTTCAGAAATTCGGCGGATCCTCAATCGCAGACGCACAGGGCATCCAACGATGCGCCAAGCGAGCGGTGGCGGCATTCCAGGAGGGAAAGCAAGTCGTGGTTGTCGTCTCGGCAATGGGCCAGACCACCGATCAACTCGCCCGATTGGCCGGGCAACTTGCCGATCGACCATCCAAGCGCGAGATGGACATGCTGTTGGCGTCGGGCGAGCAAGTCAGTATCGCACTGATGTCCATGGCTCTTCACAGCCTGGGCGCAGACGCAGTGAGCATGACCGGCCGACAGCTCGGCATCGTCACCGATCCTGATCACACCAAGGCCAAGATTCGTTCGATCGACACGCCGCGACTGAAGAGCGAGTTGGAGCGCGGGCGCATTGTCGTCGTCGCCGGCTTCCAAGGCGTATCAGAGGAAGGGCAGATTACCACACTGGGGAGGGGCGGATCGGATACGACTGCCGTGGCGATCGCTGCGGCATTGGGAATCAGCGAGTCGAACGGCGCTTGCGAGATTTACACGGACGTCCTCGGTGTCTACACCGCCGATCCGCGGCGCGTCACCAGCGCGCGGAAGCTCGACCAGATTAGTTACGACGAAATGATGGAGCTCGCCTCGCTCGGCGCGAGCGTCATGAATTCCCGAGCGGTTGTGTTCGGACAAAAGTACGGGGTGCCGATTCACGTCCGGCATAGCGCCAAACCCGACTCGGGCACGATTATCACCAAGGAGACTCCCGCTATGGAGGACATCACCGTTGTCGGTTGCGCGCTCACGCCCGATCTAGGACGCGTCTCTGTGCGCGGTATCCCCAACAAGCCGGGCATTCAAGCGCTGATCTTCGGCAATCTTTCCGAAGCACGCGTCTTGGTTGATGACATTATGCAAACGGAGGCGGGTGATACAGCCAGCATTTCGTTTACGGTCGAGCATCAGGACTTGGCAGAAGTGAAGCCGGCTGTACAAAGATCGCTTGATGAAATCGGCGCCGGCGAAATGGCCATTGAAGTTGGACTGGCGAAGGTCTCAGCAGTGGGATTAGGAATGCGCACCCATACTGGCGTGGCGGCGGTGATGTTTAGCGCCCTCGGACAGGCGGGCATTCACATCAACAACATCACGACCTCCGAGATCAAGATTTCCTGCATCGTCCCCAAAGAGCACGGCGATCGCGCGCTGCAAATCGTGCACGATGCCTTCGGCCTCGATCAAGCGCCGGGCAAGACGGATGCAGCTGATTCATCCAAACAAGTGCGAAAGCCCATCTAAAGGTGGCACGGGTTTCCGGTGGCACGGGCTTACAGCCCGTGCCGCGATACATCACGGGCTAGAAGCCCGTGCCACTCCAGGTGAACAGCCGTTCATCACGTGCTAGAAGCCCGTGCCACTTCAGCAC
>CBDUST010000048.1:0-20627 GCA_965369945.1 uncultured bacterium | reverse complement strand
GATTGAGAACATCAGTTTGTTGCAGAGTAGTCCGCCGGACGATCGTTACAAGCGAGTCTTGCTCAGTGTTGGGTTGACGGCCTTAGTTCGGCCGCAGAAGGCCTCGGCCGCAGTCGTCTACCTTGACCTTTACCCCTCTGGGGCTGACGACTGGGCTCATCACGCAGGAGGTGAACTTTGGCAAAGGATCCAGAAATTGGGCTTGAACGCAAAACCTACTAGATGGACCAAAGATGAGATTGACCGACTACAAGAAGAAGTCAACGAGTACTGGCCAGAAGAGGTGAAAAAACTTTGGGCATACCGCAAGTCTCTTATTGCGCCCGAGTTGTCCATAACAGGAAGGATACTCGACCCGATCGCGGTCCCGCATCGCTACCTTTCCCAGAATCATCTTGTCCCCAGACTCGTATATGTCGAACCGGTAGACGAAAGTGAATACGTCAGCGAACTGTTGGCGAGAGAAGAAGCTAGCCGGTACGGCCTTGGACTGGCAGGAGGTATCGGGGAACTTGGCGGCAGCCTGTCCATGGCGAGAGGCAGGATCCAACAAGAGGCCAAGCGCCTCGCCCGCATCCGTCGTCAATCACTCGCTTTCGCCGCGGGCAGCAATCGGGCTGGATGGCTCTTCCTTCCGAGCACTGCCGGCGACAGAATGGCGGCTATGAAGCCAACTGAACGACGGATACGGATGGTGGTTGACGTGCCCAAAGATCTCGTTGACATGACGATACACGTGCACAAAGTTTTCCTCGATGAAGCTCTCTTGCCCATCGAGACGACGTCCTTCGCGCACCAGCTCGCCGCGCTCAACAAGGCGCGCTACATCGTCTCTGTGATGGAAGAGGCATATCCGGATCGACCCCAGGTGCCGATCGACCCGGACATCCCATTCGAGGAGCTGCTCCAGCAATTCGAAGAACAAACAAGGCAGATTGACGGAACCACGTTCATCTCGGCCACGAACTGGCGCCTTGCGAAAAGCCGTCTCCGCAATTTCCTTAAGCAGGCCTGGTCTGAGGAACTCCATGTTGTTATCCCGTCCAGAACCGAGTCCTGGCTGCTTGGTGTCGAGGCGGAGCAACCCCCCTGGGCAATCCACGGAACGATCGTAACAGAGCACGGAGCCAAAGAGGGGTGGGTTGTCTTTCACCGAGGAGTTATCGTCAGCGTCGGGGCACATGAAACGGAGATACCACCCACAGCGAAGCGGCACGTCTACCCCGGTTACATCTTTCCCGGTCTCATTGACACGCACAATCACCCTCACTACAGCGCGATACCCAAGTGGGATCCAGGACGAAAGTTCGGGAATCGAAACGAGTGGACGGAATCTGAAGACTATGACACAAGCGTGCGGAAGGTCTACGACGACCTCCACAAGGCCGGGGATGCCTACGCGTCCTTGAAATACGGCGAGGTGCGCGCACTCATTGGTGGAACAACGAGCCTTCAGGGAAGCTACACGCCTCCTGAATCAAAGCTGTTGGTTCGCAATATTGGCGCGGCCTATCGGGCAGAGGCGTTTACTCCTGATATAAGAGAACTCAAGGGAGAGGAATTGCAGCGTCTCAAATCAGGCCTGGATTACGGGCCTCCTCGGCGACGATTTTTTCATCTGGCCGAAGGGGTAGACGAAAAGTCCGCCGCCGAGTTCGAGATCCTTCGGCAAAAAGGGTTTGTGCGCCCGGGTGTTGTTCTCATCCATGGTATTGCGCTTGACCGGTCGCAGTTCAAGGAGATGGCCAAATCTGGAATGTATCTCGTCTGGTCGCCATCGAGCAACTGCACCCTGTATGGGAGGACTGCTGATGTCCTGGCGGCAATTGAGGAGGGGGTCACCGTAGCACTTGCTCCTGATTGGACCTTGACAGGATCAGACAACGTCCTCGAGGAGCTGAAGGTTGCGTGGGACTACTCACAAAAGCAGCTCAAAGGCAAACTCACTCCTCGGGATCTTTTTAGAATGGTGACGATAAATGCTGCGGAAGTAGCGGGCATGCAAGGGTTCCTAGGCAGGATTGCGCCCCGGTACGCCGCAGACTTGTTGCTTGCGAAACGGATTAATAAGGAGGATCCCTATCTGAGCCTAGTGAACACATATCCTCAGCACATCGACCTCGTATTCATAGATGGGATGCCGGTCTATGGAGAACCCAAGCGCCTCGCCAAGCTAGTGCCTTCGGCAACGACAGACATAATCGAGGTTGACGGAGTCTCAAAGGCGGTGGTCACATTGGGGGACCTTCGCTCAACGCCTCGGGCTGACCAACGATTTGAAGACATCACAAAGGTTTTGCAAAAGCATCTTCCGGAGCTTGCCCCTTTGATTGAGAATTGAGCGGACAGCCGGCGTCTGGCCAATGTACGCAATGAGTTGGACAGCGCGTCACTCATTGAAGAAACTGCACATAGGACCGCCCAGTCGAAGCAGCGACGTGACCCACGGGCTGGAAACCGAACCGCTGGACATCTTTGGGGAGAACCTGCGAGTGCTCCCCCTTAGGCCCATCTGGCTCGGCTTAGCCGCCAACACGATCTTCTACTCTGCCGCACTTTGGTTGCTAACACTTGGCCCGTTCACCGCGCGCCGAATTATCCGGCGTAGACGGGGCCACTGCCCGCAATGCGCTTACGATCTTCGTGGCAATCCCGGGGGCAGTTGCCCGGAATGCGGCTGGCGACGGGAGGATGTGCCGTAGAATGCTGCCGTGAAGCGCCGGATGCTCAAGCTCGTTGTGTTCCTCCTCCTCGGCGCGGTAGCGACGACTCTTGTCGCTTGGTCATTGTCCGCGTACCAGCCGTTGGCTACGGATTGGGCGTGGGCAGACCCGGTCGAGACGACGCAGGAACCGCTGTGGCAGTTCGGGACCTATTCACGTCGCGGGGGAATGCAACTCGGATCCCAGGTTGTGATGAACCGCAGGCCAACTAGCAAGCCACTACAACAAGCTCCACATTGGAGCCGTGCATCGGTTGCGCCGACCAGAGAAGACTTTGAAGCGCGCCTACACGTCCTTGAGACAGCCCACGGCTGGCCCAAGCTCTCACACTTTCATCGAAAGACGACGCAGCGCGGAGATTGGGAGAGGAACGTCGAGTGGCGCCTGCAAGTGCCTTGGTTTCCTCGGTACGGCCGGAAAACCACTCGGGCATTGCCTTTGGCACCAATCTGGCCGGGCTTCGCGATCAACACAGTCTTCTACGCAGCGATTCTGTGGTTGCCCTTCGCGCCGTTCCAGTTACGACGATATTCGCACGTCAGGCGCGGCCTCTGCATCAAGTGCGGCTATGACCTCCGTGCCGACTTGGCCCACGATTGCCCCGAATGCGGTTGGCGACGCGAAGCTGAGGCGTAGAATGATGCTGTGAGACGCAGCCTTACCAAGCTCGTCGTCTTCCTCCTCCTCGGCGCAATCATGAACGTTGCCGTTGCGTGGGGGTGTTCGTGGGTTGGATACCACCAGAACCGTACGGCTCCTCGACTGATTGAAAACGATTTCGTCTGGTGGTTTGACCGATACTCGCAGTCCCCGGTGAGTGCGGATGATATCCGGTGGCTTGGTCGTCTCGGTTGGAGGGGAGCCCAATCTTCCGAGTGCATTGTTTTTGAACTGTGCCTTGTTGATTTCACGACCCGCGGCGTTCAGCGGCGGGGATTCCTTGAGGTCCCTCGGAACGCTGGCTGCGATATGTCTATCGACTATCTGTGGTTGCCGTTCGCAATTCAAACACGCGTCGGATGGCCAACAAGGGCGTTGTCGGATAAGCTGTGGCAACAGCAGTACGGCAATCAGCTCTGGCAACACAGCTATGGCGTGCGATTTCCTAATCTCTTCGGCCTCTTTCCGCCGGTCGAGAACTTTACGGTCCCACTCCGCCCGATCTGGCCCGGCTTTGCGATCAACACAATCTTCTACGCTGCGATTCTTTGGATGTTCACGCTTGGCCCGTCCACCGCTCGCCGCTTCATCCGTCGCAAGCGCGGCCACTGCATCAAGTGCGGTTACGACTTCAGCCACGCGGAGCATGAGGTATGCTCGGAGTGTGGGGTGACAGCCGTTGATTGACGATGCTGCAATGCCGCGCAACCCCGAGATTCGATCGGTGATCGTCGATGAGAAAGGGCGCGTGAGAAGCGATCTAGTTTGCCCGAGTTGTCGTTACAACCTCCGGGGCATTCAGCAGGACAGCGCGTGTCCGGAGTGTGGCTTCGCTGTTGAGAGGGCAATTCTAACTGCTAACGCTCGTCGGTGGACAAGGCTCCAGGTAGTTCTCAGCATCCTTGCCATCGCGTATGGAGTTGTGCTTCCGATCGTCAACTCCGTCGCACAACAGCACGAGTATTACGTCAGCACCATTCTGGAGTCGCAGCTAGTCTTCACAGGGTTCGTAGTGGTGTGGCTCTTTGGTGGCCTTGCATGTCTTATCGCGCTGAAGATTGCGGCATCGAACCGAATATACACTCGAATATTCTCGCTCATAATGGCCGCCGTTCTTGCCGAAACGGTGATCGCCCTTGGTATGATTACCATGTGGTGGGCTATATATTGGATAGCTTAGGGTACTTCAGGGGCAGCTTACGATGACTATCGAGAGCGTGGGGTAGGATCGAGCAGTGTCCAACGTCTGCGCCAACCAAACCTTGGACGCCATGTGCTGTGTCTGCGGTGCTCACTGCGGTATCCTGTTCACACGATGACCAACTACTTCGCCAGCTCACTCCTCAATGCGATCGGCAAGGTACTGCACCTGCACACCGGCACGTGTCAGTATCTCGACCGTGAGACCGGCAAGCTGCTGTGGCTTGTGGACGCTTCGGACGAGAAGCACTGGTGGAAGGTGGCGAGCCCGGACTTGTACGAAGCGGTGTATGAGCTGGGTGTGCTGGTTGGGGTGGAGTGGGAGGATTGAGGGGCACCCACTCCTACGTCCCGGCGATACGGGAGGCGTTCAAGGATGTGGTGAGGGTGGCGGAGCGGATGGGCTGTCAACTTGGCGGGATATGAAACACACGGTGCGAAGGCGCGCTGCGCTTTAGGACCGCGACGACCTTGAGTACGCTGCGAAGTTGCTATGTCACGCCGAGATACGCGCGTGCGTGGAGGGGGCTAGCGCACCATCTGTCGCTTGGCCCAATCTTGCCACTGCGGCTCGCCGCGGAGGGCAACCTCTTCGAGAAGGCCCGCTGTGCGGTCGTCGGTGCGATTGTGGCGCAGTTGGAGTCGCGCAAGCGCTTGGATCGTGGGAAGATGATTGGGATAGACCTCTAGCGCGGTGTTGTACGTTGCCAACGCTTCGTCGATGCGGCCGGCGCGTTCGAGTGTCAGGGCAAGATTCATCCGGGGGTCGGGGTGGCCGGGCATGAGCTTGCGGGCCCACTCAAACTCGTGCGCCGCCTCGTAGAGTTGGCCGTTAGCAAGATGGATGACGCCGAGGTCATTGTGTGCGGGTCCGTAATGAAGATCTGCGGTCAGCGCGTCGCGCAGCAAACGTCCAGCTTTGTCCGGATCAGTGTCGATGAGTTTGGCTGCTTTCTGCGTGAGCTGCTGGGCCTTGAGCGGGTTGCGGGCGATGGCGCTGGGCGTTTGGTATGGGCTGGCCACTGGATGCGCACACCCGGCGACGATGAACACAAGCAAGAACAATACAGATACGGGCTTCATTGGAGTCATCCGTTGGCGAGGTATGTCGCTGTAATGAGAATGACGACGTTGTAGCGGTCATCGTCGATCCTGTTGCGGGTGTGAGAGAGCTCAAGGCGCGTTGGCGTCCAGAGGTGTTGCGATTGAGACCACTGACCGAGGAAGGCGCCGAGCTGTGCGATCGAAAGTTCATCGAGACTGATTCGAACCGACTGACGGCGGTAGGTAGAGTCGGGTAATGCGGCGTCCGATTCCGGCCGCAGTCCTCCGAAACGCTCGGGCGGGATGCCTGCTTCAGCAAGCGTTGCGTTGACTCTGGCGATGACATCCTGCTCAGGCCGTTTGTGTTCAGCGATCCGCTGCTGTTTGGATTGCAGTCGGATGATCTGCTGCGCTTCGTCGATGGCGCGCTGCTGTGCGGTAAGCGCGGCGTCATGCTGCATTCGCGCGTCACTGAGGCGACTAGCGCTGACAACGATTGGAATGCACAGAGCCGCAATCCAAACTCCAGCGATCATGACCGATCGGTTTATCATCGGTTCGGAAGCTCCTCAATCGGCTCGAAGCGCAGCGTCACATCGACACGGTCGCGCCGCGCTTCGGACTGTGGCTGTTGCAGACGCCATCCGTTCATCGACGTGAACGCATTTGCCAGTGTCTGGGCATCGACCATCGTCGGAAGCGACAAACGAACCGTGATCGAACTTGAGGTGATAGAGATTGACTGGGTCTGCGTATGAAGATCTTGCGGCCACAGTGCAAGCAGTCGAGCGAGGATCGCCGAGGCGTTGCCGACCTCACTGATGGGCAGATCGTCACTCCGCGTCTGTTCAAGACGTCGCCGCTGTGCGATGAGCCGCAACTCTCCCGCCCCCGGAAGCGCCCCTGCCCCCGGAAGGGTAGTAGTCGGCCCCAATACTTGTTTGATGACCGTGTCGCGGACCGCCGTTAGATCGCTGATTGTGTGACGATGAAGGTTGGTGCGGCGTTCCAAACCGATGATGAGCAAGCTACCGCATAACGTGAAGATCAGACAAACGTGTAGCAACCAGCGGCGACGAAGGCGTCGGATGACCTGTGGTAGGAATGAACCAGTCAGCAGATTGAGCTGTGCCAGATCTATGGGTTCTTCAAGGAAACCCGGTCCCGCATCCGGTGTGAGCGTCACGGCAGATTGATCGACTTCGTCTTCAAGCACTTTTTTCGATAAACCGCAGGCGAGGATGCGCTTGGCGTCGCCAGGCAGGGGTTGGTAGACGGCCTGGACTTGCTCAATTGCCACGCCGGGCAGGACACTCTCAAACAGGTAGCCCAGACGCGCTTGGCGGGAGCGTACGGTTGCAGGCATGGATGCCGTATCGAGTATCGCCCAGTAGAAACGATCGGCGGGCCAGCGCAGGTGCATCGCATCATGAGAATTCGAAGCGATCACGATCCATCCTTTCGCAAGGCCAGTCGATGGGTGACTTGCCCATCGGCGAGTTCGACCGCGTCGGGCGTAATAGTGACTGTGTGCCTTTTGAGGTGATCACCGGTCCCGACAATGAGTAAACGATCAGTGTCGGGATCGTAGAGCGCGGCGCGCAGCTGCCGGCCGTCATCAGTGATGCCGATGAGTTGAAAGCGCAGCGGCTTGGGTGTCGGGATCGTTTGCGCAGCCATACGTGCATCGCGAGCTTCCGGGGGTGGATTCCAAAGGCGAGCGATGAAGGCGATTTGATCGATCCGTTGCTGTTCATCGTCAATCAGCGGGAGCGTAGCGGGGTGAAGGTCGAGCGGAATCTCACTGCGCTCGTTTGGCTCGTGCGGTTGCCAAGCCCACAGTGCGCATAGCGCGACGATGGTGCAACCAAAGAACCATGTGAGGCGCAGGGATCGAGTCAATCTTCGGATTGGATCATTCGGCGATGGCAAGGCGTTGCACACACTCCCAGTTTGAACGGGACTTGACATAGACCGCCCACCACGAGCGTCTTAGCGGGCCGACACGTATGTCGATACGGCAGGACCACGCGGAGCTTGAGCCGACGATTTGAGGCGCGGTAGAACTTGATGATGATGTAGGAAGATCGCCGAGCGAAACGGATCGGCCTTCAGCGCGAGCGGCGAGAACGGAATCGAATCCCCCGCGCCCCGCCCCTCGGAATGCCTGCTCCAAGAGTTCCGGGGGCGCGGTGTTGATGTTGATGCGACCCCCGGAATGAGTAGAAACGAGTGCGCCGATGGCCAGGGGAGTTGGCTGATCCTGTGCGGGAGGTTGTCGCGGATCTATGTCTTCGCGACTTGTTGAGTTCAAAGCATCGGCAAAGACGATCGGCTCCGTCGAGTCGGCGCGGGGGAAGATTCTCATCTCATTGTCAGTTGCGCCGAAAGTGTCACGGAACAGATCGAGACCGGGCGGTTCGTTGGGCTTGGTTTGGACTCGATCGAAGGCCCGGCGAATGACGGTCGGCAGCGCCTGCCGCAGGGGCGACCCGGAGCGTGCGAGGTTGATCGGCACCATGCCGTATTGATCCCAGGCGGTGACGGTCAGTTCGTATTGGAGTTTGCCATCGGACCATGTATCGTGCAGAACGTCGATACGTGGCGCTTCAACTTCCGGGGGAAGGACGACCTGAGCGGATTCGGATTCCAGCCAGGCGATGATGGGCGCTTCGGTTGCGCGCAGAAGATCGTCGGCACCTATTGCGGCGTGATCGAGTGTGCGCTGCATCTTCAAAGTGGACGCGAGGCCGGCCAGGCTCGCGCTCGCCGTGACGGTAAGGATCAGTGCCGCCAGAACGATAAGCAGTGCCGCGCCACGTCTGATTGGACGGTTGGTGTTGGTCACGGCAGCAGGTAACTCCGCTGGATTGATTGGCCTGAACCGGATGTGATGCTGACGGTCAGCAACGCGGGCTCATCGTCGATCCGGCAGTTGAATCTCTCCACATCATCCAGTAGGAGTCGAGTTGTGTGTCGCCCGCGCTTCGGCTCGTTCGTCGCGCCAAGCTCATCCGTGAAGGTGTCAAGTTCGTAGCGATGTATCGTCTGTCCAATCTCATCGCCGCCTTGAACCGTTCGGGTGCGAATACGAAGCGAGCCGTTCTCGACCATCACGCCAGGTTCCCGATTACTGCGCCTTTGTTGCTCGGCCTCGAAGTCTCCGGTCATCAGATCATCGTGGATCAACTGAAGCACGGCCTCGGCGGCGACGCTCCAGCGCATTGGCTCAGCGAGCGTGCTTGCGCGAACCGTGGTCTGAATCCACGAGGTCACTGTGAGCATCAGCGCGCTGAGCAAACCCAGGGACACAAGGACCTCAATAATGGTCAATCCGCGCCTCATGACTCGGACTCCCGCTCTTCCTTGATGGCGATCCAACGGAAGATGCGTTGGCCTTCGCCTGTGAAACTCAACCATGCGTGATCGTGTGGTCCGGCTTGGGCGCTTAATCGTCGCACTATGACCGGCGACCGATCGGATTGTTCAGGCCAGGACAGGTGAAGTTCGTCTCGTTCCGACGGCGGTGATTCAACGCCGAACGCGGCCGGATCCACAAGGAACCTCTCAGCCAGCTGTGTCAGTTCAACCAGCGCAAACTGTTCATCCGGCTGGCGCAGGTCGTTCATCGCCTTTCGAAGAAGCGGCACACATGCCCAGGCGAGCATGGTCAGCAATACCGTCGACGCCAGCACTTCAAGTAGAGTCAATCCACGATGGCGCATCATCGTCTGGGCTCCGTGATGTATCCGGTGAGGCCGCATACGTGCCAGGCGACGAGTCGATTCTCCAGGGTTACCGTGACATCGTAGTCCGGACTTCGGCCGAGGCGGTCAAAGACGATGGTGTCAGTTGGCCGGTCGGTTGCCATGCGGGTACTTACGTTGCTCGGTAAGGTGATCTCAGCCAGCCGTTCATCTGAGTCAAGGAGCGACAACTGCACAAGCGTGTGTTGGGCTTCGTAGTTCATGATCACGGGACCGAGTGCTCGGCTGAGCGTTCGAGCGCGGGCGTCCAGATCGCGCCATTGAGAGACGGCGGTCTGGAGCTGCACGCTGTTGTTCGCCGAAGCGAGGCCGACGGTTACAATACCAGTGGTAAGTGTGATGATGACGATCACGGCCAGCAGCTCGATGAGTGTGAAGCCCCCGATGAGGATGAAGACGACGAAACCGAAGACGAGGGTTCCGGCGACGAGGAATCGTGCGGGGCCGATGAGAACGGCGCCAATCCGACCGATGGGAATGGTGCTGATCTATCCAACGGCGACAAGTGGGAGCATTGCGGCGATGACGTTTCAGTCCACGACGACGGCATGGACTTTGACCTGAATCAGCAGCTCACAAGCAACCCCGACTACACCGCCCCCTGTGTAGGCGGAGCCAGCACGACCTTCTCGGCGTTTAACAATCTCGAAATCGTTGGCACCGATGCAATAATGAAGTTCGGCGCTCGCGGTGCGATCACAGTAGACATAAGTCCGGAAGGTTCGTCGTGGACGGTGCCCGGCCCGACGTCACAGGAGTTTCACAAAACCGATGTGGATTCGACGTATGCGGTCTATCAACTTCAAGAGCCGGGACGATGGACAACCGAGTATTGGCGCGCCAACGAACCGGGTGAATCCGGTGGTGGTTGGGTAGAAACGGTCGACGAGCACGTCGGATTGATCCGTCGCCGATTCGACAATCACGGCAACAAGCACTTCTATGACTACAAGAAGGTTGGCTTCGATCCGGAGGACGATGTTCGCCTGGCTGCGATCTACCTCAACGGTGAGCCCGGCGATAATGATCCACCGGATGCCAAGGTTCGCTTCCGATACATCATGGGCAGTGGCGACAACGGAGGGAAAGTGGAAAGTGTGGCGGTCTATCGCTTTGTTGGCGTGAGCGAAACACAAGTGCTAACGCAGCTTGTTCTCTACCGCTACATGGACGACGATGACACGACTCTGTTCTCAGGCCTCGGCACCGATGGCGACTTGGTTCAGACAGTCAAGTTGCAGCGGATTGACCCCGCCCCCGGCGCTGCGGCAGGCGTAGACCAGTGGAAGGTAAGCGTTACGCAGAACCGCTATCACAACCTATGGGCGTCCAACGAGTCAATGGATGATGATAACGATGGCTTCATCGAAAAGGGCAACCCACATCAGATCAAGATGATCTTCGACGCTGAGCAAATCGAGTTCGGCCACCAGCAATACATGGAGGATAATCCAGACGATCCGATTTCGATTATCAAGTTCGCCCAGGATCTCCTTACGCTGGCAGATGGTGCCGCGATCTATACAGGCGCTTCGCTGGACGTGGTTGATCTCGCATCCACAGTCGTTGAGGAATACGAAGAGTGGGTCGAGACTAGTCCGGCGGCGGACGAGTACGGCCGTGTTCTAGCTCAATACATCCAATCAGCTTGTGGATGCGGCGGTTCGACTCAGGGGACAAAGTTCGGCTACACCTACACCGATCGCAACTCGACCCCGGCCAGCGCGGAGACGATCGTCGTTGTAGAGAGTCGCCTGAACGGCGTTTCCTACGACAACTACCGAACACATTATTACGAGATGGAGTACCCCGAAAGCGGTGGTCGGCCTTACCTCGGTACCAAAGCGATCAAAGACACCGAGTCCGGCGGCACCGGACGGGAATGGGTCTGGCACTATGATTACGACTCGACCGACCGCAATCTGATTCGACAGTTCACGCCCTCAGCGATCGACTCCTACACGGTCGGCGGCGGCGGCGTGCCGACGTTTAACACCAGTGACGGGTTGATCTACGAATACGAGTACACCACGGACAATCGAGTCAAGGAAAACTACGTCAGGAAGGGTACGACCGGTACGCGCACGATGACGGTGCGAACAACCTACGGCGACGCGGACGGCGGCGGTACAGCGTGGGACGCTGACAACAGCCGCGATCATTATGTCAGTCAAACTGAGCGATTCAGAACGGTCGCGGCCGGCCAGAATCCCGGCGGCGCCGGCGCGAACGACATAGAAGTGGCGAAGTATTTCTATGGATTCCATACGGACGATACGAGCGCCGATGATATCGCGTGGATCCAGACCGACGTCGAGGCGGAGATCGAGGCTGAGAACGGTCCCGACGGCTCGTACACTTCTTACGAGATGTTCGACACGCTTGGTAATAACTTCTGGAGTCGCGCCGCCGATACGAGCCTGACCAAACGCACGTTTGACGCCGCGACAGGGCAGTTGCTTACGGTGCAGCGCAATGCGGATACGGTTCTGGACAGCATTCCTTCCTCATTCGGCACAGGCGGCGTTGCGCTCAGTACATCCGGCTGGGGTGACCGCTATGGCGATGGCGGCTCCCTGCTTACCGAGTACATGTACGACCTGCTTGGGCGAGTAAACGAAACGATCACACCCGGATTGGTGAGCACCTATACGCTGCGCGAAATGCGCGAGACTGAAGAACGACCGGGAATCACCTATTACGCCGTGGTGAAGCTGCCACATGAAATCACCGGCGGCTCATCCTACAACGGTCCGGCAACGATCAACTGGTACAACGCCGGTGGCGATGTCATCGCCTCTCGCAGCTACGAAATCGATACCGCCTACACGTCCCCGCCAGGCAACGACGACTACGAACCTGTCTTTGCAAACTACGGTCTCAAAGATGGCGCGGACGAAGAGCTCTCTCGCATGGCCGTCGTCCACGATGTATCCGGGCTAGTTACGTCCCGAGCCGTCTGGCCGGATGTAAGTGAGACAGCCCAAGGCGGCAAATACGTCACCAAGTACTTCTACGATACGCTCGGGCGCATCGACTACACAATCAATCCCGTCCGTACGCTCACGCGAAGTACCTATGACGTGTTCGATCGCACGATCAAGGTTGAGATTGGCCTGCCGGTAGGTCCCGCTGATGACGATCCGGACGAGACAACAATCGAAGACATCAGCGAGATGTTCTTCGATCACACGCTCGATATGGGCAGCCCGGTACAAGGCGAGGGCGACGGTAATCTTACGTTCGTGCGCCAGTATGTCGACGACGCCGGTTCGAGCACATGGCGCGACACCGAGAATACTTACGACTTCCGCAATCGGCAAATCAAGATCGAGAACCCCGAATGGCCGCATGAGTTTATTGCACTTGACAACCTCGACCGCGTGATTCACCGCGGCGTCTTCGAGGATGTTCCGCCTGATACGCATGACTTTGAGGCGTCGGACACTGAACGAAGACGCCTTGAGACAACACATTACAGCCAGCGCGGGCTGGTCTATCGCACGCAACTGGCGATCGATCCCGAGGCTGCGTACGTCGCTTCCACACATGCCGCTTTGGAAACTCACGCTTGGTTCGACGAACTCGGCCGAACAGTGGGCTCGTGGCCACCCAGCGGACCCGGAACAAAAACCTCCGTCGATGGGCACGGCCGACCGGCGATCGTGTACACCACGGATCGCGGCGGCGACGTCGATCCCGGTGGGACTGACAACTACGACGATGTATATGACTCCACCGATCACCTAGCAACCGTCGACGGCGACGTTGTCTTCCAGCAGACCGAGTACCGCTATATCGACGATACCGCATCGGCGCACACCGGTGTGGTCGATCTGATGACGAAGCGGATGCGAACCCACGATGCAGTTGATACGGACACCGGTGATCTTGCCGACTTCACCAGCCCAAACGACGACTTGGTGATCACCACCTACGCGGGCACGTTCTATGACGATGCCGATCGCGTGATCCAATCCGTCAACTTTGGCACAAACATCGATGACGAGTTTAAGTTCGGCGGCACCGCGCCCACCATCAATCAAAGCACGCCCCCAGACTGGGACACCACCGGATCCGAGATCGTCGTCGAGACAGCGTACAACGCGCGCGGACTGGTCGATACGACAACGGAATTCAGCGAAGCCGGCACGCCCGATGTTGCCGAGATAACCATGTTCGTGTACGACGATCTGAATCGGCGAATCGCGGTGATCGAGAATCAAAAGGACGTGGTCGAAAGCGATATCGCCTGGGATAATCCCAATCAAACGCCGGATCGATGGGTTGCCGCAGACGTCGGCGGGACTGGCGGCGAGCTCGATGAAGATCGCGTGACCAGCTATGTCTACGACGGCATCGGCAACGTCATCATCCAGACCGCGCATCAGCCCAAACTTTCAGCTAACGGAGACCAAGATCAGGTCACGCGGTACATCTTCGGCGTGACGACCGGCATCAATCCCGAGAATTCAGAACTGAATTCCGAAGATCTGCTCGTCCAAATCATCTATCCCGACACCGAGGGTGGCGAGGACGATGATGATCGCTCCATGTTCTTCGCCTACAACCGCCAGATCGAGCCGATCTTCAAGAAAGATCAAGCTGAGACCGAGCACACCTATACGCGCGACAAGCTCGGGCGGGTCACCAAAGACCATGCAACGGCGCTCGGCGCCAACATCGACGGCGCCGTTCGCGCTATCACGACCACCTACAACAAATGGGGACTCGTGGAGTTCGTCGAATCCGAAGACTCCGGTGGTGATGAGGTCAACGGTGTGGCATTCCGCTACAACGATCTGTGGCAGTTGACTGACCTCTATCAAGATATGACCGACGTGGCCGAGTTCAACACCAGCGGCGTACCGCTGAACGATACCAAGCGCGTGCAGTATCTTTACGACACGAACAAGATGGCGGATGGCAACTTCAGTCGAGTAGATCGTGTCACCTATCCGGATGGCGAGGCGATCTCGCACGGCTATGGTGCCGTGGACAGCTCAGACGAGGACATCAGCAGGCTCAAGACCATCAACGACTACGCGCCATTCCCCACAACGAATAAGCACGTTCGCTACGATTACATCGGGCTAAGCATGTTCGCCCAGGCGGACTTCGAGAAGATCGACGTTCAACTTGACTTCACCGCCTCGCACGGCGGTAAGCGGCAAACCCAGGGCAATTCCGACAATGACGGCATCTACCCCGGCTACGATCAGTTCGGGCGAACGGTCTCTCAGATGTGGGTTGACGGTAACTTCACCGAACACGCCACGCCGAGTACCGATTACGGCAACATCCCCCCAATCGTCGAACTGACCTACACCTACGACAAGCAGTCCAATCGGCTCACCGCCTACGACAACCGCCCCGGCACAAGCCAGAAGCTCAGCCACGAATATGGCTACGACGGCTTCGATCGGCTCGTGTTGGCGGAACGCGGCGATTGGGACGGCTCCACGTTCACCCAGCAGGAAGACAGCCAGCAGTGGGCCCTGGATATGCTCGGCAATTGGGATTCGATCGACACCGATCTCGACGGCAACAACGTCTACACCGACGACGATGAGCAAGAGGACCGCGACCACGACGATATCACCGATGCCAACGAGCTTGATACACGCACGCTCGTGGGTCAAGGCATCGGCGGGTCGGACATTGATCTTGATCTCACCTACGACAAAGCGGGCAACCTGCGTACGGATACGCGCACGACAGTCGTGAGCACGGTCACGTGGACGTACACACATGATGCGTGGAATCGTCTCGTCCTGGTCAAGGCCGGCGCGAACGATCGCGCGATCTATAAGTACAACGGCCTGAACTGGCTGATCATCAAGCAATCAGACACCGATTCGGACGGCACGTTGGATCAGCAGCGCATGCGATATTACTCATCCGGTTGGCAGATGTGCGAAGAGCGCATCGATGATGATGCGACCTTCCCGACCGACCCCGATGATGCCGACATCGATCGGCACGTGCAATACGTCGCTGGTATCCGTTATGTCGACGATTGCATCCTGCACCGCGAGGATAACGACGTCAACGGCACGTACGACGATATGTGGTATCACCTGACGGACGTTCAATTCTCGACTGTGGCGATCGTTGACGATTCCGCAGCCGATCTTATCGAGCGCATCACGTACGACGCCTACGGCGAAGCTCGCCATCACTACATGGCCGACTGGGACGGCAGCGGCGGAGTCACGCAAACCGAGATCAATCAGATCGATACCGTCGCCGGCGGCGCAAACCACGCGATCGGCCAAGCGAACTACAACCCGGACATGGATATCGATCGCAACGGCGACGTCCAGACGGCCGACTACACCATCGCCAACACCGAAGGCACGCACGCCGCGCTGGCCAAGGGGTTGATCACGCAGTCAAGTGTTGACAGCCAAATCGGTTACGACAGTTACGTGTTCAACGCCGAGACTCGGCAATACCTTGCGCGCAATCGTTGGTACGACCCCGCTCACGGCCGCTGGATCGAGCGTGATCCGATGGGCTATGTCGATGGGATGAATCTGTATGAGTATGTGGGAGGGCAACCCACGATGGCATACGATCCATTTGGTCGAGAGAAACACCACTGGATCCCAAAGACTCTCTGGAAAGGTGTCACATTCGTGAACCGTGGCGTCTGGACCGTATTCAATACTACAGTCAAGGCTCCCTGGCATTTCGGATACAAGCAGGGACACCCATCGTACAGTCGAGGCGCGGCCAAAATCTTGCGGTCGTTTATGACCCGGCTGGGAATCACAGATGTGTCGCTTCTAAACAAGCCGCAGGCTCAGGAACTCCTCAGGCTCATGATGGAGACGAAAGACACGGGGATGAGCAAATTTCTCACTCGCGTTGGTGTGCGCGCAGAGGGACGCGTGATCGTTAACGCTGGTCATCTTGTAACTAGGGCCGCCGGTTCATTTCTCTACGCGGCGAATGCAGGGCTCGTTGTCTACGTAGGGAACAGAGCTGCCGGAGCGGCAATTGAGACCATTAGCAAATATGGAGCGTGTTGTGCATGCAAGGCTGATGAGGATGGGGCAAGAAAAAGCAAGTACGTAGCATATGGAACGAGAACAAGTTTCTGGACCACCGAATACTCTGGAATTGGCACCGTCGATTGTGCCAAGGTGTTTAACGCACAAGGAGGCGGGAAGGACGGTATCTACGTGGGGTTTAAGAAACCCCACTTCCTTGGAGGGGGGCACGACGATCACAAGTGGAGATACTGTGGCGATATCTAGAGGATCGAACGAATCTTGAAGAATTCGTGGCACAGGGTTCAGGTTCGTTCATTGGGTCTCGTTGAGAGAGTGGCATCCTAATGTTTCTCGGGCGATTGGTACGCCTACTTTGTTTGGAATGAACCTCTTGATGCGGCAATCCTGGCACAAGGAACTGCCGAATGCTTCAGTAATCTCGCCTAGATGTGACAAGTAAATCGCTCATCTCGAATTGCGCATTCGATAGCCAGATGAACTTGCACGTGATGTCGCTAGCTCAGCGATAGAGATACTCGGTCCAAGTGTGCATGATCGCGATGGCGTGCCTTCGGTACTCTAGTCATAACTACATGGTGGGTGCCATGTGTACCAAACGATGGGTGACGGCGCTCGCCCAAGAACAATTTGACATCACGTCGTTCGCCGATACTCCATCGTGATTTGTGAGCAAGTGCCGGTGTAATGCCACTTGCCTAATCGACGGCCTGGTAATGCCGGTTCAGGGAATGTGGCGGACATGGCACAATCGAGTTCTTTGCGGTCGATCACGGTTGAGCCAAGTTACGGTACACCGTAAAGGCAAGGATAGCATATAGTAGGAGTGAGACCTGATTTACGGCCGCGGGTCGCGGGATGCAAATCCGCGACATGCACGATCACGGGAGAGTTATCGACGAATGAATTTACTGAACGAGCTACAAGCAATTGAGGAGAGATTTCAGTTTCGGTTTCCTCACGACTTCATATCGCGCTATCCCACACTCTGTAACTCCGCGCTCGATTCAGATGTCGAACAGTTTCAGCTGTTGATGCCCTCAGAGATGATTCTTGAGAAGCGAAGTGTGATACACCCCGATTTGATCCCGATCATTCTTACCGACGACGGAGACTCGTATTGTCTCCTGATGTCACTCCCTGGCAAGGAAGAACGCTGCACTTGGGTGTTCTGTGAGAGAGAAGAGAATGTGATAGCTCCACTCGGTAGATCGTTTGACGGGTGCCTGCGGGCATTTCTGTTGCATGTGGAAGATAGAGCTCATAGTAGTCTGTATTCCTGTGAACCCCGCGAACGAGTATCACTCATGAATATGAGACAATCCATCTTTGAGTTGTTTCAGGAGTTACGAGTGGGCCTCTTCGACGTTCTTGATCCGACTCAAGTAGTCGAGCCGTACTACGGACTCGCAGAAAAACCCTACCTTGCGTGCGCCAAACTGGTTAGCCCACAAATAACCATTCCATACTACGTTGTTCAGGACGCTCAGGTTGATCTCAGCTTTGGCCGTGTCGATGATGCGAGAGGAAAATGGCAGAATGCGCTACGAGAGGGACCAGGCTTTGGGTCTCTCTCTTGGAGCCTCGGGTTACTAGCAGCGGCGGAGGGTGACGTTGAGAATGCTGTACGGTACTATGCGGAGGTGGCCGAGGGCGATTGGACTACTAACGGACCAGTTGCGCTCTGCGGGGGAGGAGCATGGTGCGCCCTTCCGAAATACGCTGAATCATACCTACGTCTACATCCAGAAGAATACGAGCAGGCGAGTAACTCGCTTCATATCCGTACTTGTGTTCTGAACAATGAACTTGATGATCCAACGTTGTGGACAAGCGCTCTCAGTGAAGCGGTCGCGGCATCCGATTATTGGTCGGCGCGCGCCATCGCTCTCAGTGGCACGACTGCGCAGACGTGGCATCCTGGATATCTGAAGCAAGAGTGTGTTCGAAGTCTAGTTAGGATCTACAAGGCAGTTGGATTTGCCTCTCGTGTCGAGCACCTTCTTTAGCATCGACGTCCAACTCGATTTCACAGCCTCCCACGGCGGGAAGCGACAAACCCAGGGCAATTCCGACAATGACGGCATCTACCCCGGCTACGATCAATTCGGGCGAACGGTCTCTCAGATGTGGGTTGACGGTAACTTCACCGAACACGCCACGCCGAGTACCGATTACGGCAACATCCCCCCAATCGTCGAACTGACCTACACCTACGACAAGCAGTCCAATCGGCTCACCGCCTACGACAACCGCCCCGGCACAAGCCAGAAGCTCAGCCACGAATATGGCTACGACGGCTTCGATCGGCTCGTGTTGGCGGAACGCGGCGATTGGGACGGCTCCACGTTCACCCAGCAGGAAGACAGCCAGCAGTGGGCCCTGGATATGCTCGGCAATTGGGATTCGATCGACACCGATCTCGACGGCAACAACGTCTACACCGACGCCCGCGAGCAAGAGGACCGCGACCATGCTGATATCACCGACGCCAACGAGCTTGATGTACGCACACTCGTGGGTCAAGGCATGGGCGGGGCGGACATTGATCTTGATCTCGCCTACGACAAAGCCGGCAACCTGCGTACGGACGAGCGCGGCAGGACCGCCATTACCTGGACCTACACACACGATGCGTGGACCCGACTCGTCCTGGTCAAGGCCGGTGCGAACGATCGCGCGATCTATAAGTACAACGGCCTGAACTGGCGCATCATCAAGCAGCTGGATACCCCCGGAAGCGCAACCGGGCTCGATGAGCAGCGGATGATGTATTACTCGGCCGGTTGGCAGCTCTGCGAAGAGCGCATCGATGATGATGCGACCTTCCCCACCGACCCTGATGATGCCGATATCGATCGGCACGTGCAGTACGTCGCTGGGAATCGTTATGTTGACGATTTCATCCTGCATCGTGAAGACAACGATGTCAACGGCACGTACGACGATACGTGGTATCACCTCAGCGATTCCTACTGAGAAGCGGCATGAACGCTTGATCGAGCTCTGGAATAGGACGGGCATGTTCGCAACGAATTTGGCACTTACTTAGGTGTCGCCTAATCAGGTGGCGCCTATCTAGGTGACGCCTAAGTAGGGGACATGCCTGAGCGGTGACAACGAGTAAACTCAAACGACAGTGACACTGGAGCGGTGGTCGATCTTTGGAATGGAGTGAGCGGTAAGTTGGTGGACAACAGACCTGTGAGACACGTCTAACTTCTTATGGTTGAGTCGGTTGCGTATCTACGCATTCAATTGAACGTCGTGCAATTTGCTTCTGCGGATTCGGCGTACGTCACCGAATTGGATCAATCGTGTGGAAATTCTGAAGACTTCGGAAACTCGGGCGTTTGCCTGACGAAAGGTAATTGGGGTTGCTCAGCCCCCATGTCGAATTCGGTCGGATGTGCTGACGCACATGATGCGAAAGCACTGGGGTGGCATGGATCGCCGAAGACACGAAATGGGGCACGTGCTCAGGGAGGTGCTGAGGGCACGCGACCACTCCAAAGGGAATGAGTCATGAACGGCAGAGAGCGGGTAGCGGGACAAGTTGTGCCTTGCGCGGCGATGCGCGATCTGATGTTGATTACGGCCGGCGGTGTGCGACTTGAGATCATACGAAGCCTGATGAAGGAGGCCAAGGACGTGTCGACCTTGGCGGATGATCTTGAGCTGGGCCTGTCAATGGTGAGCCTCAATCTGCGTCTGCTGCGAGAGAACGGCCTAGTCGAGGTCGAGCGAATCAAAAAGAACCGCATCTATTCAATGAGCAATCGAATGAAGGGGGATTTCGACGGGCGATTCATTCGATTGCGAATTCGCTCCGAAGAGGGCGAGTGGTTGGCGATGCGCTTGCTCTTGCCGACCCGACGAACGCATCAGCAGCGCGCGCTGTACAACGGGGAAGTAAAGAAACAGTGAAGCGGCCGGTCGACGACCAATTTGTTGCCGATCGATCGACACCGAAGTCGGCGCGTGAGTCTGATCGTGGAGGATGGAAATCGGCATGCGCGATACTCGTTCAGCAGTCGATCGCACGGCATAAAGTGGCGGTGTTAGAGACTAGCCGGTATAACCTGACTCGAAGTACCCGCGAGCCAGGATGCTCGTGGGACGGCGTTGGCGCTCCATGGCTGAGTGTGATGATGATTCGTCCCCGACCGAAGGGAAGACGATGAGAGGGGGTGCGGGCAGTCGCGCGCGGGGAT
>CBDUST010000047.1:0-20853 GCA_965369945.1 uncultured bacterium | reverse complement strand
GGAAGCGCGTCAAGTCTGTGGAGATCGATGCCTCGGCACCGGTCGTGAAACGCTTGCGAACGGCAGTCTCGAAACGAAAATCCTCACTGGCTGAGAACGGCGTGCCGAGCTGAATGCCGCGAAGTATTGGAACGGTGGTCGGCTCGTCGATCTTATTCAGGTCAACATTGCTCACAAACAGCGCATCGAAGACAGCCTGAGCGGCGATGATGTCCGTTTCGTTGATGGCTGGCTGTAACCGCGCTAACTGGATGCCGAGGTTGTTGCGAACCGCCGTGGTGATTGTGGTGGCGAGGCTGATCGGCATGTCGGTCTGTTCGGCCCCGGTCAGGTCGGGACCAAGATCCAGTTGGGGTCGGTCAAAGGGCACGCGAGGTCCCAAGGCCGCCAACTCATCGAGCCGATCGGCCAACGCCGCCTCGACCCGCCCCTGTAGCTGGGTGGGTTGGAATTGACGTTCATCGGCCGGAAGCGAATCCAATTCCCTCTCAATCGCCTGCTGGACGCGTTGGAGCAGCAGGAGGTCGCTGTCGCGGTTTTCCAGGGGCGAGGCGCAACCGACCATCGCTGTGGAAACCAAGCAGGCAAAAGAGGTTGGAACTCGTGGACGACACATGGGCAGGCAGCGTAGCACTAAATCCAAGTGAAGCAAAAGGTCGCCGAAGCGGGCTCGATCGCCTGTGGAACCCCGGCTGAGATTTGCCCAATGGGCCGGCCCAATGTAATCTCGCAGCGCCAAACAAGGAGGTTTGCTATGTTCGCAATGATGCGTCGAGTCGTGATCGTTTTGCTAGCCGTCGGAATCACCTTCAGCCTGTCAAGAACGTCGGGGGCCCAAACATCCGAGAAGTTCCCGTTCCTCGCCGCCGTGACCGCCGAGCAGACCCAGGTGCGAGCCGGCGCTGATAGTCGGTACTACCCGTTCGGCACGGTTCGGCAAAACGACTTGGTTCAGGTGGTCGCGGAGAAGGCTGGTTGGGCCCGTGTTCGCGCCGTCGGGCCTGCGTTTGACGGATTTTACGGCTATTTGAAGTTCCCCACAACTGAAGCCACGCGGTTTCAGCTAGATAGTACGGGCACGGCGGGTGTGACGATGGGAGCAACGAATATCTACGCGCCCAACCTCGATGAGAAGGCCGAGCCGGTCCGCAGTTGGAAACCCATCGCGCAGCTTCCCGCCCAGTCCACATTGACGGTTCTCAAGACGGACACAAGCGATCTGCTGGTGGTCCACAAAGTGGTACTTCCAGAGGCTGCTGAGGGTTGGATCGACATGACTCATTTGCAACAGGCATCGCTGGAGCAGATCACCGCTTGGGAAGATGCGATGAACGGGATCAAGCCCGCCGCTGGGGCGCCGCCAATCGCCGTAGCCCAGTCGTCTGCGACCGAGCCCGTTTCGGCTCCACCACCGGCAACGACAGAGACCGTCGTCGCTGCGCCCACCCCGACGCAGCGCCCAACTGATGACGCGCCGCTCGACACTCCAACCTCGCAAGAAACATTGAGCGATGAACCGAATCAGGTGCTCGCTAGTGAGTTGTCCTCATCACTGCCGATCCACCAAGCGCAGGACACAGCCCCAAGTCGCCTAGGGGATGAACACGAAGAAGACCGCATCGCACCGATCGACATCAGCAACCTCACGCTGGAGGACCTGGAAAGTGCGTACGCTCGTCTGCTACGGGAACCACTGGCGTCGGCCGAGGTCGTGCCGCTGTGGCGACTGTACACGGCCTTCGCGCGGGAACACTCTGGTAGCGACATTGTGGCGGAGCACCTCGGCACGCGCGTAGAGCAGCTTCAAATCTGGAGTGAACTGCAGCAGCAGGTTGTCGAGCTGAACCAGCTGCGACGTCGAGCAAAGGCTACCGCCCAGGAGATCGACGCAGTTGCCGCAGCACTGGAACGGACCGATGGGTACGTGGCAGTCGGGCGACTCGATGCCTCGACCATCTATGACGGCAAGCGCTTGCCCAAGCTGTTGCGATTGCGCGACCCCGGCACCGGTCGGACCGTCGGATATGTTCGACCCAACCTGGAAGTGAAGTTGCCGGAAATGCTCGGCCAACTCATCGGCGTTGTGGGTGAGAAATCATACGACGGCGGGCTACGCTTGAACCTTGTGACTCCTCGCCGGATCGACATACTCCAGCCGCGCAGCGACGGCTGAGGCCTATACTCAAAACCGTTTGGGGCGTTAGCTCAATTGGGAGAGCGCTGCCTTTGCAAGGCAGAGGTTACCGGTTCGAGCCCGGTACGCTCCACTGCCACAGGAGGCCTGGGGGCAGGGCGTCGTTGGAGCTAGTGCCATCAGGTGCCCGAAAATAGTGCGCTGAATACCAAGGATCGACGATCAAGGGTCGCCATGGAATACTCTGCATGCCGCGAATCTTCCATATAGTGCATTACAGGATGCTCGAATCGATAGTCCAGCACAACGGTTTATGGTGCGACAAGGAGAGGCATCGACGAGTCAAGCATCACATCAACATCGGGCATCACAACATCAAGGAACGTCGAGAGCGTTGGCCCATCCCTGTAGCCCCGGGAGGATTCTTGGCTGATTATGTTCCTTTCTACTTTGCACCGCGCTCGCCAATGCTCTATGTGATCCATCGGGGCGGAATAGAAGGATTCACTGATGGGCAGAATCCGATCGTTCATCTCGTTGCCGAAACGGACCAGGTGGCTCAGCGAGGGTTGACGACGGTGTTTACTGACAGACACGCGGCCGTGGCACTCGCCAGATACAGCGGAGATCTACTACTACTTGAGGAACGGATTGATTGGCCGCTGATGGATGCTCGAATATGGAAGAACACGGTGGACGATCCTGACCGCAAGGAGCGCCGTCAGGCGGAGTTCCTTGTGCATCGCTTCTTGCCGTGGGATCTAATTCGCGAGATAGGCGTCAGGACCCGCACGGTAGAGGCGGCCGTAAAGTCGATACTTCATCAAACTGATAACCCGCCCACGGTGAACTTGCGGCCTAACTGGTATTATAATTGACCCCGGAGTTGGAGGTGCCTTGGAATGGTCCGTTTCGTCGAGGGCAATATCCTTGAAGCCGACACACAGGCGTTGGTGAATACGGTCAACTGTGTTGGCGTAATGGGCAAGGGCATCGCCCTGCAATTCAAGAAGGCGTTTCCTGCGTATTTCAAAGACTACGAACGGGCCGTCAACCGCGGCGAAGTCCGACCAGGCCGTTTACACGTGTACCGAACCGGTACCCTCCAAGGACCGGAGTACATCATCAGCTTCCCCACAAAGGAACACTGGCGAGCCAAATCCAAGCTTGAGCATATTGAGTCGGGTCTCGTGACTCTCCGTGCGACGATCCGTGAACTCGGTATTCGGACTGTCGCAGTACCTCCTCTTGGCTGCGGCAGTGGGGGGCTGATGTGGTCTAGTGTTATGCCGCGCATCGCGAAGGCACTTGGTGAAATCGCTGACGCCGACGTTCTTGTTTATGAACCGCGAGGCGCTCCGACGGAGCCGCTCACGATCACCGGTGAGCGGCCAGCCATGACGCGCGCTATTGCAATACTGCTGGTAGTGTTTGACCACTACCGCAAACCGGGATACGAACTTACGCTTCTTGAAGCACAGAAGCTCGCGTACTTCTGCTACCTAGCTGGCGAACTGCAAAGGCTCAGATTCAGGCGCGATCGCTTTGGCCCATACGCTCCGCAACTCAACAACATTCTTGAGCGCATGGAGGGCCATTTCACGCGCGGGTATCGGGGTGACCGTAGTGTACGGGCTTCTATTTCCATCAAGGAAGAAGCGGTGCAGGAGGCACGAAGATTCCTTGGAGAAGACAAGGACCTCTTTGAGAGACTGAGTTCGGTTGAAGAGCTTCTCGACGGATTCGAGACTCCGTACGGTATGGAATTGTTAGCGAGCGTCCACTGGGTTGCTACGGAGAACAAGGATGCTGCCGACGATCCCGAGGCGGCCGTCCAGCGAACGCATGCTTGGAGCAGACGCAAGGCGAAGGTCATGAATGCAGAGCACATCTCGATCGCATGGCAACGGTTAAAGAAGCAAGGATGGCTTCCATAGTCCGATCAGTGCCCTTCCCTCCGGGAGGCATGTTCTGCCCTTGGGCAATATCGGACGCCAACGGCACGAATCGGCGGTGCCACCGGCCTTTTAGCCTCTAGCGGACCGACGTAATCGGTACAGGTGGAGCAATCGGCTCGACCGAGCTGATCACGCTGCAGACCGTTCAAACGCCTCTCGGTTCCGCTCGATACCAAGCGATATGGAGGCGACGACATCCACCTACCGAACCCGGACCGTGAGCGACGAGCGTCGTTGTCACATCCGGATACCGCAGTCTGAGCTGCACTGCAGCCTGGGAAGGGTGCAGGATATCTCCCGGTGTGGAGTTCGGGTGTTGTGCCGGCGGCCGCCCACGGGTGCAGTCGAGTTCCAGATGAATACCACGGTTGATCCCTTACAGGTGCAGGCGGAAGTGGTGTGGTCGGAACGTCTCGGTTTTCGCAAGCATGAGGTAGGGATGCGTCTCATAGAACCCAGCTTGGAACTCGCCGAACTCGTCCGTTGCTGCGCGACCTTTGGCGACGGCGCAGATTGGGATTCGGCGTGACGATCACGAATCGTTTGCTGCAAGGTGATTACACGTGAGTTCGAACTCCGAGCATTCTAAGGCAATGGAGAACGCTGAGTCGCTGCCGATCGACGGAATCGACGAATCGCTGTTCTTTGATCCCCAACGCGGCATGAAGCGCGAGACGAAACTCAGCGACCGCCGAACACCCGCACGGCTTCCGCAGGAGTCCTTGGTCTGTGATATGGGGCCTGTCCTGGACCTTTCGATCGGCGGCATGCGCGTGCTGTGCAAACGTCGCCGCGAAGGCTCGCTGAAGATTCGGATATGGGCATTCCGGTACTACATGATCCTTGACGGGCAGATCGTCTGGACCAAACACCTCGGCTTCCGCCGGCATGAGATTGGCGTGCAGTTCATCAACGTCGACGACGACACGTCGAAGATCCTGAGCCGAATCTCCTCCATCCACCGCATGCGCCGAGCCATCTGAAACCCGATCAGGTCGACCCGCGATCACTGATCGAAAGCTTCCTTAGCGCGCACCCTCAGGACGCTGCGAATTCGATCTGACGATCGCTCCTCGTTCAACTGACGCAACACTTGCGCATAGATCTTTTTGGCGACGACATCATGGTTCAGGTCGTGCTCCGCCAGGCTTACAACGAGCAAGCAACTAATCACATCGGCGCCAAGGGTGCGCGCTGTTTCAGCCTCCTGGATTGCGCCAGCCGGCTGGGCGTTGAGTAACTTTGCCACCGCCAAGGCTAGCCTCGTTTTGGGCGCAACTGCATCTGCCTCCGCTGCCTGCTTGGCGTAGCGTAGCCCACTCGTTGCGTTGCGCACGGACGGATCGGGCGCGAGAAGGTACGCCAGCGAGAGCTCCGTGGATATCTCAGCGTCATCCGGCGCGGCGCGAGCACCGATCCGCCAGGCGTGAACCGCCTCCGGCCATAAATCGAGATAGCTCAACGCCAAGCCGAGATTCCGATAGGCCGCAGGCGTATTCGGCTCGATGGCCAACGCGCTTTGATAAGCCGCTGCGGCCTCGGCGAAGCGGCCTTTCCGCGCTAGAAGGTTACCGAGATTGAACCACGCTCCGACATAGTTGGGGCGCAAGCGAAGAGCCTGGCGATAATGCTGCTCGGCGGCGGCGGACTGTCCAAGGCGCGCGTTGGCGACGGCCAGGTTGTAGTGCGTATCCGCAGTACTCGGGGCAAACTTGGCAGCGCGGTTCAGCGCGTCGATCGCTTCGCGATCACGCCGCATACCCGCAAGCGCTACTCCGACGTTGGCCGAGGCCAACGCGAGCTCAGGCTCGCGCTGCTTGATCGCTTCAAATACCGCGAACGCGTCCTCGAACTGCCGAGCATGAATCTGACCGGTCCCGAGTTCGATCAGCGGCTCGCGCGGCATCGGCGCCTTCATCGCGATCGCGGCGGCCAATGAATCCAATTCCCGAATATCACCATCGATGACGGCCGACATCGCTTGGTAAGCGGTCGGATCAGGCGGTGGGTGGTCAGGCCAATACAGTTCGGCCTTCGCCCCTTGAGGCGCAGCAGTCTCTAATAGCGGCCAGAGCACATCCTCAGGCGGACGACGTTGAATCAAATGATCCGTCATGACCACATGCACGACATCTTGTGTGCGGCGCTTGGGCATGTGGCAGGCGATGCAGTTGTCCGCCGCAGCTTCGCCGCGATCGATCGCCATTTCCTCGACACCGCAATCGTCAAGTTCGTGACAACTCAAGCAGCGATCGCGGTAAAACACCGGCGCATCGATCGCAGGCACTTTGCGATGCGGATCGTGGCAGGTCAGACAATTCAGTTCACCATCGCTGGCAACGTAGCATTTGCTTTGTCGCAACCGGTACGGATGGTGGTTGATTTCGAACCGATCAGATCGATCGGCGCCGTCGTCAAAGTCGAGGTGGACGAGATAGTCACCCAGCGCTTGGCCCGGCCGATACGAATAATCATCACGCCCGAAGCGGCGCACGAAGCTAGTCAGTCCGCTCGTGGGTTGCAAATGACACTGGTAGCACACGTCGTCACGAAGTTTCGGCGGCAGCTTGGCAGGATTCACGATCGCCGCGATCACTGCTTCATCCGGCGCGTTAAGATCCTCAGCCAGTTTGACATGCTCTTGGCCGGGTCCGTGACAGCGCTGACATCCCACTCTCTCGGGCAGACTTGATGGAAACAGGTGGGGTTGGCCAAACCGATCACTGCCCGGTAGCGCATCGGGATACGCGTTATGGCAAAACATACATGCCCGCGTGATGGGCCGGGTCACGCCGTCGTGATGTGGTTGGTCATACCCCGGCGCCATGCCCCACGATTGCTCCTGCGTGTACCACACGATGGGCAGTTGGAAAAGCTCGCCCACTTCGGTCTGGTAGAGGTACCCGCGCGAACGTGAACCCGATCCGATGACCCAGTCAATCGGCTGACGAATCTCATTGATACGCTGACCGTGTTCATCAAGCTGATAGCGTTGCATAACGAACCGGCCGTCGTCGTGGATCATCTCGTAGTGGCGATTAGACGGTTCGTGAAAGAATTGGTTGTTCTCGAAGTCCTCGATGATGTTGTCGCTGCCCGGTCGGTAGAACGACTTGGCCATGCCGACTTCGCGATAACTGCGATAGATCGCGCGATGACATGCGGCGCACTGCCGATCTGGGATATAGCCCGCGCGTGTGAAAGCGGGTGGCGATTCGTTGGTAGTGTTGACAGACGCTTGGCCTTGCGCTTCTATGTGCGGCAAAAATACCCAAATGACCAATGCTGTAAGGACACTGGCCACAACAGCTACGGCGCGCTTTGGCAATTTGAACAATCTGCGCATCACTACGGTCATCGGTTCAGCGAATCGTAGGCTTCATCGGATTGCCGCTCGTACTATTCGATCAAGAGAAAAACCCACGAGCTGAAGCCCATGGGCGTTGTTGAAGTATGGGTCGAGGCGAAGTCGTCGCCCGTGCCATCAATCAATTCGATCAAGTGGCTCAAGGTCCTCCTCGTCTACCTCCTCGATGAAGGCTTCATCTTCAAGGGCGAACTGGCTGTTGGGGTATTCCGGATCGGCAGCAACGACCAGTTCCTGCACGTACTCCTTCTCGTCAACGGTCAAGACGGCGCGGTATATTCCGGGGGTAACGGTCGCGCCTCGTCGTCCACCAAACCGCCGTCCGCCACCACCGAACCCGCCACGTCCACCACGTCCGCGCTGTGCGCCGGCTCGGCGCTGCGGAGCAGGTCGACGCATATCCCATGCAACGTGATGCAGCCCCGAATCGCTGGACGCTTCCAATTCGCGAATCGTCTTGCCTGCTGGATCAACGATCTTCAATGAGACGTCACGTGCGCCGCCATTGAGCGAGTAGAAAATCTGTGCGCCCTGCGGTGGATTCTGCCCAACGAACTTCCGCGCGGTGCCCGCGCCGCCGCCGGGCCGACTTCGCCATTGAATCGCCGTGTTGGGCTTATACAGATGCGCTTCGGCGTTGACCGTCTCGGCGCTCATCTGTCGTAGCGCGGTCACGTCGAGCACCCACAGGCTTCGGCCGTGCGTACCGGCAACAATCTCGCCGGCTGTGGGATGGATCGCAATCTCATGCACAGCGACTGTCGGCAGGTTGTTGAATCGCGTCCAAGTTTCGCCGCGATCAATCGAAACCCACGCGCCAAATTCGCAGCCGAGGTAGAGCACGTTGGCGTTGGTGATGTCTTCACGAATCACACGCGTTGATCCGGCCGAGGTCGGCAGGTTCGTGCGAAGCGATCGCCACGTCTCACCGTGATTTTCAGTGACAAACACATACGGTTCATCATCGTCGAAGCGGTGGCCGTCCAATGTGACATAGGCACGCCCCGCTTCATAGCGTGATGCTTCAATCGAGCTGACCCATCGTGGGCCGGGGATCAGTTCATGGAACGGCTTCCAATCGTATTGGTCGTCGGTCGCTGCCTCTGCCTGTTCGCTCGCTGCGTCGTCGGGATTAGTTGAAGTGCGCGAAGCCTCGAAATCGGCAGAGAACATACCCCCGCCGGCGACAAGATCGCCTGTCATCTTCGAGCCGGTGATCGTCGCTTCGTAGTCCATCGAGCCGAAGTCGCGATCAATGGAGAATCGGATTTTGTTGTTCTTGGCATCGAAATGCCCATCAACGATATCGCCACTGCCACGGTTGGACTCCATTGACCCGGTCACAGTCTTACCATCCGCGGCCAAGCGTAATGACATGGTGAACTCGGATGAGAATTGCTCGGTTGCGAAACTTGCTTCCCAAGTGCCGGTCACGGGATCGTCAACGACCACTGCTTGCTCAGGGTCGGCTTCCGCCTCGGCAGTGGTTTCGGTTGTAGCTTCCTGCTGCGGTTCGGCATCAGCTTCCTTTGCAGCTTCTTGCTTTGTGTCAGTGGCTGCCGCGTCCTGCGCTTCATCCTGGGAGTCGGTCTTCTTCTCGTCGTCCTGAGCCTCGCTGCTCTTGTCGTCTTGAGATTCGGACTCCGATCGAGTGCTCGACTCATCCTGGGGATCATCGGGTGCTAAATTCGATTCGTTGCCATTGGCGTGGCCGTTTGAGTCACCATTGGAAGTCAACGGTGGATCATCGCTGGAACGCTGCGGTGGCGGATCACTTCGTTGCCCACCGCGATTGCGCTGACCCATCGCCTGCAATTCTTTCTCGTCCAACACGCCATCACCGTTGGTATCCAAGCGATCAAAGAACTGGGACATGCGCTCGGGCGCTTCGGAGCGCTGAATCTTTCCATCCTTATTGGCATCCATGCGCTGGAGCATGCCGCCCATTCCTCGACCTCCTCGTCCTCCTCTACCTCCTTGACCACCTCGACGTTGGGCGTCGTCCGCCGACGATCGGTCGCCTCGACTTTGATCTGCCACTGCTACCACTGCTTGATCCTCGGATGGCGATTCGTCACCATCAGGCTTGGGGACAAGCGGCGTCCATTCATGTCCACCGTTGGTTGTCACCCACAACGCGCCATCAGTCGTGCCGACGTACAACACATCCGAATCAACGGGCGACTCAGCCAGTGCGGTCGCCGCGCCTTTGTCGGTGAGTGAAATCTCAGGCGAAATAACTTTCAGATCACTACCACGATCAAGCGAGCGGAAGACATAGTTGCCCGCGTTGTAGTAGATACGTGGGTTATGATTGGATAAAACGAACGGCGACTTCCAATTGAAGCGATATCGCGTGCCGCGCGGCGCCCGCGCTCGGGCGGATCCACGCTCGCCGGTCGCCAGATTCTGGCGTCCAAATCCGCCGTTTTGGCTTTCGTAATAGACCCAATCGGGGTCGTCGCGATCGACTGCGCAGACGAATCCGTCGCCGCCGCCGACTCTAAACCAATCTTCATTGATGGGGCCGCGGCCGTTTCGGACTCGACTGGGGCCACCCCAACTGCCATTGTCTTGCAGTCCGCCGTACACCTTGTAATTGCGGGTCGAATCCACCGTCACATGGTAAAACTGCCCGATCGCGAAGTGATCAAGGTGATCCCAATTGTCCATGCGATCACACGTCAGGAACAATCCGCCATCGTTTCCCAGCAGCATGTGTCGGCCGTCCTCCGGATCAATCCACATGGCGTGATGATCGACATGAATGCCGTTACTGCCTCCATCTGCGGTGAACGTCTCGCCACCGTCTTTGGATCGATACAGCGACGTGCCGAGCACATAAAGGTAATCATTGTCGCTGGGATCAACACGAACTTGGCTGTAATACATGGGGCGCGGATTGACGGAGTTGATGCGCGTCCAATTCTCGCCGCCATCCGTTGATTTATACAGCCCACCGAAGTCGGTGCCGTCGGGGCCTTGTTGATCCTGCATGTTTTCGCGCTGACCGCCAAGTCCCGAGCCGAACGGGCTGCGCTGTTGGCGACGGCGCTGGGGGCGCTGACCTTCCTCAGTTTCCGCATCCTCCACCGCACCGGGGCGCATCGAGAAGGTAACTTCAACTTCGACGCTCTCCCGGTCGCGCGAGATCTCCATCTTGACCGTATCGCCCGCCAGGCGCTTGCGTGTTTGTTTGAGAAGATCGTTGTAGGAATGAACGGTCGTATCTTCGACGGAGATAATGATGTCGCCGACCTTCAGCTCGGCCTCTTGGGCCGGGCTATCTTCGGTGACTTCGGTAATGCGAGCGCCGACATCCGCATCTTCTCCTCGAACGCCGAAGTAGGCGGCGTTCTCAGGCTCCTTGCCGATCTTTTCGCTCTCCACCACCGCATAAACGATATTCGGGTCCTTGCGATAGAAGTCCAGCCCGATGCGCCCGAGCTTCGCGTTGGGAAGGCCGTTGGCGATCCTTTCAAAGGTCTGCCCGCCGTCCGTTGTTCGGTAGATCCCGCTTCCTTCGCCCCATTTCACGATCGGAGAGTTGGCATCGGTGGCGTCGCGTCTTCGCTGGTAGGTCGCTACCAGCAAGGTGTACGGATCCGTCGGGTGCATATCCACATCGATCACGCCCGTGTTCTCATCAACGTACAGCACCTTGTTCCACGTTGCGCCGCCATCTTCGGTCTTGAAGAGGCCGCGCTCTTCGTTGGGACCCCACAATCGGCCGAGCGCACCAACATAAACCACGTTCGCGTTGGTTGGATCAATAGCGATCGCTCCGATTTGGAACGTTTTCTTGAGCCCCATATTGGTCCAGGTCTTGCCGCCATCGGTCGACTTGTACACGCCATCACCCCACGAAACACTGTTGCGGGGATTCTCCTCACCCGTACCGACCCAAACGATGTTGGGATCGGATTGCGCCACAGCCACCGCACCGATGGAGACGGTGGCCTCGTGATCAAACTGGTGCTCGAAGGTAATGCCCGCGTTGATGGTTTTGAGCAAACCGCCCGATGCGCTGGCCACCCAATAGGTGGTTGGGTCAGCTTCGTACACTGCGATATCGGTGATGCGTCCACCCATCACAGCCGGGCCGATTGATCGCCAATTGAACTTCTCGACCCATGATGTCGGCAAAGTGGGATCAACGAGTGGCTCAACGACGGTCGGCTGCTGCGCCTCGGGCTCCGGCTCGACCTCAATCTCGGCCTCAGCGGGTTGGGGCGCCTCAGTCGGTGGCGGGGTCCGAGGCTGTGCAGTCACCTCGGGGGGGGCCTCCTGGCCGAGCACCGCTGCGGCGAATCCAAAGATCGATACCAATAACACGACAGACGCTGTAGATGTGCGCATCGTTGAATGCCTCTTGGGAAAGAGGCGGCCGCGGATGACTCCTCCGCAACTCGCCTTCCTCTATTTCCTGATTCTCCGAGGATTCCACAATACAGGTTCAAGAGCGACCGAACAACGCCCAGCGGACGGGTTCACCCCGTTTGCCGTCTACAAAGCTGTTTCAGCCGTCTGGCGCATTGTCACCGAAGGACTTATCCGGATGCGGCGGCGGGGGCGGAATCTCGATCGGCTCTTGGCGGATCAACTCCTGAAGGTGGCTGATCGCGGTCTCCAACTGGCGGTCTCGGCCCAGGAAAGTCTCGTGCGGGTAGTTATCCACGACAATGTCCGGATCGACGCCGTGGCCTTCGATGAGCCACTGGCCTTCCGGCCCATACACGCCGTACTCCGCCGCGGTGGCGATCCCCTGATCGACGAGCCGATTGGAGCTGCTCAGCCAGATTTCTCCGCCCCAGGTCCGTGTGCCGATCACCTTGCCCAGCCCCAACCTGCGGAATCCTTCAGTCACCGCCTCGCCATCGGAGCCCGTGCGTTCGTCGCAAAGAATCACCATATGGCCGCGGAATGCGTATTGCATATTCCACGTCGGCTCGCCCACGCGCCCCTGCCAATAGAACCACGCTTTGCGCATGAGCTTCTCAAGAATCCACGAATCAATATTCCCGCCGCCGTTGTGGCGCACGTCGATGATCAAACCCTTGCGCCGATAGATGGGATAGTAATCGCGGGCCCATTGGGCAATGTCGTTCGAGCCCATTGCCCGCAGATGAACGTAGCCGATCTCATCGTTGCTCACTTCATCAACGATCACTCGGCGAGTGTACTCCCACTCGTCGTACCGCAGACTCGACGCGGCGCGTTGACTGATGGGTTTCACAATCACATCGCGTTCGTCGCCGTTGGCCGGGGCGATGTGCAACAAGACTTGCTTGCCCGCTTGATTGCGCAGCAACTGGCCGCAGTCTGCGACGGTCAGTGTGGAGACGCCGTTGATCATCGTGATGACATCGCCTTCGTGAATGTCAAGATCAGGTCGCGCCAACGGCGAGCTTCGATGCGGTTCATCGGGATCGGACTGGTAGATATGCTCGATGCGATGGCCGCCGGCTTGTGGGTCCCCAACAAGCAGAGCCCCGAGCGATCCGATTTGGATGCTCTCTTTGCCGCTCCGCAGATCGCCCCCATACACGAAGATGTGCAGCGCTGACAGCTCGGACACCATCTGCGCAATAAGGTCCGCCAGTTCGGCCCGATCGCGCACGCGATCGACCAGCGGCAAGTACTTGTCCAGCATGGCCGGCCAATCCACGCCGTGCATCCCCTGGTCATAGAAGTAATCGCGCTCTAAACGCCATGCGTCGACGAACATCTGACGCCATTCCTCACGCGGCGTGAGCGGAAACTTCCAACCGGCGAGATTCACTTCCTTCTTCTCGAGCTTGGCGGGCGCTGAAGCATCGGCGTCGATAATGTACAGCTTGCTCGACTTGCGAACGAGCAACTTTTTGCGATCGGCTGAGAGTTCGACGCCTTGAATATCCTCCACGAGCGTCTCGACTTTCGGCTCGTCGTTGGTGATCTTCATCGCCTTTAGATGACGTTTGCGTTCGTGCAGATCGTCAACCGCGGTGAACAACAGCCGATCCTCCGTCACCATGAGATCGCTGTAATTTCCGGGGGCGACCGGAACGTCGTACAAGCGCGCTTGGATATGCTCTAAGTCAACCTCAATCGGCTCGACCTCGGCAGGTTCATCCTCTTCCTCACTCTCTTCGGAGTCTTGCTCCGTATCCTCTTCCTCGCCGCTTGCGGCTTCGCGGCTCAACTCATCATCCGGCGCAAACGGCGAGCGCAGCCCAGCCGTCAGTGCGATTTTGTACACCTTCGTCTTGCGATCAAAGAACGGCTCGGGCTGATGCGTCCCCCATGGGCTACCAACAAGCGATCGGAGATGTCGATCTGAAAGAAAATAGATCCACTTGCCATCGCTACTCCAAGCGGGGCTATCGCTGGAGTACCGATCCGTTGTGAGCGGCGTTACGACCTTCGTCCCAACGTTGTAAAGTTTGATTCGCGGGTTCTCGTTCCCTGCCGAGCCGACGTACGAAAGCCAGCGACTGTCAGGCGACCAAGTAAGATCGCGAAATCGATCGAACGGCGAAACGTCGATCTTTGTTTGAGTCTTCCCCTGAATGTCATAAAGCCACAATTCCCAGTTCTTATCGTGATGGGCAATCCACTTCCCATCCGGCGAAGGCACGCCCTCCCAGCGAAGCACTTTCCCATCATCCGTCAGTTGCTCGCGATCGCCGACGCCATTGGCAGGTAGTGTCCAGAATTCCAATTCGCCCGATTCATCGGAAATGGCCAGCAGCGATTCACCATCGCCCATGAAACGCGCATCGCGATACCGAACATCAGGTGCGCGCGTGACATGCACGAGCCGTCCTTGACGGTGCGGGACGACGAACGCCTCGCCGCGAGCAATCAGTACAACACGATCACCATTCGGCGAAATGTGCGCCGCTGAGAGATAGTCCATGGGCTTCTCGACCCACTTTTCGCGCGTTTGATCGAAATCCGAGTCGATAGTGATGGGCAACAGCCGGTCTTGCCGCTTTTCGATATCAAACAGATGCAGGTCCGCGCCAAGTTGATACACGATCCGCCCCTGCCCTAGCGACGGCGATTGCACATCCCATCCCCTGTGATTTGTCAGTTGTCGTGAGTTGTTGCCCTGCTCATCCATGGACCAAAGATTCATGTGGCCGTCACTATCGGCAGCGTAGTACACCCGGCCGCGCCAATACATCGGATACCGACTCGTCCCGGGATAATCGGGCGTAAGCGGAACAGCCTCGGAGTTGCGATTCAGCGCAAACTTCCAAATGTTCTGCGCGGTCCCACCTTTGTACCGCTTGGTGTTGCTTCCTTGCTTGCTCAAGCGCGTGAAGAACAACATCGATCCGTCATCGTTGAATGTGGCTTCAGCGGCTTGGCTGAGCGGTATTCGAGCGCGCGCTCCGCTTGTTAGGTCGATCGAAACAAGCTGGGTGTCTGGCAAGGTGGAGTACAACCGCGTGGCGTACACAAGATCACCGCCAGGCGTGAACCCGACTGCGGCGTTGCGCGCTCCGTCGTACGTTCGGCGCGTGGGCAAACCGCCGTTTAGGGGCATCGTGTACAACTCGGTGGGGCCTTCATATTGGGCGGTAAACGCCAACGTCTGACCGTCACCGGAGATCGCCGGCGTCGATTCGGCCCCATGGTGTGTCGTGAGTCGCGTAGCCGTGCCGCCATCGGTCGAAACCTTCCACAAATCGCCTTCTGCGACAAACACGATCGTGTCACCATTGATCGCAGGCTGACGGTAATACCCTTGTGGCGAATCACCAGCGGACAGCGTTTGGGCCGATACAAGCACTGCGAACGCGAGAGTGATCGATATGCGGATCATGGATTCTCCTCGTGGTGTGACTAAGGTTGCCGAATCGGGTTTGGCGGCGAGCGTAATTCGTGGTATACGCAACCGTACACGATCCTTCAAGAGGCTAGGGTGCTCTTCAGGAGTTGACCATGAGCCGTTTCCCCCGCTGGATGTGCGTATTGTTCATTTCGCCGCTTCTGATCGGCTGTAGTGCGATGCCCAAGCCGGCTCGCCCGGCTCTGATCAATCACGTCGTTTTCTTCAAACTCAAGAGTCCCGCCACCGCCGACGAGCTGATCGCCGATTGCGACGAGCATCTGTCAATGATCCCCGGCGTCGTATCGTACTACTCAGGCAAACACTTTGAAGTCCGCGGCGCAAACGTCGACAGCGACTACGACGTCGCGATATATATGGGGTTCATGAGCCAAGAAGACTACGAGGACTACCTGGAACACCCCACGCACATCAGACTCCAAGGCAAATGGCAGCCGCGCTTGCAGTGGCAACGCGCGTACGACACAATCGACCGAACAAGGTAGCGCGGGAAGGGATCGTGGCATCATGGCATCATGGCATCATGGCATCGAGACATGAAACGGCTCACACCCGTTTAGCGGGTGACGCGCAGCGTCCCTATTCTCTTCTTCAAGGACAGGGACCCCAATTGGCCAGCAAGATGAGCAGATCAGCCGCGCCAACGGTGCAATCGTCGTTGAGGTCGGCCGGGCCATCATCGCCATCCTCGCACGGCCCCAGTTGGCAGGAAGGTCAAGTGGTCGTCCAGTAGACATGGTCAACACAATCCAGCCATGGGAACAGGAAGATAAAGCTCACGACTCGAACCTCGTATCGAGTCCTCACTTCGCCTGTGCCCAGCTCTACATGATCGGCCGGTGTGCCGGCGAACGTCCTGACCGTATCGGCGCCGTTCGTTTGCGTGTCCGTACCAACAACATCCCACGACTCCGTGTTGTAGTTCCAGAATGAGAAGGTGAGTTCCAAACCAACGGTGTTCGCTGACGATTCAATCGTCACGTCGAGCGAAGCTGGCGAGTCGTTTGGCAACGATCCTACGAAGTCCAGCGTGATCGGAGCTTCGGATTGATCGAGAACGATGCCCGGGTTGTAGCACAGCTTGTCATCATCCGAGTCCAGAAGGCTGTTCAGGTCACCGGAGTTGTGGAAACCGCGGAACGCATTTACTGAAACCAGTCCATCATCGCTGTTGAGAAAAGTGATCACGTTGGTGTAGATATCGGCGTCGCCGTTGGCGGTGCTCAGGTAGACCGGATACACGCGGTTGCCGGCCACGCTCAGGCCCAGGTAGTCGCCGATGAACTGCGAGACGCGATCCAGGCCGTCGTCCTCGCTGTCCCAAGGATCGCCCGTAAGGCGAAACTCCTGGAAACTGTCCCCGCCATCGCTGCTGAACATGTAATAGGCGTCGAGCATGCCATGTTCCGTGTTGTCATCTTGCACGGTGTTACGAGAATCCAGATAGGCGATGTGAATTCGACTGTAGCGATCCACTTCCAGCCAGGAGAAAAATTGATCGCCCGGCGGATCATTGTCGGCGTTGATCACGACCGGCATCGTCCACGTCTCCCCCTGGTCGGTTGACTTGCAAAAGTAAAGATCAACATCGAAGTTGGCGCCTTCGATAGCAGTCGTATCGAAGTAAACTGCGTAGAGCGTGCCGTCGTTTGGATCGACGTCAAAGTAGACGAACGGTGCAACACGGAACGTGCCGGGAAAGCGCGAGTTGAACGAGGCATTGCCCCAGATATCCATGCGGACGGCGATGAGATGGGGTGGGGGGAAGTTGGCGCCGCCGTCAAGACTGCGAAGCAAGCGCATCTCGGCGCCACCGCCCCAGTAAGCGATGTAGAGTTCACCGTTTGGCCCCACACGTGGTACGAACCCGGCGCCGACACCGAGTGAGGTTGGGTTGCTCCACGTTTCACCCATATCGTCGGACCAGATCACGCCCTCGTTGAACGCGACATACAGTCGTGTGGAGTCCGGCTCACCTGGTCGCGGCCCCGCAGCCATCCAACATTTGTCAGCATCGGGACTCACGTGCGCCATGACGGCGGGGTTAAACGAACCGGAACCGGGCTCTTTGCGGGCCACGAATATACCGCCGTTCTCGGTGAAGCTGATTGCGCCGGCCCACATCGTTCCGGTTCGATCGTCGAAGGCGGTCATCGCATCACCTTCGATGAGGCTCTGGTTGACCGAGGGCGGACGAAGGACGGAATCCGACCAGTTCGCGCCACCATCGAGACTCACCGCAACGCCCAGTCGAATCCGTTCAGTGTTGCCGGATGATTCTCGCCAGTCGTTGAAGGCGGCGACAATCTCCAGCGGATTGGCCTCTGTCGAAGCGGCGCTGGTTTCGTTGGCTGCCGCTATCGATCCGCCAAGGTCAATGCGCACCGGCGGCCCGATTGTCGGTTCCTGTGCAATTGCACTTGCGGTCAAGGCAACAACCCCTGCCAACTCGATGATCCACGGGCAGCGCATAAGAAGACCTCCGTGAGAGCGTGCTGCAGATTTGTCGTCCATGTTGGAAGGCACGGCTGCCAAAACTGCGAGACCCGCTTATCGGAAGTAGCTACATAGCAAGAGGATTTGAGCGTTCGACACAAAACAGACGATTGGGTTGTTCCACCGCGCCGTAGTGCGTTGCGCACCTTCTGCGCATCATCGATGAACCGTTCGCTTGGAGGAACAACGTGCTATCCAAACGAAGAATCAGGATTGCCGCCGGCTGCGTAGTCGCCATGTTGCTTGGCGTGAGTTACAAGCTGGGGACTGACCAAGGTCCCGCGGCAAACTCGATCCAGGGCAGCCGTGAGTCCCAGCAAGTACTGGCCTATAACGCCCCCGCCCCCGGAAGCGCGCAGCGAAGCACCGGCGAAACAAGCACGACGCCCGGGCCAACCAACTACAAACAAGCTCGATTCGCTGCGGCCATCGCCGGCTTGCGATTCGATACCGGCGTCGTGGAAGTCGAATCCGAGGACGACTATGACCTTGAGTTCGCCTGGGCTCGCTTTGAAGAAGCATCGGCGCTGGTTGATTCGGGCCTGGCTCTACAGGCGATCGCAGCCTATCGGGATTCGATCCAACGGGCACCGGACCTTGCTGACCCATACAACGGGCTGGGAATGATCTTGAGGTTGCAAAACAAGATGGACGAGGCACTAGCGGCGCTGCGCACAGCGGTTCGACTCGACCCGGAGTTCATCGACGCTCAATTCAACCTGGCGATTACCTTGTGGATGACCGGCGAGCCTAATGGGGCAACGCGGCAGATGCAGCAAGTCGTCCAATTGCAGCCCGACCACGCTTTGGCGCACGAACGATTGGCGATTTGGAGCTACTACTCCGGCCAGGCCGACGCCGCATGGCAGCACGTACGAGCTGCACAGGCACTCGACCACATGCTCCCCTCGCAATTCATGGCGTTGCTTGAGGTACGGATGCCGGCCTCGTCGCGGTAGGTTTCGTCAGGCCGCTTTAGTGTGCGTAGTCTGCCGCGCCGAGCAAATGAATGGAAACGTACGGCTCGTCGCCAAGAACCCAACTGTCGTGTCCCGGCGGGATATAAAACAGATCGCCCGGACCAAGCTCGAACTCTGAGCCATCGTCCATGGCGACCATGACTCTCCCGGACATCACCATCCCGACGTGTTCGACCTGGCAGCTTTCTGTACCGGCGATCGGCGCAACATGCTCGGACCACTTCCAGCCCGGCTCATAGCTCGCCCGGCCCAGCGCCATCCCTCCGATCTTCACAAGTTCGAAGACTCCTTTCTCGAACTGCCGAGTTTCGTCCGGGTTATCAAATCGTTTGATGACGATTGGATCCACGAGCGCTTCTCCCTTGGGCTGACGTACTGCCCGGCATTGTAGGACCGGGCGAAACTGGCCGGCGTCGCTACACTACGCCGCCATGAGTCGAAAGAACCCAGGGAAAAAGAAGAAAGGCAAGGGTCAAAATAAGACCAAAGCCAAGGGCAAGGGTCGCAGCAAGCGAACCGCCAAGACCAGCGACAGACACGAGCTGTACGAACTGTCGGTGCAGGATACCGAGGCGGAATGCGAGTTCATCGACCAGGTTTGGAAAGAGCGGCGAAAACGGCTCGCTCGACATCTGCGAGAAGATTTTTGCGGAACCGCCGCCACATCCATCGAATGGGTCAAACTTCGAAAGGGCAATACCGCGATCGGCGTCGATATCGAGCCGTCCGTTTTGGCGTGGTGCAAAGCGAGACTCGACGACCGACTTGATAAAGATCAACAAGCTCGGTTGACCCTTAAGCAAGACGATGTGCGAACCGTGCGAATGCCGCCGGTTGAGTGCGTTCTAGCGATGAACTTCAGCTACTTCTTGTTCAAGACGCGCCACGACATGAGCAAGTATTTCAAGCACGTGCGATCGTCGCTCGCGGAAGACGGAATGTTCTTGCTCGACGCCTATGGCGGCAGCGAGTCATTCGAGGAATTGGAGGAGCCGCGCAAGGTCAAGGGCTTCACTTATATCTGGGATCAACACGCCTACAACCCGATCACCGGCGATGCGGTCAACTACATCCACTTCCACTTTCCCGACGGCTCGAAGATAAAAAAAGCGTTCAAGTACGATTGGCGGCTGTGGACCTTGCCGGAGCTGCAAGAGTTGTTGACCGAGGCTGGGTTCCGCAAAGTGACAGTCTATTGGGAAGGCACCGATGAGGAGACCGAAGAAGGCGACGGCGAGTTCAAGCCGACCACGGTCGGCGAGGCCTGCGAAGGTTGGATCGCTTATCTTGTAGCGGAAAAGTAGCGATCGTTGCATGTCGGACAACCGGGGATTTGGGACATGCCCCATCTCACACTGCGGCCTAGGCTGTTACGGTACATCATCGCAGTGCTCTAGCGCTTCTGAAACTACACAGTGGGAGCCAGACCATGACACCAATTCAGGATCCGCGCTTCTCGAACATTCGCAAGAGGGAAACGCTTCAGCAGGACCGTGACGCCGGCGAGCGCGCCGCCCGGATGGAATACATCAAGCCGACGGTAATGCTGCTACTTGGCGGCGGCATGGTCATGGGCTCCCTTCTGTTCTCCGGCGGTGCAGGCCCGGACGAGATGTCAGGCATTGGCAGCGCCCTTCTCTATGTCCTCGGCATTTCGATCGAGTTGATCGTCGGTGTCGCTGGTCTTTGGGCTGCGTCGGCGATTTGGCTGGGCGGGATGGGACCCTTGAGACTCGGCATACTGCGCCTCGCTGGGATCTACGCAATGACGGATATGATCGGGCTCTTCCTCGGCGAACTGGCGTTCGTCGGCTGGTTGATTCAACTCGTCTGCTATGTGGCTATGCTCGCCTGGCTGTTCGAATTGGATATCGGCGATTCGATTCTGGTGGCATTTCTCACATTCGTGCTGAAGATCGGCGCGGGTATCGCGATCGGCGTTATCTTGGCTGGCCTCGTGTGATCCGTCCCACGGTAGCGGACACCCGATGTTGCGACGGCCGGACGGAGCAATTCAAACCACCGTCACCAAGTCAAGCGGCGAATCGCCTACAATCTCCCCCTAATCGGTATTC
>CBDUST010000046.1:0-21124 GCA_965369945.1 uncultured bacterium | reverse complement strand
AAGAGGCGTTGGAAGTGGTGGATGTTATGGACGGAGACCAGGATCGGTCCCAACATTTCCTTGGCAGCGAACAAATATCTCAAATACGCCCGGGAGAACCCGCCCGAGCAGGTAAGGCAGGGGCAGTCGGACTCGATCCTTTGTTCATCCGCTCGAAACTGCGCATTGCGAAGGTGCAAGCGGCCGCTTCGCGTGAACGCCAGCGCGTTTCGGCCGTTGCGCGTCGGCAGAACGCAGTCGAACATGTCGATTCCGGCCCGAACGGCCGTCACCAGATCGTGCTCATACCCCACGCCCATGAGATATCGCGGTTTTTCGCGGGGCATCAACGGCGCGGTGAACTGAACGATCTGGGCGATAAGCTCCGGCCCCTCGCCCACCGCCACGCCGCCGATCGCGTAGCCCGGAAGATCGACGTTGCAAATCGCTTCGACCGCTGCCTGCCGCAGATCGAGATCGGTTCCGCCCTGCACAATACCGAATAGCGCCTGATCGTCGGGTCGTTGATGGGATCGTTTGCAACGTTCGAGCCAACGAACGGTGCGCTCGTGTGCGGTGCGTAGTCGTTCGGTGTGGTCAGGTTCGCCGGCGTCGCTTGGCACAGTTACCTGCCGAATCGAATTCTTGCGATCACGACTTGCTGGATCGACACTCGGCGGACAATCGTCAAAGGCCATGATGATGTCGGCTCCAAGCGCGTTTTGCACTTGAATCGATCGCTCGGGGCTGAGGTGGATTGAATTACCGTCGATGATCGATTTGAACGTCACGCCTCCATCGTCAACGGAATTGATGTCGGCCATCGAGAACGCCTGGTACCCGCCGGAGTCTGTGAGGATCGGCCCGTCCCAACCCATGAAGTTGTGGAGGCCGCCGAGCTGTGCGATCAACGCTTCACCGGGGCGCAGCATGAGGTGGTAGGCATTGGCCAGAACGATCTGCGCACCGGTTGATTTCACTTGCTCCGGCGTTAGGCCCTTGACGGCGGCGCGGGTGCCGACGGGCATAAAGGCCGGCGTATCGAAATCGCCGTGGGGTGTTTGGATACGACCGAGCCGCGCATGTGAGTCGCGGTCTGGAGTGAGGATCGTGAATTTGATTGGGGAGGGCATGGAGGAAGGAGGAAGGAGTTAGGAGTTAGGGGTTAGGGGTTAGGAAGTGGGAGTTGGAACGGCGGCGATGCGATGATCGACCGGAACGAATCGGGTGGACTCGGATACGCTCATCACACACGCCGTGGCGGGTTTGGGCGGTCATTCGCGCTTTGAGGCATCACGGAGGAGGCGTTTTTCCTTGTCCGTGTGGCTATGCAGCCCGCGGTCGCGGAGATTTTGGTGGATTAGTTGGATATAGGGGGGGGCCGCCGTACCCCCACAACGACCCAAGAGGCGACTCTTGCCACGGTAGTGGTGTGAGGTCGGATCGATGCGCCCCATGAAGTCGAAGAATCCATGGAGATGATGGGGATGACGAATGAAATAGAAGCCCGCGATCGCCCCGCCGAGGTGCCCCGCTTCACCCCCGGCATTGTGTCCGCCGAAGAGCACATTGATCATCGCAATGATGACGAGCGCATAGGCCAACGTCGCCAGGCGCATGGGCAGGATAAAAAACACAAGCACCTTCGCATTGGGTGAAAGAAAGGCGCCGGCCATAAGCACACCGAACACGCCGGCCGATGCGCCCATCAACGGCGTAGACGGACTGTTGAAGAGCAGCCCGGGAATCTGCACATTGGACCCGGCCAGCGTGGTGATCCACCCGCCCACGTTCAAGAGGCAGTACATCAGCGCGCCGAAGATTCCGCAAAGGAGATAGAACGCCAAATATCGCTTCCCGCCCAAGTAACGTTCAACCATCGGTCCGAAGAAGTACAGGCCGATCATGTTGAACAGCAGATGCATGAATCCTGCATGCAAGAATTGGAAGCCGATCAAGCGCCAGAACTCGACGCGAAGAAATCCACGCTGCGTGGAGAAGTGCAGGAAGGATTGAAGTAGGGGCATACTTTGGAAATACTGGCGGGCGACCGGCGTCCGTCCTTGAGACGTCTCCAGGTAAAGGACTCTATATCCAAGGTACGGCTTACCGAACTGATCCCAGAACGTCTCCGTGACCTGCTCATCCGCGACCAGAATAGACTGATCGACCGCTGCCCAGTCCCGCGCCGAGATCGTCGGCTCGGTGGCCATCGACACCCATCGCGGCTTCGGTATTCCGTCAACGACAAACACACCTACACAAATCGCAATCAGCCACGTATTCACCGACCACCTGCGCATCAACGACAGCCCGCCCCGGCCGTACGTTCCCCGTTGGGGAGGCGGCCTGCGAATGTAGTCGCGTTCGTAGATGCCCATCGCTACGCCTTATTCGGTAGCTGACCTCGGTGTTCGCAACAATTTGACCACCGGGTGCTAATCGCCCTGCTTCTTGCGTCGGGTGGTCCGGCGAAGGAGCCTCTTTTCCGCAGCGGTGAGGCTGTCCATACCAGACTGGGCGATCTTCTGGAGGACGTGATCGACCTGCTGCATCTCGGCGCGCTCTGCCTCCGCCTTGCGTTGAGCCTGCCGCTCGCTCCGGGTCGGCTTGGCCGGTTTCCCTTCGTCCTGTTCCTTCCCAGACAGGCTTGCTGAATAGTCGCCTGATTCATAGCCCATGAACTGCTCAGTGAACTGCAATTGCTTGGAGGTGATGTAGCAGGTGATTCCCCCAAATACCGCAATCAACACCAAGGTCATGATGCTCATCACAAACCCCAGGATACCCAGGGCAATCGCGCCAAAGAACCCGGTCCGTACGGCGAACCGCATCGAGCGAGCGTAGCCCATCTTACGCCACAGCAGCGACTGCACGATCCGTCCACCATCCAGTGGAAAGATCGGAAGGAGATTGAAAAGCAGCAACACAAAGCTCAAGGCGTTGATCCAGAACAATGTCATCAGCAGCCAAGGGCTCACACCATCAGCCTCAATAACGGCGCTGGTCAACTTGAACGGATTGGGTACAGCGACCTCCCACCACTGCCCAGTGATCATGCCGAGCATTGAGCCGGCAACAAGGCACAAAACCACGTTCACCATCGGGCCGCCGAGAACCGTGACCAGGTGCGCTTTCCAATGGTCCGGCGGCCGGCAATACGCAAGCCCGCCCAACGGCCACATAAGAATCTCGTCGGCAGATCCGCCAACCTTCCGGCACGCCAGACAGTGACCGAACTCGTGCAGCAACACGATGATGAACAGGCAGCCCATGGCGATCGCGACCGGCGCTAATCCATGGGAGAACGGATCGCTGCGATCGGCGGACCCGGTCGCCGCTCGAAGAAGTTCGATGACGATAAAGAGCAGGAAAATGACATGGACGCGCACCGTAACCTCCGCGAATCGACCGAGCGTCACCGACCAGGTCATCGGGTTATCGAGGGTGGGGCGCATGCCCTGCCAGTCGCCCCCCGGCCGACCGAAGCGGCTTCCGGGATCGTCATTGGCAGCGTCGCGATCCTGCCAGCTCATGATGTGGCATCCTCAAGTCGTCTCTGTTGCATCAGGAGTCCTGCGATCGTCTTGCCGTCTTTGATTCGGCCGTCGTCGATCATGGCTAGCGCGTCGGTCCAACCAAATTCATGAGCCTCGATCTGCTCATGCGGCTCCAAACGCTGCCCGACGAACGTCAGGTCCTGGGCTACGAACACGTATATCAACTCGTTACAGAAGCCCGGCGAGGTGAAGAACTGGCCCATCGGCTCGATCCGAACCGGTCGATAACCGGTTTCTTCCTCCAATTCTCGCTTGGCGGCGTCCAGCGGCAATTCGTTCGGCTCTAGCGTCCCCGCCGGCAGCTCCCACAAATGTTCATCGATGGCGATCCGGTAGTTCTTCACCAATACCACGCGGTCCGGGCCCGACAGGGGCACAATGACGACCGCTCCGGGGTGACGCACGACCTCACGGGCGATCGAACGGCCTTGTTGATCGATCCAACTGAGCACCTCAACACGGATCAGCCGACCTCGATGCAGGCTCTTCACGTGTACGGAGGCATCCATCGCTAAGATCATAGGGGCACGCCCATGGGCATGGATGGCGACCAACGCGACAGTTCGGACCCGATCGTCCGATTGATTGGCCTTTGTAGGTCGTTCGGACAGCTTGAGGTGTTGCGCGAGATGAACCTGGCATTCGACCGGGGTCGGACGACGGTCGTCCTCGGGCCAAGCGGATGCGGCAAGTCGGTCATGCTCAAACACATCGTGGGTCTGCTCAAACCCGACCGAGGTGAAGTCTGGTTTGAAGACACCCGCGTAGACACGACCAGCGAGGCTGATCTTGCCACGATCCGGCGGCAGGTCGGATTCCTCTTCCAACAGAGCGCGCTGTTCGACTCGATGAATGTTCGCGACAACATCGCCTTCCCTTTGGTTGAACACACCAATATTCTGGCCGAGACACGCCAACGCCGGGTTCTCGAGGTCCTGGACATGGTGGGCATGGCTGAGTCCATCGACCGGATGCCGGCACAACTCTCCGGCGGGGAGCGCAAACGCGTGGCCTTGGCGCGGGCGATCGTTCTTCGTCCCAAAGTCATCTTGTACGACGAGCCCACCACCGGGCTGGACCCGCTGCGGGCCGACACCATCAACGAGTTGATCCTTAAGCTCCAGCACGAACTGGATATCACGAGCATCGTCGTGACCCACGATATGACCAGCGCCTTTCGGATCGCGGATGTCCTGGTAATGCTTTACGATGGCGCCATCGTGATGCAGGGTACGCCTGACGAGTTCCGCGAATCGTCCAACCCGGCTGTGCAGCGATTCCTGCAAGTCCAGAGTACGCCGTTTGCTGATCACGCTGGGCGGCGGGCGCAATCCGGGAGCTGAAACGTGACTGAAACTGGCCGTAACTTCATCGTCGGATTGACCGCAATCGTATCGCTGGTCGGGCTCGTACTGCTGCTAGCGCTCTTTGGCGAACTCGAGCGCGTCTTCAATCCGCAGTACGTCGTGACGATCAACACGCACCACGCGGCCGGACTGCGCAAGGGAAGCGCCATCGAGCTCAACGGCGTGCCTATCGGAGTGATCAATCGAATCGGCACACAGCGCGATGCGCCCTACACCGTCAAAGTCATCGCACTCGTCAAAACCTCAGAACGAATCCCCGTCAACGCCGAACCGTTCGCCGACAGCTCGCTGCTGGGTGGAAGCGCGACGCTCGTGCTGGAGGCGCCCCGAGCGCTGGCGGCGGGTGCTGTGCAGTTCCTACCCACTGACGGCTCGGCACAGATCAGCGGTGAGATACGCAGCCGACTTATCGAGCAGATCACAACCGAGCTGGATGCGCGCATGGCGCCGATCACCGAGGCGCTTCAGCAATTCGCCCAGCTGAGCGAGAACCTCAACGCAATGTTCCAAGCGCCCGATCCGGATTCGCCTGAAGCTGATCAGCCGAAGAATCTCCACACGGCGATCGCCCAGTTGAACACCGTACTCGACGATGTGCACGAAGCGTTGGACCTGGCCAAACGCTGGCTGGGCGACGAACAACTCCTCGCAGATGGCAAAGAAGCGGTGGGCAAGGCCAACGCGCTGATCGACTCCGCAGCCACGACGATCGATCAGTACAGCAAGTTGGCGGTGACGCTGGAATCCGATGCCGAGGCATTGACCAAGAAGCTCTTGCCCGTCGCTGATGATCTCGCCTCGACCCTGGAGGAGGTGAAGCGCGTAGCTCGGTTGGCCCGCGAGGGCCAAGGCTCGATCGCGCTCATGCTCAACAGCCCGGACCTGTATATGTCGCTGACCGACGCCGCGATTCGACTCGAGCGAGCCCTGACCGATCTGCAACTGCTCGTTCAGAAGATTCGAGCCGAAGGCTTGCCCGTCGACTTCATGCCGTAACCGTCTTATCCCCCTCTCCTCCCGGGAGAGGGGTTAGGGGTGAGGGTCCTTCTGCCGGGCGCCACCGACAGCGAGTCCCGGTCTGACGGGGCGAGTCGTCGGTGCGGCAGCAAGAGCATCGTGAGACCGGCACGCCGGTCAAAGTCGTGTGGGCCTACCTCCGTGCACTGGACTTTACTAAACTTGTCACAGTACACTTCATAGACAGGTGATTGACCGATGAAGACACCCGGCAAGCGCATTCGAATACCCAAATGGATTCACGGCCGGCAGTGCGTGGTGCGCGTCGAGGTCGAGGCGGTGATTCCGGACGCCGACCCGACCGAGCCGTGCCTCGAACCCTCCACACTGCAATGGCTTGATCAGTTGCAGCAACTGGCGGACGAGGGTGATGTTGAGGCCCTGGCGAAAGTCGGCGAAGTCTTTGTCCGGCGCTCAGCCTGAGCGGCTGCCCACGTCGCAGAGTAAATGAAGAACCGCTCACCAATGATCCGCGTCGGCCGACTGCGGTACTCGATCTTCTTGATCCCCCGTAGAATCAATTCGGCGTAGGGTTGGCGAATTGAGAGAGCACGCATCCGGGGGCGGGGCGGCATGGGATTATCATCGGCTGCGGAGGATAGCCGGTTCAGTGTTTGTCCGGTATGCTCTTCACAATGGCCCGGAAGAAGCAGGTCAAAGCAGCGGCATCGAAGACGACGCGAAAGCGAGCCTCTGGAAAGAAACCTGACGGCCCAGCCGCGCCGGTTCGCGCAGCGAAACCCTCATCCCTCCTCGATACGCGAGTCATCTACTGCGGCGACTGCGTCGAACAACTCAAGAACCTGCCGGATGACTGCATCGACCTGATCTACATCGATCCGCCGTTCAACTCGAATCGCAACTACGAAGTGTTCTGGGGCGAGACGAAGGAGAAGCGGGCCTTCGAGGACCGCCACGCCTCCACGCAGGCATATATCGAGTACATGCGGCCGCGCTGCGTCGAACTCGCCCGCGTCCTTAAGAAAACCGGCTCGTTCTACTACCACTGCGACTGGCACGCCTCGCACTACGTCAAGGTGATGCTGGATCAGTTGTTCGGGGAGAACAACTTCCAGAGCGAGATCATCTGGCGACGCACGTTTTCCAAAGGCCTTGCGTTCAAGGGTTTCCCAAACAACCATGACACCATCTTCTTCTACAGTGGTGGTGACGCCGTGACGTTCCACCGCCCATACATTCCTTATGACCCGAACAATCTAGATGACAAGACTGCTTCGAAGTATTGTCACCGAGACGACAACGGTCGGGTTTACCGCTTGAGCGATCTCAGCAATCCGAGTCATAATCGACCCAACCTTACCTACGAGTTTCTTGGGGTCACGCGAGTGTGGCGTTGGACGAAGGAGCGAATGCAGAAGGCGTTCGAGGATGGAATCGTCGTCCAGACTCGACCAGGGTCCGTTCCGCAATTGAAGCGCTACTTAGACGAGCAAGAGGGACGTCCCATTGACACCGTTTGGACGGACATACCGCCTATTAATTCTCAGGCGATTGAACGCTTGGGTTACCCGACTCAAAAACCTCTCGCTCTTCTCGATCGAATCATCAAAGCATCCAGCGACCCCAACGACATTGTTCTCGATGCCTTCTGCGGCTGCGGAACCGCTCTTGTCGCAGCGCAGAACCTCGGCAGACAGTGGATCGGGATCGATTTTTCACCGACCGCCTGCCGTGTGATGGCGAAGCGTCTGCGTGATGTGTGCCGGATGAAAGAATCCGATCCGCTGTGGCGGGCGCACAAAGTCGATGCGTTCGTCGCCCGCGATCTGCCGTGGTCGATTAAGAAACTCAAAGAGATTCCACACTTCGAGTTCGAGAACTGGGCGGTCATCGCCCTCGGCGGTATCCCCAACAAAGTGCAGGTTGGTGATATGGGCATCGACGGCCGCATCTTCCCCGTCGGCACGAAGCCCGTAGATGCTGCTGACCAAGGGAAGAAGGGCGCGACGGACACGATGTTCGCCGATGACTGGTTCCCTGTGCAGGTGAAGCAGTCGGAGAAGGTCGGGCGGCCGGAGATCGACAAGTTCGAAGCGGTCATGGAGCGCGAGGGCACCGGCGGCCGCCAGCGCGGCTTCTTCGTCGCCTTCAGTTACACGAGCGATGCTGAGCGCGAATGCGCCGCGTTTCACAAGAGAACAGGACGCCTCATCAAACTCCTGACGGTTCAGGAGATTCTCGATGAGGAGCATGTACAGAAGATGTGACAGGGCCTTGCAGTTATGTCTTACGATCCTAGTGAAAGATTTGCGGGCAACAGCGCCATCAACGCAGAAATCCACGAGATAATCGGGAGTTTCTCGGAGCCATCTCGATCACGCATGCTCAGAAAAATCCGCCAAAACAGATCTGTCTTAGACAAGTACAGGACGGAAGATGCAGATGCGAGCGCCCGTCACACGTTTAGGGAGTTCTTAGTTGCGAAACAACTCAACAGCACGGGGTTCCGCCTAGAGTACGAAAGGAAGATAGGCGGGCAAACACCGGATTGGTATGACGAGCAGAATAAAATCGTGCTAGAAGTATTCACGTGTGAACGAGGCGGTAGGAGCTCACCGGCACAACGGGTCGCCACCAGACTTGCAGAAAAGGCAACGAAATATAGGGCGTTAGTCAGGGACAAGTCGCTGCATTTCGTCATTGCCGTACACGGCGACTTCATAACTGGGCTTGACTCTGACGATTGCGAGGAAGCGATTGCCGATCGCTGCCTTTTCGAGCGCTATCCCGACCTTAGCGGGGTGATCTTTTTCGCCGAAACTGACGATGCGCTGGTAAGGCAGACTGACGGTACCATGGCATCAAAGCAGCCCTACTGCTACACCTATTTTGCAAATCCGAACGCGACACTCGCGTTTCGCGCCGATTGCTGCCTGCGGTCTTCGTTCGCGACGAGAGGGGGGGCCTCTCAATCCGCCAACCCTGCGCCGAGGAGATTTTCGGGGGATCAAGAGAGTTGAGTACCGCACGCCGGGGCACACGGCCAAGTGCGCACGGCGAATCCTGCACCATCCTCCCGCTAACGGGAAGGAAAGGTTCACTCTGGAGGAGCCAGATCGGGAGTCCATCCCTTCCAAAGGACCTCATCGAAGTCCGGATCGATGCGACCCTCGGCAACCTTGCCAGCAACATGGTCATGAATCCGTGTCAATGCGAGCATGATGGCCCGGTCCGGTGGCCATCCCTTCGACGCAATCTCGCCACTCGTTGTTCCATCTTGAAGAACGAGTCGCATCGCGTGATATCCCAGTGCTCGCTCGCAGAATCGTGCTACTCGTTCAAGCCATTGCCAAGCGCTGTCATGGCTCGGCCCGGAATCCATGTGGCGGTACCCTGCCGCCATGCACTCGTCCAAGGTCCGCCATACCTGCGCTGCTCGCGCTCGAGCTCTGGCTGCACGAATCTCGAGAACGAGTATGTACAATGCGATGCCGAGCGTGAGGATGCCAACGAGAAGAGTGAGCGTAGCCATATCTGTGACCTCAACTACCTGGTCTGATTGCACCGATTCAGCGAGCCCGGGCTTCATGGCGAAGGTCATTGTGCCATAAGATTATGCACCATGGCCGGCCATGTCCTGCTCGGCGTCGCGCGGCGGGACAAGTCCCCGGCACGAACGATGCTCGCGCTCTCCATTCGCCAACCCTACGCCGAGGAGATTCTTCGCGGGATCAAGAAGATCGAGTACCGATCCCGATCGTTGCCGAGAGGGGGAGGGCTGGCTGGGAGTGGCTATTGGGCGATTTGCGCCGGATGAAGCGACCCCGGAAGCCAAGACGCCACCTGCAACCCGTTTAACCCGTGCGGTTTAATCCCTTCCAAGCGTCCAACTTCACACCCGGAAGTTCCATCTCCAGAGTTGGGGCTTCCATCTCCAGAGTTACAAGCTCCATTTCCAGAGTTGGGGCTTCCATTTCCATTCTTGGAGCTTCCAACTCCAGAGTTGGGGCTTCCATTTCCAGAGTTGGGGCGTCACTTATCGGTGTTCGCTACCGGATGAGCGAGTCGATACCGGGTTCCGGGCGGGGTGAAGGGCGGGTTCGGACCGTTGAAATCCTGGTGGGACGGCATCTTGCCCGTCCGATTCGCACGGCCAAGATGGCCGTGCCACCAAGAAAAGGGCTGCCTCCGAATTTCCGGGAACTCGCTCGCACTTTCAGGGAGCTTCTTTCCCATGCATGCCCGGGGTGAATTCGGCAAAACGGCAACCCTGGCGCGCGCTCTAATTGCCGCTCGCCCTTATAGGGAAGGCCGCTTTTTTGTATTGAAAACCAACATGCCCATGTATCTGACGAAATCGCAAAAACATCCGCGAATCACCCCTCACAGGACCGTCAGGAGACTTTGGGGTCTAGCGCGGCAAGACTGGCGCGCACAAACTAATCCCCTTCCAGAAAACGGCGCGCGCCGGATCGACTCGTCTTCCAACGAACTGAGTGCAAAAAAGAAAAAAACTGCGACGCTGCAACCGAGACGCGCCCCTTCAGGCAAAGGCGATCAGTTGCTCAGGCACATTCTTGAGCCCTCGTCGCCGGGCCTTTTGCACCGCATAGCGCAACGAGTCGGCCATGCGCTTCTCCACGGCTGCTGTGACATTCAATCCCTTGGCTCGCATCGTCTGAAGCGCCCATTGCCAGGCGTGATATTCCTCAAGGCAACGTGGTCGATAGGCGCCGAAGCCGATCGCATGGTGCCCGACTTCGTGCAGGAAGATTGCGCAGCTCATCGGACCTTTGGGATACGGCGCCTCGATGAGCCGACGCTCCTCGCCGTTATCGTATCGCACGACCCAGGCGCACCCACTGGAACTACTGCGCCACTTGCGAATACGAATTCCGTACGTCCGCTTCATTTCATCGACAAGCGCATCGTAGCGCATGCGCATCGGCGTTTGCGCCGGCCTCTGCACCGACGGCTTCCGCTTTGGCTCGATAGCCTGGTGGGGCTTCTTCTTCCCAAGACCGAGCAGATCCCACAATGTTGGGGCGAACCACTTCATACTGGACCAAGCCTCGCGCCGGGAGGTGTTTCGTGACCTCGGCAATACGCGTCAAACGACATCAGCTTACCTCCGGCCGGCTGCACAGCCAGCAGTCCCACAGCTCCCGGCGCGCAGGCAATCGTTCCATCGGCAAGCACCTCACCCGGCGCTCCAATCATGGCGCGATCCTCGATGACCGTCACACGGTCCAGGCGAAGTCGCTGATCGTTGTAGACGACGGTACAGCCGGGCCTGGGCGTCAATCCGTGTACGCGACGCTGCACAACCGTCGCCGGCTCGTCGAAACAGACCGTGCCATCGGCTTTGGTGAGCTTGGGCGCGAGGCAAGCCAGCTCGTCGTCCTGTGGTTTGGGCTCCAGATCGCCCGATGCGTGTTCAGCGAGCGTTTGCAGAACAAGGTCCGGGCCCAGTTCAGACAATCGGTGCTCCAATTCACCGGCCGTTTCCATCGGGTCGATCGCGGTGGCCCGTTCAGCGAGAATCGCCCCGGCGTCCATGCGTTGGGTCATACTGATCACGCTGATTCCCGTCTCGGTTTCGCCATTGATCACCGCCCAATTAATGGGAGCCGCCCCGCGATATTTCGGCAACAACGATCCATGCAGATTGATCGCGAAGGTGTCGTGCAGAAGCACCGACCCCAGCTTCTGACCATAGGCGATGACAACGAGCGCCTCGGCCTCCAACTGACGAATTTGCGCCACGACCGCAGCAAGGTTCGAATTCTCCGGTTTGAGCAACTCGATACCGCACCGTTCACCAAACGCGGCAATGGGCGTGGGCAAGAGACGTCGTCGTCTACCCGCTGGACGATCCGGCTGCGTGACGATCAACCGCACATCGTGCTCGACCACCAGGCGCTGGAGCGTCGGGAGACCAAAGTCTGATGAGCCAAAGTAGACCAATCGCATCGTGGCGTTGCCGAACCGGCGGGCGGGGTGTTTTAGAATGGGAGAAAACGAATCAACTGCGGGCGGAGTCCGCCTCCAGCTCCTTGAGAATCTTGCGTGTAGCGATCCGGTCCATCGGACTCATCTTGTCGATGATGAGAATGCCCTCGAGATGATCCATCTCATGCTGCCAGACTCGGGCGAGCAACTCGTGGTCAGTCAGCTCGAATCTCTTCCCAGTGAGATCCTGGGCGGTGATGGTCGCGGCCCGCGGGCGGCGAAGCTCGATGTTGATGCCGGGTACGCTCAGGCACCCCTCTTCCCTCAGCACAAGCTCCGCGTCGACGATGGTAAGGGTCGGGTTGATGTACACGTGGTCCGGCGCTTCTTCCTGGCCGCTGGTGACGAACATTCGCCAGGACAGGCCGACCTGCGGCGCCGCCAGCCCCAAGCCGTTTGCTTGGCGCATCAGCTCGATCATTCGCGCAGCGACGGCCTCAACGGAGGCATCGACCTTCTGGATCGGCTCCGCCCGGCCGCGAAGCTGCGGCGCAGGGTAGCGCAAGACTTGTAAAGTGGCGGCAACGATGCCCATGAGCTTATGCTACGCCCACAGCACCGCGACCGCCAAACTAAACAGGGATTGACCCTTGGCTCCAATCCAACTACCTTTGACGGCTCAGTCGGCAATGCGGATGCAACACCGATCACCAGCCCTGCGAAGCAAGACTGTGGCTGATTGAGCAGGAGCGGTTCGTGGCGTTTCGATTCGGAAAGTCCAAGCCAACTAACGACCAAGACGGCGAGCCTCGGAAGGAAGTGGCCCCGTTCCAACCGCAACCGGACAAGGCACGCCGGTGGTTTCAGCACGCTCGCGTCATGGCCGACTCGGCCAACTTCGACTCGGCTCTGTGGTACTACGCCCACGGTATCGGACTCGACCCCTCGATGATGTCGGCCCACGAAGCGATGTACGAGGCGGCGGTCCAATACTTCAACAAGGGGAGTAGGCCGGCCTCTGGGAAGGAGATAAGAAAACTGGAAGGCTCTCATCCGGTCGAGAAGTTCGCGGCCGCCGAGTTCGCCTGGATGAAGGACATCAACAATGGCCCGCTGGCGCTGAAGTTGTTGGACGCGATCGTCAAGGCTGAGCAATTCGAGTTCGGCCATTGGTTCGCGCCCAAGGCGCTGAACGTTCTCCAGAAACAGAAGAAGCCGTCCAAGAACGCTTTCCTTCAAGCGAAGACCTGTTTGGCCGAAGTCGGCGCCTGGAACGAAGCGCTACGCGCCGGAGAGATTGCGCTCGCCCTTGATCCAATGGACACTGAACTAGAGAGCGATCTGAAGGACCTCAGTGCCCAGCGCGCAATGGACGAGGGTCGTTATGCAGAAGCCGGCGGCGAAGAAGGCGGGTTCCGCAAGTTCGTCAAGGATGCTGACAAGCAGCGCGAGCTTGAAGAGGCAAGTTCCATCGCCGGCGGACAGTCCATTGAGCAACGCAATATCGAGCGTGCCCTCAAAGAGTACAAGGAGTCACCTGGAATACCGGATGTAATCAACAAATACGCTCAGTTGCTCAAGGCCAAGGGAACCCCAGAAGCTGAGCAGCAATCATACGACGTCTATATGAAAGGCTTCGCCGACACGAACGAGTATCGATTCCGCGCCTTGGCGGGTGATATCAAGATTGAGCAAGCGCAACGTCGAGTCGATGAGCTCAAAGAAAAGCTCGATGGCCGCACGGATGACGGCCAACTGCGTGCGGAGTATGAGCAAGCCGGCAAGACTGCTCTGGACCTGCGGTTTGCGGAATATGCCGAGCGCACGGAAAAATACCCAACGGATCGCCGGATCAAGTTTCAGCTCGGCAAGGTGGAGTTTGAGCTCGGCCGCCCAGACGACGCGATGAAGCGATTCCAGGACGCTAAAGATGAGCCTAGATTGCGTGTTCAAGCTGAGCACATGCTCGGGCGGTGTTTCGCTGAGGAATCCTGGCATATCGAAGCTGTTGATGCATACAAGAATGCGCTCGAACATGTCGATGCGACCGAGAAGGAAGCGGAGTTGGCAATTCGCTACGACTTGATGATCTCGCTGATGGCTAACGCACGCGAAGAACAATCGCTGGAACTGGCCAAGGAGGCGAGAGACATTTGCACCAGTATTATCCAACAAGACGTCACCTTCCGTGACATCCGCTCCGCTCGTAAAGGCGTGGATGAGCTGATCAAGGAACTAACCGGACTTGCGCCCGGTTGACCAGTGCCGTGTCGCTACCGCACGCAACTGCTGTGATTCCTGCCCGGTACGCCTCGACACGTTTTCCGGGAAAGGTGCTGGCCGACCGCACCGGCAAACCGCTGATCCAACATGTCTTTGACCAAGTTCGCCAGGCAGGTCTTGTCGATCGAATAATCATCGCTACGGATGACCAGCGTATCGAGCAAGCAGCTCGGCGTTTCGGTGCAGAGGTGGTCTTGACACGTGCGGATCATCCCAACGGCACAAGTCGAATTGCGGAAGCGGCAGCCGAGATCACCTCGGAGTTGATCGTGAACGTGCAAGGTGATGAACCACAAATTGAGCCTGAGCTAATCGATTTGACGATCCAAACGCTTCACGACAATTCATCGTGCGTGATGTCAACACTCGCCTCGCCGTTTTCTGATGATGAGGATCCGAGCGATCCGAACATCGTCAAAGTTGTTGTGGACGCAGACGGTCGAGCTCTCTCTTTTTCGCGATCGATGAAGCCCAGCGATGGTGGTGGGCAAGAACCCCCCCCGCTCAAACACGTCGGCCTGTATGTCTATCGCCGCGACTTCCTGCTGAAATACGTCACGCTGCCGGCAACACCGCTGGAGCAGGCTGAGTCGTTGGAACAACTGCGGGCATTGGAGCATGGCTACGACATTGCGGTCGCCATCGCCAACGTGACCTTCCACGGGATCGACACGCCACAGCAGTATGAAGAGTTTGTGCGGTGGTATTTGGATTCTCAACAGACCGCGACATAGAGCGCCGTCATAGACACGGATGCCGAGGATCGCAACGACGGTGATTTTTAGCTATAATCTGAGTGATCCTTGAGGAATGTTCATGAAGTTGGCCGCCGTGTATCGCAAAGTAGCTGAGGGCTATATCGGGTTTGTCGAGGAGCTGCCGGGCGCGAACAGTCAGGGTGCGACCCTGGCCGAAGCGCGCGCCAATCTCCAAGAGGCGGCCGTACTCGTCCTGGAAGCCAATCGCCAGCTCACCGAGGAGTCGCTCCAAGGCAAGGATGTGATCCGCGAACCGCTGGCGTTGCCGGCGGCATGAAACGCCGAGGGCTCGTCATGCTCCCTAACAACCTGAGTCTTCCTTTGCTCACGGCAACAGTTCTGGTTGCGTCGGGCTGTGCCACCATTCACCGTCCTGGCGACTTCTCTCAGGTGTCTGATCCGACATCGGCGCAATTGGGGCGGATTCCGGTGCACCTGTTCATGAGTCCGAAGGACGGCGGTACGGCAGTGCATCTCGGTAACAACCGCTTGCTCACCTGCAAGCACCTTTTGACCGGACCAGTGGTGGAAATTGATGGTGTCCTCACCGGGTATACCATCATCGCATCCGGTCAGGATGAGACTTTCGAGGATGACTGGGTCGTCATCCGCGTTCTGAATGTCTCGATCCAATCACCGTCGATCCTCGACGACTGGGAACCTCACCATCATCTGAAAGACGGACAGAGTGCCTGGATTATTGGCTTTTGGGCAGAGGGTCGGAGAGAGTTGATGCGTGCAGAGGTTCGCCAGCTCAAGAAAACCTTTGTTAAGGCCCAGGTCAAGCATCCGCCGACGAAATCCTCAAAGAATCTCATATACCTTGTCGCACCTGCCAGTGATACATATAAGGGATTATCAGGCGCGGCGGTCATGGTATGGGATCCCGAAAGGGAACGCCTGAACTTCCGGGGAATCTACACGGGGATAGAGGAATACTCCTTCTTCCTCTGGTCTGACGTGAGGCACCTTGTCAGAGAGTTCAACAGCACCATGGTACCGGGTTTGCAATGAACAAGACGGAAAGGGGACGGGAGTGCGTTTCATCGGTACGCGACGCCAGTCAAGGGTACGATCGTCTCACTCGGTGTCTGTCTCTTGCTGCGCTTCTTTAAGTTCGTTGAGCCACTCCGCGGCACTCTCGCGCAGTTGGGGATCGGGGTGCGATTCGGCCATGGCTTGAATTGGGGCGATCGCGCGCTCGTCGCCGATGTCCGCTAAGGCTGCTCCTGCCGCGCGTACGGCTCGGCGCTCCGGGTCGTGGAGCAATTCGAGCAAGTAATCAACGGCTTTGTCGTTATCGTGTTCGGCGAGCTTGCCGATGGTTTCGATCGCGGTCGGTCGGGCCCGATCCATGTGACCGAAACCGGCGTATTTCATGCCAAGATCAAGACCGCGCGCATCATCCAACTTCGCCAAAGCTCGCAGCGCTGCTTGTCGAACCCGGTCATGCTGACTGGGGAAGTCCACCAGTTCGGCAATGAGATCGGCGTGATCGGCTGCCTCATGATGGGCGAGCGCATCAATCGCGGCGATACGCGTAGCGTAGCTTGGGTCGTTCCCCGCGATCTTCGCTAACAATTCAACGACGTCGGCCTTGTCGAGACCGGTGAGCTTGCCGACGATTGACGATCGAACCTTCACCTCATCTACGCCGTCAGTCGCGAGCGCCAACAGCTCAGCCGTCGCCTGCTCCGATCCATATTTGGCGAGTGAATCAACGGCGGTGTTGCGAAGCGTATGTCGTTGCGACTCATCACGAATGATCGCCGAAAGCAACTCGATCGTTTCGGCGGAATCGTTCTCGGCCATCGCGGCGAGTGCAGCATGACGAGCAGCAATGGTCGGCCCGTCATTCGCTTGTGCGATCCACATCGTGAGCGGTTTCTCGACCTCCGTTTTCGCTAACACATTCAGGTACGGATCGACAGCAACAATCGTCGGCGGACCATCGAGCAGGACTCGATAAGAAGTCGTTTGCTGTCGTACGTCGATATCGAACCACCGATTCCCCTCAGCGTTGCGCACAAAGATCGGCAGTGTGAATCGGTAAGCCGGCGCTTGATCATCAATGTGTTGCGTCTGCTCGATATCAACGAGCAACTCGCGCGTCTTGCCATCGTAGCGAACATCCACGCTGAGCTCGGGAACACCAGGCCGATAGCACCATTGCTCAAAGAACCACTCCAAGCCGAGCCCCGACACCTCTTCCATCGCGTAGCGAAAGTCGTTGGTCTCGACAACGCCGAGCGCGTGCCGATTCATGTAGAGGTGAACGCCTTCAAAGAAAAGTTCATCGCCGAGCATTCGCCGCAGCATGTGAAGGATCGACGCGCCCTTGGGATAAGGATTTGCCGCGCGACGGAACGTTTCGCGCGGATGATCATAAACCGGCGAAACCATCGGCTCGCCTTGACCCGCCTTATCTCGCCGAGTCAGTCGTCGAAAATTACTGCGCATAGCGTCGAGATAACCATCTTCACCATCACGATGCTCAAACCACAGCGCTGCGCCGTATGTAGCCCAGCCCTCGTTGAGCCACAGGTGCGCCCAACTCTTGCAAGTGATCAGATCGCCGGTCCACTGGTGGCACAGTTCGTGGGAAATCAATCCTTCAAGATCACCATCGAGCAGCGCTGTTTCGTCGAGCACCGCGGTGGGATACATTGTGGTCACGGATGTATTCTCCATTCCACCGGAGCCGAAGTTCTTCGCGAGCAACTGGTCGTAGCGATCCCAGGGATACGCAATACCCAGGCGTTTCTCAAAGAGGTCGATCATCTCGCCGGTTCGCCCATAGGTCTGCATGACCTGTTCGCCCTTTCCCTGAGGCACCCACACCTGCATTGGCACGCGCGAATGTGGAATCTCGACGATATCAAACTCGCCGATGACCAGCGACACGAGATAACTCACGTGCGACTTGTCCTGCAAGTAATGCCAAACGGCGCGCTCGCCATCGTCATCGTGCGAGACGAGCCGACCGTTGCCGGACACCGACAACCCGCTAGGAACGTCCACGATCAGTTCGGTCGTCATCCGTTCGTTGGGAAAGTCATGACTGACAAACCAATGCCGATTCGTCTCCGGCTGCCCGTGCGTATGAACCTCAGCTGTATAGTCCGGCGCATCAGGCGATGAAGGCGTAAAGGTCAAGCCCGCGTAAGGATGATCGCAAACGTATTCGATTACGATTTCCTGCGATTGACCAACAGGCAGCGACGGATCGAATCGCAATGTCAGCGTTTCGTCGTCTTGGTAGTACTCGACCGTACTGCTATTCAACGTAACAGAGGAGATATCCAGCCCGACTGCGTCGAGCGTGATTGCGTCAGTGGCGTTGCCGATCGGCGCGAACCGCAGCGTCTGCGTCGCGCTGAACCGCATGTCGCTTAGATCATCAAACCGCAACTGCAATTTCATGTGTTGGTAGTCGACGACACGGTCCGGTGGAAAGTGCCGCAGGTCACGGCCGGTCGCTTCGTCCCAGGCCTTGGAGGATGCGACCCATTGGGTCCGTTCGAGCTTCCCAGCGAGGCAGGCCTCTGATCCACCTAGATCGTCCGCCATCGTTGGCTGTGGAAGTACCGCAACAACGATCAATCCACTGAGAATTACCAGAACGTGCCTATCGCTGCGATCGTTCATTGGAAGGTCTCCTTCAATCAAAAGTGTACCTTGGCGCTGCCGTTCTATGAACAGGCTGCCAGATGGAGTCAGGCCACCCCTTTCGTTCGAAGCGTCGGCGCGGTACAGTTGGGAATGCCCAACCAGCTCTACCACCCTTCGCCCGATGAGGGCTCCACCGGCGGCTTCCTGCAACAGTTCGGCCAGAGCAGCGAAACTACCGAATTCCACTCCCCTATTCCCGATGGCTATCAGCGCGGTCGCCACCGCTTTGTCGCGGTCATCGGCACCGTGATGTCAGGGCTGGGAAAGGGCATTTTCAGCTCGTCGCTGGCCAAATTGCTCAAAGATAAAGCCCTGGATATCGCGCCCATCAAAATGGAGGGCTACCTGAATATCGATTCGGGGACGCTCAACCCCTTCCGCCATGGGGAGGTCTTCGTGCTGGACGATGGCACCGAATGCGATATGGACCTGGGCACCTATGAGCGTGTGTTAGACCAGAACCTGTCGCGGCGGAATTTCGTCACGTCCGGGCAGATTTACGCGGACATACTCCAGCGAGAGCGCAAGGGCGGGTTCCTCGGCCGGGACGTTCAGATGATCCCGCACGTGACCGGCCTAGTGAAGCTGCGGCTGCGTGAGCTGGCGATGACCGGTGGCCCGAATGGCCGGCCGGCGGATGTCGTCTTTATCGAGGTCGGTGGAACGGCAGGCGACTACGAAAACAGTTTCTATATCGAGGCCTTGCGCGAACTGGCGTTTGAGGAAGGGCCCGGCTCAGTCTGCTTTGTCGCACTGACCTACATCATTGAGCCAAACATCCTCGGCGAGCAGAAGTCCAAAGCCGCGCAGCTGGGGATCAAGCGGTTGATGGAAGCGGGGATTCAGCCGCACATTGTTGCCTGCCGCGCTCATAATCCCGTCACTGAGACGGTGCTCCAGAAGATTGCGATGTACTCCAATGTGCCGATGAATCGCGTCTTCTCGATGCACGATCGCGAATCGATTTACACCGTGCCCGAAGCGATGCGCACCGAAGGGCTTGATCGAGAGGTGTTGTCGATTCTTCAGCTGCATGATCGTGTCAATGCGATGCACGAAGATCGCTCGCGACGATCTTGGGGGGAATACTCCGACAAGATTCTCGCACCGCGCAAACACAAGATCACGATCGGTATCACCGGCAAGTACACCACCGTGCGCGATGCCTATGCCTCAATCGATCGCGCGATTGAGCACGCTTCGACGCACCTGTCCGCTAAGGTTGACGTGCAGTGGATCGATACATCTGATGTCACTTCGAGCAACGCTGCGCAGCGATTGGCGTATGTACATGCGATCATCGTGCCGGGCGGGTTCGGCGAGCGCGGCGTCGAGGGCAAGATTGCGTGCGTGGAATATGTACGCAGCCAGGGCATCCCGTACCTGGGAATCTGCCTCGGTTTTCAGGTGGCGGTGATCGAGTTTGCTCGTAACGTGTTGGGATTAACTAAGGCTGACTCGACGGAATTCAACACGGATAGTCCCGATGCGGTGATCTCGGAACTCCCCGAGCAGAAAAAAATCGAAGGTCTGGGCGGAACGATGCGACTCGGAGCGCAGGACGTGCTGATCAAAAACGATTCGTTAGCGGCGATGCTTTTTGAGCCCGGCGCTTCGAAGTTGATCCGCCAGCGGTTTCGTCATCGATTTGAGGTTGAACCCGAGTATATTGATCGATTGCAGGCGGGCGGGCTGCGATTCTCAGGCCGGCACCCGAACTATCCGATCATGCAGGTGTTGGAGTTGGCCGCCGAGGCGCATCCGTATTTTATCGCGGCGCAATTTCATCCGGAGCTGACGAGTCGGCCGTTGAATCCGCATCCAATGTTCATGGGGCTGGTAGCCAACGCGATCAAACGGGCGAATCCTGATTTGAGATGCGAAGACTCGTCGCTGTTGAGCCGATGGTTGCCAACGCCAGTGTCATCGAGCGAGGACGAAGCGCCGGATGCGCCGGTGGTGAACACGAAGCGCGTTGACGGCGTGCATCAAGCTTGACCGAAATGGACCCCAGCGTAGACTGCTGAACCGGTATGCCGAACTTCAAGGCGATGTAGCTCAGTCGGCTAGAGCGAGGGATTCATAAACCCTAGGTCGGCGGTTCGAGTCCGCCCATCGCCACTTGGATCACACCCCGCCAACGCGGGGTTTTTGTTGCGCAAGCAAGTTCGTAGGGCAGGCTTTGAGCCTGCCGTTCTTGCGACATCGACACCGTCCCAGGCAGGCCCAAGGCCTGCCCTACATAGGACAGCCCGGCTCTGACCGGAGTATCCTTATGTTGTGAAACGCCGCCTGACCAAACTCGTTGTGTTCCTCCTCCTCGGCGCGATCGTGAACGTCGCCGTGGCATGGGGGTGTGCCATGATATTGGCGGAGCAAACGGACAACTGGAATCTGCGGGGTAGCTTTGCACGACTCGAAGACGACTATGTGTGGCGTGTGTACAGAAAGGATCGGCCTGGCTATTTCAGTATCAAGTCGTACGTGTCGCTGATCGTGATGGAGGAGGATGAGCGATGGGAGGAACTCGGCACACTGATCGAGAAGTGGAGTCGGATTCCGAATCGAAATGATC
>CBDUST010000045.1:0-21411 GCA_965369945.1 uncultured bacterium | reverse complement strand
GGCAGTGATTCGGTGGCGGTCCAATCCGCGGGGGCTTGGGCGGAGGAGAAGACCGCAATCACAGCCACGATCAAGAGACGGCGGCTGAACATCGCTCAACCTCCTTCAACGTAGTGGCCGCACGGCGGTACTCCTTCGTCCAGATTCCGTCGGGATGGCCGCCCCCGGAGACAGCTGCCCCCGTGCGACCGAGCAGGAACAGTGTACCACGGGGTCACCGCCTCGCCGTAACAAAAGCTCCAAGTCGGCCACCATTTCTCCCTTTGAGCGGCAATCTCAGCGACTCTGAAGGCAGTTGCCATCGTCGAACCTCCAAGCCCCGCCGCCGACGCAGTACCTGCCTTCTAGCCCAAGCGCTCTCCGCCTCCGTGGCCCTCTGTGGCCCCCCGTGTTTCAATCCGCTCTGCTACGCACCGCTGGGAAGAAACCGGGGACAGGTACGTTCAACCCCGCCGCTCGGGGAGCGGCCGCTAAACGGGGCAAGGTTCGGTCATCCCAGTTTTGTTTCTCTTTCCATCCCTTCCCACCTCCGTGGCTCTCCGCGGCCCTCCGTGTTTCAATCCGCTCTGTGTCCTCTGTGACTCAGTGGTGAGATTCTTCAACTTTTTTCGACCTGTTTCCAAAAACGGCAGTCCTCGCGCGCGCTTGCCACGCCGTTGGCCCCTTTATGGAGTAGCTCTTTTTCTTGATCATCCGAGCATCCACGAATGACCAATCACCAACAACCATCCGGCAACAATGGCGCGCGCAAACTAATCCCTATGCCGCCTGAAATCTCGTGCGCGCCAGCGTTGCCGCTAGAAACTCCGCCGTTTATCGCTCTACCGATTCCGGGGGCGCAAAATCAGCCTGGTCGGCCCGCACGGCCAACTGTCGCTCTGTGCGTCCGCAGCGGTTATCACCTCGACGAACCATTGGCGGTGCACCGATGAACGGGGCTTACACGAAACCTTCTCGGAGCCGTCACCATGCTCACCAAGCCGCAGCTGATCCACTCGATTCAAGAGATCAACAATTCCGCTCAGAAGGATTGGCTGGCGATGTTCGAAGTCTCCGCGCTGAACCGATACCTCGATCATCTTCAGATCACGTTGGAACCGCGCGGACCGACAAGCCGGTGGACTCGCCCCAACGATGCGCCGGTGATCGTGACGCGCCGGCCGGCAATCTAGCGCCGCCGTGTATGCATTGCCGGGTAAATCGTAATTCTAAATCAGTCTTCTTCGAGCGTTTGACGTGCGCTGGGGTGATCTCGATCATCCGGGGCGACACGCTGTCTGAGCGACATCACCTGGTCGAGTCGTTTCTTGAGCAGCCGAACTCGCAGCAACGATCGCACGCGCGTAAGAAGTTCGAGCTTGTTGACCGGCTTGGTCAGGAAATCGTCCGTCCCACATTCGACCGCCCGTTCAAAATCGCCCACTTCGTGCAAGGCGGTGACCATGATCACCACGATGTCGCGCGTCCCCGGGCTGGATTTGAGTTTCTGACAAAGCTCAAAGCCCGACATCCGCGGCATCATCACGTCCAACAAAATCAGGTCGGGCGGATCGTCACTAATAAGCCCAAACGCCTCGGACCCATCGCGCGCCGTAAGCAATCGGCAGGGAAGACTTTCCAGGTACGCCTGCATCAACTCAAGATTCTGGAGGTTGTCGTCGACCAGCAGGATCACCGCATCGGCGAGGTCGGCCGTATCAGAATCCGAGAGACTTGGGTGCACGTCTTTGGTCAGCGTTGGATGACTCGTCATACGGACGTCTCGGGCGATGTCGAGGAGTTGGTCACGGTTCTGATCTGCTCGGCGAGCGTTCTTAGTGCAAGCTCGTCAACTGATTCGGTCGGAGGCGACCCGAGGCGTGCTTGCACACGCCGGCGTAGCGCCTCCAGGTCACTGGGCTGGTCGACATCGTACCAGCGCGGCAGGGCGCAAGCCTCAAGTCCGGCTTCTACCGCCCGCTTACGGGTCTGATCGTACACGCGGTCGGTTCCCCAGTCGATTGCCCGGAGCACCTGTGGATGGAACGCTGTTGCCGCCAACGTCCAGTAGCCGCCGTCATGGGTCGGACCCACGGCCAGATCATGGTTTGCCAGCGCTTGGGGAATCGCTCGCAGTGCCTCTTGAGGGACATCGGGAGCATCCGCCCCGAAAAACGCGATTCGGCCCTCTCCGGCCGCCTTCCAAGCACGCTCCAACCGCTGACCGAGATCGCCCGTTCCTTGGTCGACGACCTGGGCGAAGTTCACTTTGAGCGCCTCGGCGAGCTCGCCTGCACACCCATCAGGCGACGCGGCCAGAATCACCCGAGAACTTGCGGCGCAGAGGCGCTGAGCCGTGCATATGAGCATCGCCCAGCCCACCCGGGCTGCCGCCTCCGAATCGAGCCCGCCCGGCCGTACCAGCCGTGTGTTCACCACACCCGGCTCGGGTCGCTTGGCCATGAGCACCGCCGTTACATCACCGAGAATCAGCGTCATCGTCTTCCAAGTCCTCTAGGACGTCGCCACAGCGCCTTAGCATCAACCGCGATAAGCCTATTCTCTTCACCCCAGTTCCTCCCCGTCCATCCAGATTGCCAGATTTCGTTCGGGCCAGGACGACCGTCTCAGCAACGCCTAAGATTACCCCTGGAACACCGCCGCGGCCCTCAGCCAAAGAGCTCGGCGTGTTTCGAGAAAGAAGGAAGCGTAATTATGGCTGTAGCAGCAACTTATGGTCGTCTTGCCTGGGAGGCGCGGTTCAATGAACCTACGGCAGGTCAGCTCCGAGCGGACCTACCAGCCGAAGCCACCAAGCACATGGACAAGATCCGCCGCTGCTTGCTCCGGATGGACGGCGTGGTCGAACAGTTTCGTTGGTACGGCGAATGTTGGCGATGGTCGATCGAATATCGCACCAAGCTCAGCACCGAACCACTGGCAGTGCTTATCCCCTCGCCGGATGATCTACGCTTGGCCATCCCCGTCGCCGGTGAATTCCTGGGCTCACTTTCACAGTCGCGCTTGCCCCGAATTGTCCGTGAGGGTCTGGACATGGCCCGAGCGTCCTTCGACAGCCGGTGGGGACTGTGGTCGTTGGATTCAGCTGTCATCATCGACGGCTTGATCGATCTGATCGAATCAAAGCGCCGCCACCTCGCCAAGCAGGCGGGTTAGAACCACAGCGACCTATGCCGACAACATAAGACCGAGCCGGACCGCGACGTGACGCATGATGTCGTTGCCGAATCAAGCGCCGTCATCGACGGCGACCCATCGGCCACGGCGGTAGTACGGCCGGGACGCATCGACGCCGAACGTTTGCTGGAGGTTGTCCGGATCAACCTCGACCAAAGGTCGCCCACGACCCAGCAGCAGCTGGCCTGACCAGGCGCGATCGACGCCCGCCAGCACCGCGGCCTCAAGCTGCAGCATTCGACGGAGATCGTCCTCGGTAACCGTCGGCTTGCGCTGTCCGCGATAAAGCTTGCAGTCTTCCATAAACCGCCTCGCGCCGCCGCGCAGCACGCCACCGGCTGATTCCAGCAGGGCCGTCGCCCCTGGTTTTTCCAGCACGGACAGTGCACGTGGGCCACGTCCTCGACGGTAGTAGCTCAACGCTTCACCGACGGCCACGGCAGCAGAGGCGCTGATCTGTGGCGCCTCGTCCGGCTGACCCCAACCAGCCACCCCGCCCCGTTCATCAAGCAACGCTGCCAGCGCTAACAGTTGCCGCTTGACATGGGCTCGATCTTCCATGTCGGCCAGCGCTAGACTCGCGCTGCGTCCTAGTCCCGGTGGATCGAGCACGCCCGCCAACGCAAACAGGTGTCGAGCTAGTTCGCGATGACTTTTGCCCACGGAATCGTCGGCAATCTCCTCGGCCAGCTCGAAGTAGGCTAACGGATTCGTCGGAGCCAACGCCGCTAAGCGCGCCTCCCAGCGATCCACAGGCTCAATGTTGACGGCCTGGGCCTCGGCATTCGTAGTCCAACGTGCTGGGAACATCGCCAAGAGAACAATGAGCAAAGCTGTAACGGACTTGGAAACAGTCATCGATCGCCCCCCCCTGTGTCTTCGATCGTGATGCGCAATCGCCAAAACGCAACGATCGTACGCTCGATGTCCGCGGCCTGCGCAAGCACCTGACCGAAGCGGGCCCGTCGCTGTGCGGCCACGCTCAATAGCTCACGACCGGTCGCAGCCTGATCGGGCTGCTCTGCCGTGGTGATGTACGCCATCAAGTCGAGTACGGCAAGTTGGGCCGCGACGAAACGTTGAATGGGCCCATCACTAAGGCGGCGGCGAGTCGCGCCTCTGCGGGCCAATGCAGGCAGATCTCCCGGCACGGGGTCAGCAACGACAACGACAGTCGCTCGATCCCGCCACGCCTCGGCCAGCCGCTGGGCCGCTTCTTGCGATGATCGAGAGCGCAGGGCGGGCCGCAATTGACCGCGAAGGGCCGCCTCACGATTCAGATACGACTCGGTAACAAGCTGCGAGAGCAGATCGAGCCGGCGCTCACCGCTCGGACGCAAACTCAGGGCATGCTCGACCAGAGCCAAACGTGCTTCGACATCCCACGATTCAGAACGTTGACTGGGCAATAGTCGACCAGTCAGGCGTCCGATCGTTTCCGACAAACCGTTGTTCGATGCGGCATTGGCGAACTGATCGAGCATTTGCATCGCGACGTTGGGACCCGTCCCAAACTGTTCGGCGACGATCAATCCGGCTAGGTCGCGAACCTCGCGCGGTGAACCACGATAGACAACGGCAACAAACTGCTCGGCGTCAATCGGCCCCAGGTCTGTGCCGGCATTGTTGCGAAGCGTGCCAAGCCAACGAAGTCGCTCATCGGCGTTGCGACCGGCCTCCTCGTAAGCGACCGCCCAAACGGCATCGTTGCCGATGGGTTGACCCGGTCGAACCGGCCCGGACGAACTACGCGACCTTATAGGGACCGCACCGGTTTCGAGGCTCTGCTCGACTCGCGTGATCAGATCGCGAGCCACAACCAACTCGTCCGCCACAAGCCGTAGCGCCGCTTCATTCAACCAACTGGCCATCAACAACTCTTCCATAAGCTGTTGTGGATGTGAACTCAGCGGCCGGTCCAGGATTTGTTGCATCGCCGTGTCCCAACGTGATCCAAGCGCTGCATCAACCGGCAGCCCGCGCGGAATGTTCTGAAGCGCTGCCAATGTCGATGCCGCTTTGGGCCAGCGATCCATGATGCGGTCCGCCGTCCGCCGCCGGAAGATCCAGTCGGCGTCATACGGCAATACAAGGTCTTCGCCGAACCAAGAGACATTGTCGCTTTGGGCTAGAAGGCTGGTCATCACCCACAGGTCGTTGGCGTCAATTCGCTGCTGATCGTCCAAGAGCGATCGCACTCGCTCTCGAACGACCGGGCTTGACTGAAAATCCGCCAACCTGAGGAGTCGCCCGAGCACGTTGACGCTGGGACCCGCCTGCGACAGGTCGGTGGCGCTAGCCATGATCGACTCGACGGCGTGCATCAACGCGGCGTTGAATCGCTCACCCGACCCGATGAATCGCTGTGCGGAAAGCCAGCACTCCCAAAAGTCGTATATTCGCGCTTCAAACTCCATCACATCGACCAAGAGGCCGGCGGTTCGATCAAGCCATGCGCTTTGGGCGGTGCGTGTGTCGGTCAAGTCAATCGGCGCTTGTTCAAACGCGACATCCAGTTGCGCACGCGCACGTTGAATCAACGTCGGGGCCAAGTCGGATCTCGCGGCGATCCGCTGAAGCTTTGAGACCATCCAAACGCCGCGCCAGATTTCAACTGGATCGGAGGGTGGACCGGTCGGCGGCGCAAAGGATGCCAGTAGTCGATCCGCCACGCTGGGCGAGTCGCCGGCAGCGTACATCACCTCGAAGATCGCACGCCCCAGATCCTCTCGCGTCGAATCGTCTGTGAACATCCACCCCGCAGCAACAGTCTGAATAATGACGTTGAAGTTGCGATACACCGCTTCGGAAGGAATATCAGCGACGGTGATGCGACGGGCCAACAAGTCCAAGTCATCCGGCAACTCAGCGCACTGGGCCGCCGCCTCAGCCGCCACGACCGGAAGCGCATCTCCCGAGAAAGTTGGAAAGGTGTCAAAACGAGCGAGTCGCGGCTCAACCCTCGGTGACGGCCGCTGCTGGAAAATATCCAATCTAGATGAATCAGCGGCAACTGAACCGGACGAATCGGCCCTTTGATCCGCCCGCTCGGGACCAGATTGAGCCGGCGGCAGGAGGGCAAATCGCACCGCTACAATCCCGACAATCAACGTCACCAGACCGAAGAACAACGGAAGCTTGATTCTCGCCCAAACGGCATCCTGCTCAGGCTCGGCCGTCATCGTCGATTCGGCGCGTTCTTCGATCTGCGTTGGAGAAGTCGGGGCAGGTGGAAAATTCGGGACACGCTCGGCCCCGGAGGTCAATTCAGCCACTCCGAGTCGAGGTCCGCCGGATTTGGCGTACTCGCTCAACCCAGTGATCACCTTCACCAGGCCTTGCACGGAAAGCCCGTGCGCCCCGGCCAGCGCCACGAGTTTGGTCCGGCTTGTGATATTCCAGCCGCCGCATCCCACCAACACGGCCATGACCTGCTGATCGAACGAGGTAAGCTGCATCGGCGTTTGGAGCCCGCCGCCTCGGGGTGTCCATCCCGGCGTCGGCCCTCGTTGCGTTGTGGTTTCAGGTCGAGCTCTAGCGGCAGACGAAGCAGCCACTGCACGCGGCATCGCTTGTCCTAGAGATTCCATGAGCAAACGAGCCGCCTCTCGCAGCTTGTGACGCACTGCATCGGCGTCGGCACTGTCACCATCAGGATGCACATTGACTTTCCGAACCTGACGGCCGAGGGCGGACTCGACCGCCTCGATATCTCTCGGTTCGTTGCGAAAACCCAGCAATGTGGCCGGAGGAACCTTGGAATTCAACCCCAGGAAGCGCATGGTCGGATCGTGTTTCACGATTGCCCCGCCTTCTCGCCACTTGAATCACTTTCCGCCGGTTGGGACGATCCCGTATCACCGTTGCCGGCAATTCGCCGATCCAGCGCAAGCAGTCGAGCCGCCCAAGGTTGCGGACCGTAGTCGGGGTTGAGTTGTTTGTGCTGATCCATGACCAATCGGGCTCGGGCGGGATCCACCTCGGCCAGAACCGATATCAGATGGAATTTCGATTCAAACCACGGCTCAGTTCCAACTTGGCTGCCAGCGGCGAGCAGCCTCCAGCACGCCAGGGCGCGATCGGTCTTGCCAAGTCGCTCCGACAGATTCGCCGTCGCACGCAATACTTTGGCATCGCGAGGACGAACGGTCAGCACGGCTTCGTACAACTCCAAAGCGCGCTGCGCACTGTCGGCTCGACTCCGCCGCTTCCACTGCAACGAAAGTGCATCAGCGACGGCCAGGTAGTACGCCAATACGCTGGGGCGCTGCAGCGTCTCCGTTGATGGCTCGAACTCGGTTAGAATCCTCTGGCCGGTAAGGATGACCAGGTCGAGGGACTGCGCATCTGTGTCATCTGCTGCCAGCTGTTTGTGGACATACTTAAACAGCGTCCTCTGCGCCGCGCGAGACCAAATCGATTGCTGGTTACGAGTCCACAACGCGTCGGAAGCCGCCACCGCTGACACTGTATCAGCTTCGTACAGTCGTTCCTGCAATCGGCGATACTCTATTTCGTCCCGGTGCGGCGCCGAGGCGTCACCAAGCTCATCCAGCGCTGCCAGAGCGGACCGCGCCGCGGCGGGTCGTTTTATTTGCTCGCTCAGCGCGACCTCAAGCACGCGCCGACATCGCGCTATGAATTGAGTCAGCTGCATTTGCGCATCTGGAGTCGGCTTGGAAGAGGTGACCAATGGGATCGCCACGAGCAAGTATTCGTTCCCAAACTGCGACTGTTGCTCGCCGGACGATCGTCGAAAGAGCCTGTATAGCGCCAGTGCTGCCTGCGCACGCGCATCGGAGTACGCATCGCTACTCTCGGGAACGGCCAGTAGCTCGCTGACAAGTGCAGGCGTGATCTCTCGTGCAGCGCGGGCCCGTTTCACGATTAGCCTGGGAGCGTGGGGGCTTGAGGGATATTGCCCGAGAAACCGATCAATAAGCTCGGCCAATTCGCGCGTCAATGCGTCGTTGTTGCCCGCCTTTACAACCTTATCCAGACAGACTACGGCCATCCACAGCGCCTCGGGCCCGTCGTTGTGCGAAAGATCTTCCGCGGCGCGCTCGAATGCTTCACGAGCCGCAAGAAAGCTGCTTTGGAAATACCGACACCAAGCGACCAGCCACCGACAGCCCGCCGCGGCCTTGGGATAGCGCCCGGCGTCCGGCTCGCGAGCCGCTGTCTCCAACTCGGTTACCGCGCGCTCGTACAGGCTCGACAGGCCTTCATCCACACTCGGCCGTTCGCTGCCATGAACATCACGCGCGTGCTGATAGTGCTGCACGCCGCGCACATAGCGCATCGCAAACCCCGAAGTGCCGAGCGCCTCATCACCGTACCGCTGCGCCAGATCAAGAACCTGTTGCAGCTCACCTCGGGCGGCCAGTTCAGCAACCGCCCATCGTGCCAGATCGGCTGCGTGCTCGCGATTGCGCTCGGCCTCCAGCGCGTGAACGGCCGCCAGCCGAATCCACGGTAGCGGGAAAGGATCCTCTGATTCAAGGTTCTGGAACACCGCGCGCGCGGCGCGATACTCAGCATGTTCAAGATGAATGGCGATCTTCCAAGCTGGAAACTGTTGGCGCAGCGTTTCATGCGTCTGCTCGTCCTCGAGCAGCTCGACCCATCGGATCGCCGTCGTAGACGATGCGGTCAGCGACTTACAAAGCGCCATGCCGAGGATCGAACGCGCGATCGGCTCGACGGATCGCAGATCGATTGAGATATCTTCGGGTTGCGGGCGTGAGGATTCGGCTTCGAGCAACTGGGCGAAGAGCGTTTCTGCTGCGCGGGCGTTGTCGGGTCGTTCATGAAGCCAGGACTGGTAGTACAGCGCCCACGCATTGAGAAAAGTGCATTGAGCCAATAGGCGGTGGTAGCGATCGACTTCGCGAGAGAGGACAGCCGCGGTTCCGCTACCGGATCGAGTCAACTGGCGCTCCATCAATTCGGCACGATCGTCAAGCTGACTGCGCAGTTGACGAAGCTTGGGAATCAATTCGGTCAATGTCGCCTTGGCCCGTTCGACCTGCTGCGCATCAGACTGCCGAAGGCGATGATCTTCAGCGATTCGCTCGGCTGATCGGTACGCGCCGCGCAACAGCGCGAGCCGCAACTCTTCAGCGGCATCGGGCGGCGCCGAGGAGAGCAGCGCTCGACTCCGTTCTTCAAGAGCCACCCGCAAAGCAGGATCGTCGATCGATTCGAGCAATTGGGCATAGAGTCCAGCCAGTTTCAGGACCGCGTCTTGGCGCGCCTGGCCAGTTTGGTCTTCCAGCTGCTGCTCCAGATGCACGGCCAACAGTTGTTGCAAGCCATGGCGCTCCAGATACACGGCCACATCGTCGCCGAATCCGGATTGGACCAGCGAAAGGAAGATCGCGGCGATCGTCACGCACCTAGTTCGCCGGCACATACGTCACCTGCTCAAACCCCGCATCACGAGCAGCCTGAACTGCCGCCACCGCTTGCGCCACATCGACATCGCCATGAACGTTGATGAAAACTCCAGGCGTCTTTGGCAATCCGCGCAGCGCCGTCGTCAATGCCGATTTGTCGCGCAAGACGGTTGCGCCAAGACGATACCCGGGTTGACCATCGATGCGCATCACTTCGACAATTTGCGGCTCGAAGTCGCTAGCGCTGCTGGCCGAGCTATCCCGTTGCATCTGCAGCGTCGGACTCAGCCGATCCTCCGGCTTGGCCAATACGGTTGTCACCATGAAGTAGAGCAAGAGCAGGAACGTCACGTCGATCATGCTGGCTAGATTCAACGTGATCTCAGCGGCGCGTCTTCGAGATGATTTGCATTGAATTCGCACGGTCTTGTTCGCGTCTAGCGCGGCACCTCCGTCGCCAAACGAGCATGGCCGACGTCCAGACCCTGAAGCAATCGTACAACCTCGTTCAGTCGAGCCGAGTCGGCATTCTTGTCGGCGCGAATCAGCAACTTCAATTGTCGAGCTGGGCGATCCGAATGAAGTTGAATTTCCTGACGAACGAGTTGCTCCAGCTCCGCAAGATCAAGCGTTTGATCGGTGACGATGATCTCGCCGGCGTCAGTAAGATTGATGACCAAGCCCGCTTCCTCGGGGGCCTGTTCCTGCTCACCGGGTTCTACCGGCAGGGCCAATTCCGCCCGAGTCATCCGCGCGAACTGTGCCGTCGTCATGAAGAAGATGATGAGCAAGAACACAACGTCGATCATCGGTGTGATCTCGATGTGCAGCGACCGACTGCGCTCGCGAGCGGTCACGAATTTCATGGCTTCACTCCCGGACCGGACCCGGACACCGGAGGAGCCGACCGCTGGCCACGAGCAGGGGCCGGCGACGAAGCCGGCTGCGCGCCCGCTGTTGACTCAAGGTGCAAAACCAGTTGTTCAATTTCCCTCGCCGCCTCCGATGCAAAGGCGTCGATACGATTGCCGAAATATCGGTACAGCGCCACACACGGAATCGCCAGGATTAGCCCAAGCAACGTCGTCACCAGCGCAAGACTGATGTTCCCCGCCAACTCCTCGTGGTTTGGCGTCGCACCCTGACGGAGTGCATCAAATGCGCCGACCATTCCCCAAACAGTTCCGAGTAGACCGAGGAGCGGCGCGATTGAACCAATCACACCCAGCGCATCGGTCGACCGGTACAGCCGAGCGGTTTGATCCTCGCCGGCCTCCTCGATTGCGTTCTTGATCTCGAACACGCCGAATGCTGACTTTTGGAATCGCGTCAATCCCGCCGCGAGAATTCGCGTGAGGTACGAGTCGTTGGTTGGATCGAGGCAATACTCCAGCCCGCCGGCCACATCCCCGCGACCGAGCATCTGATCGATCTGCTCCATCTGCGCCGGTGGGATCAAGGCGTTTCGTCTGATCTGCACGAGATGCATGATGATTAACGCCAGGGCGAATACGCTCAGCCCAATGATGATGTACCCGACGGTGCCACCGCTGCTGATCGTGTCCAACCACGACGAACTGGCCTCGGGATCGGCGGTTTGAGCGAGAACGGTCGTGACCAACGTCATGGCGATTCCTTCTGCTGCTGATAGAAAGGGAGTTGAAGCGACGACCCGTCGACTGCGTGTACCGGATGATTTGGAAGCGTCTGTCGAAGCTCCACGCGCAGCGCCGCGGCCCCATCAGCATCTCCGGTCGCCTCCAGGGCAGTCGCAGCGTAGGCCAAGGCCAGTCCGGTCAGATACGGCTGGCTGGTTCGGAAGCGCGCCGGGAGGTGCAAAAGACTAACGATTCCTTGCTGTTGACGACCGACGCCCCTCTCGCGCATCAGCGACATGCCGATGTGCAGCCGCGCCCAACTCTCTGCCCATGGCGACAGCTCAGCCAAACTGCGCTTTAGCTCGTTCCGTGCACTCCGCCGTTCATCGGTCTTGGGACTGCTGCACGCGACGATGCGGCTGAGGAACTCAACGCCAGTATGGTCCGGCAACGTCTTCACACTTATTTGGTCATCAACTTCGCCAATCGTTTGTTGGATCGCTTTTCTGTACAGCGCTGTGATCGCGGCGACGACTTCATCGCCATGCGAATCGTACTCGGCCAGGTCGTGGTTCAGTTTGGTTAGGAGCGGTGAAGGGATCCAAATCGGCGCAAGCTGCGGGCACAGCCATGTCGATTCGTCAATCACGGCGTTCAGATTCGTATAGCTATCGGTGGTTACACCAGCTCGGCGAAGCCGCGCCGTCTGCAACGCGGGAATAACGGCCCGTGCGTGATCCCCGCGAGCCAGGCGGCACCGCAACAATCCTTCAGCCACGACCAGCGCCGTCTCGTGCGTCTGCTTGCGATACTGCTCGAACAATCGCTCCAACAGCGGTTCGGCCAAGGTTGTATCGTTCCGTTCAACGCGGCTTCGTGCTCGCCACAGACGATCCGCCGTTTCCATTCGACGGGCCGGCACCGGATCGCGATTCTCAGCATCAATGCGCCGCACCCGATCCCATGGGACGAAGTGGGATGCGCCCAGATCGCTGCGCACGGTGACACCCGCATCGTCGATTATCGTAATCTCACCCAGCACGGGCGGTTCGCTGCCGCGGCGCTCCACCACATCAGCGCGGGCCTGCACGACAACCAACAACACGCAGGTACTCGCGATACACCGGCGCATCGGTTACCCGCCACCTGACGGAACAAAACGGTACACACCGCCGGATTCCCGGGCGATGTCGCGCAAAAGATCCTGACTGCTCGGATCGCCGAACGCGATCGTATTGATAACAACACGCCGACCGCGGCTGGTGTGCGCCGCCACCTCTTCGGCACTGAAGTTGGTGATCTCGCCGTCGGTCATGAAGAAGATCACATCCGGCCGCTCCTTGAGCGAAAAGACCTGACTGAACGCCGACCGTGGTTGCGTCGCGCCTCGCGGAGCAACCTGCCCCAGCCATCGAATGAAATGACGCACTGTACTGGGCCGGGCCCGGTTCCAGCCCTCCTGCATGGGCGGAACCGTTGCCCCGGACGAGAAAAGCACAATGTAAAAATACGCGTAGTCAGGCAAATCGGTAATCGATTGAGAAAGCTCGCGCATGGCGATCTGGATCCTTCGATCGCGATCCATCGATCCGGAGATATCCACAATAAACGCGAATCGAGTACCGCGCGAACTCACGCCGAAGAAGCTGGTCCCCGCGCCGCCTCCGCCCAACGATTGATCGCCCGTGCCGTCGCCTGATCCGCCAAGAGCCGGTATCGCCCCAGCTGAAGATATCTCCAGGTTCGCCGCCGACACCTCGGCAGCGAGGTCCGCCGATGGAGCCTCTTGCGGCATGTCTTCCAGTTCGGCGGCCAGCTCGGGCAGCAGATCGTCAAATTCGATCTTCTCCGGCTGGATCAGCTCCTGCTCATGAAGGGTCGCGAACTCGATCACCACCGACGTTGATGACCCACCTCCGGGCAACCCCCGTTGGACAAGGGCCAGGTAGATCAACAAACATAGATGCACCACCAGCGACAACCCCACCCCCAGCATCAGGAGGTCGCGGCGACGCTTCCGACTCAACAGGTCACGCTGCTGCTGCAGCTGGACGATCGTTTGTCGCAGATCAACCACCCTCGCATGAAGCGCGGCTAACTGGCTTGGGCTGTCGGCTTGGTCGTTCACCAGTGGACCATACGAGAGGCGTTGCGGCCGGTTTCGCCCATCGCTGGGCACGGTACTGACATGATAGGGGCGCAGCCATCTCTCCACAGGCGAGTCGCCGCGGCGACATCGGCCGACAACCCGGCTGGGCTTGACCGGACCAGCCGCAGGCGGTCCAATTTGCTGCCAATAGGACCCTAGGGAGATCTCATGGAAGATGTGCCCAGTACCGGCTATCGCCGCGTGGTGCTGAAAATCAGCGGTGAAAGCTTCACCAAGGCCGGGGAATCCGGCATCGACCCGGAAGAGCTGGGCGCGATCGCCCAGGAAATCGCCGGTGCTACCGCAAACGGAACCCAGGTCGCGGTGGTCGTCGGCGGCGGCAACATCATCCGCGGCGCGGCCCTGGCCGAACAAGGATGGATCGATCAATCCACCGCCGACTACATGGGCATGCTGGCAACGGTCCTGAACGGCATGGCCCTGCGCGAGGCGCTCAGTGAACTCGGGCTGGATTGCCGCCTGCTCACCGCAATCGATATCCCGGCCGTGGGCGAGCGCTTCATTCGTGCCCGCGCACTGCGCCATTTCGAGAAGGGTCGATCACTGATCCTCGTTGCCGGCACCGGTAATCCCTTCTTTACGACCGACACCTGTGCGGCCTTGCGCGGAGCCGAACTCAATGCCGACGTCTTGCTCAAGGCTACGAAGGTTGATGGCGTCTACTCCGCTGACCCCATGCAAGACACCAGCGCTCAGCGGTACGAGCAACTCAAATTCAGCGAAGCGATCGAAAAGCAGTTGCGGGTCATGGACCTCACCGCGCTGACGATGTGTATGGAGCACGACTTGCCCGTCGTCGTGTTCGACTTCAAGACGGCGGGGAACATCCGGCGGGTCGTTGCCGGCGAACCGGTCGGCACACTCATAACGAATTGACTGCGCACCGTCTCGGAGTATTTTTTTATGTCGATGGGACCCAACTGCACGTGCAACGAAAGAGGACGGCGATGAGCGTTGGGCAGATTCTTCGCGAATGTCAGGAACGCATGGACAAGTCCGTCGAGTACTACGAGCGCGAGCTGCGCGGACTCCGCACCGGGCGCGCGACAACGGCTTTGATCGATTTCCTCAAGGTTGACTATTACGGCAGCCCCACCGAGCTGCGCGAGCTTGCTGCGGTAAGCGTACCCGAGCCCACCATGCTGCTCGTCAAACCCTTCGACCCCGGCGCCAAGGCCGAGATCATCAAGGCAATCGAGACGGCCGATCTCGGATTGAATCCAACCGCCGACGGCCCCTCGATTCGGATCAGTGTTCCATCGCCGTCATCCGAGCGGCGAAAACAACTCGTTGGTCAAGTGAAGAAACTGGCTGAAGAGGCGCGCGTAGCGGTTCGCAGTGAGCGCCGAGATGCCAACAAGCACATTGACCAACTCGTCAAGGACAAGACGAACGATGTTTCCGAAGATGCGGGCAAGGGCGCCAAGCACGACGTCGAAGAGCACACCAAGAAGCACGTCGCCCGAATTGACGAAGTCTGTAAGAAGAAGGCAACCGAGGTCGAGGACGATTGACTTGGCGCAAGAGTTTCGCCCGACAATTCCAATCGTCCCAACGCCGTCTATGATAAACGCTCGAGGAGGCGCATCATGCTCATAATTGCGCTGGTTGGGGCCATCGTTGCGAATCCGCCTGTCGTGACGGTCGATCGCGACAATATTCAAATCACGCAAAGCTGTACGATAGAAGTTCGTTCCCAATCGATCGAGGACACGGACGGCAACGGCGTGATCCATATCACGGCGAACGATGTCGTCGTCGACTTTCTCGGCGCCACATTCCACGGCGCTGCTGATGATTCAGAGCCGAGCGATTACTCCGGTATCGGAATACGAATCAGTGGCACGAATGTAACGTTGAAACACGCATCCGTGTCAGGCTTCAAGGTCGGTATCTACGCCACGAACGCCGACGGCCTGGTTATCGAAGATTGCGATGTCTCCGACAACTACCGGCAGCATCTTCGATCCACACCCAAAGCCGAGGACGGAGCGGACTGGTTATGGCCACACAACAATGACAAGAATGAATGGCTTACCGACTACGGAGCAGGCCTCTATGTAGAAAACAGTAACGAAGTAACGCTGCGGCGCATTCGAGCCAGACACGGCCAAAACGGAATCATCCTCGACCAAGTGAACGACTCGGTCATTTACGACAACGATTGCTCCTTCCTCTCGGGATGGGGACTGGCGATGTGGCGCAGTAGCCGCAACGTCATCTCGCGCAACGCCTTTGATTTCTGTGTGCGCGGCTACAGCCACGGCGTCTATAACCGCGGGCAGGATTCAGCCGGCCTGCTTATGTTCGAACAATGTAACGATAACGTCATCGTCGAGAACTCAATCACGCACGGCGGAGATGGAATCTTCGCATTCGCGGGTAGAGAGGCGTTGGGAGAAGTTTGGTTCGAACGTGAACGTCAACGGCTACGCCAACAAACCGGTGAACACGAAGTAGATGAGTTGATCGTGATCCCAGAGCAGATTCTCGAGCAGTCCCGTGCATGCGGCAACAACCGCAATATGTTCATCGCCAACGACTGCTCATACGCGGTCGCGCACGGACTTGAACTGACCTTCAGCTTCAATAATACGATTGCCCAGAACCGATTCGTGCAAAACGCCATCTGCGGAATCTGGGGCGGCTACTCCCAGAACACCACGATTGCCGACAACATCTTCGAATCGAACGGCGAAATGGCCTACGGATTGGAGCGCGGCGGCGTCAACATCGAACACGGCCGGAATAACTGGATACAAGCCAACACGTTTCGCGGGAATAAGTGTGGCGTCCATTTCTGGTGGGATCCGGATGAAGGGCTGACCAAGTTGCCCTGGGCCAAAGTCAACAACACGGACGCTGATCGCAACGTCATCTACGGCAACACATTCGACGGCGATGAAGTAGCGATCCACCTTCGCGAAACGGATAAAACGTTCATCATCGCCAATGAAACAGCGAACGTCGACGAAGTGTTGCGCGCTGATGAGAAAAGCAAAGCAGGCATTCAGCGCGAACTTGATGCGCCCCCGCTGCGTTGGTCGCCCCCGGAATATGAACCGCTTGGTGAGACGTCACCGGTTGGTGCGCGCGACGATCTGACCGGGCGCGAGCGGATCATCATGACCGAATGGGGGCCGTACGATTGGCAGAGTCCGCTGCTCACTTTGGTGGAGAAGACCGCGGACCGCCATGTGTATCGAATGCTTGGCAAAGAGAAGATTCAATCTATTTCGCTGGAAGCTTCGAACGGCGATGTCATACAACACGAGCTCGATGACTCAACGCTGACGTTGACTACCACCGCTCAGAACCACCTGATCGAATACACGATCATCGCAACAACAGAGTCCGGTCCACAGCGCGTCAGTAACACATTCATGCCCCTGCAATGGGATGTACTTTGTTTTGCCTACGAAACTGATCCGCGTGAAGATGTTGCTAAATGGCGTCAAGAAGCTGCAGACCATCAACGTGCAAGAGCAACTCTATCATCGCTCGATCTGACGTTCGGCATGGGCGGCCCAAGTAATGCTGGCATAACGACGCCGGTTGATGCAGCGCAATTGCCCAACAATCATTTCGGCACGTTCGCGAGTACCAAGATCACCCTGCCGCCCGGGACGTGGCGAATCAACACAACCTCAGATGATGGCGTCCGAGTCTGGCTCAACGAGAAGATAATCATCGATGATTGGACGTGGCACGGTCCAACGAAACACAATCATGAATTCAAGCTCGACGAATCAAGGGAACTGGCGATCCGCATCGAGCATTTTGAATTGGACGGTTACGCGATTTTGTCGTTGGTTATCGAGCGCGTGGACGAACAGGGAGAGTAGCCACAGATGAACACGGATGGACACCGATGGGGAAGAGCCAATACGAGGGAACAGCAAACGTGAATCCGCCCGTTTAGCGGGCGACGCGCAGCGTCCCGAGAGCGCGCAAGGGAATAAGCGGACGTTTGTCGGTGAACCCCCGCCGCCCACGGCGGCCCGATCGTCAACACCCGCCCGTCAGCCTCGTCTCTGCACAGTTCAGTCAGCCCCACCCGCGCGGATGCTCGCATGGATACTCAAACAAATTATCGTCACACCGTTACTGCACGCATATAATTGAGCGACGGTTGTGCCGCATTGAGAGAACGTGAAGCGACAAACAGTTCTGACAAACACGCCAACCCTGAGGTCTTGGTGTTCAAGGAGTTCGCGGCAGCGTCTCCTTGTGTTATCGAGATCGAGAGCATCGAGAAGAGGCAGCCGCCTGAGCCGGATATCCTGTGCCGCTGCGTCGAAGGATCGTCGATCGCGTTTGAAATGGTCGGCCTTGACGATCCCCGACAATCTCAGCGGCTTTATGATCGGCTCGCAATCGAGAAACGGTTGCTTCAGGAATACCAGTCTGTGTCGGATTCACTTGATCCTGTTGCCCGAAACCGTATGAAGGCCAGGAAATTCGTTCTTACTTTCCGTGATGGGATCAGTAAGAATAAGAAAGTGAAGGCGGTTCCCAAGATCATCGGATTCTTGGCCGCTCTTGATGCGTCGACGCTGGGTAGCGTCGAGCCATCTCGTGAACTCGGTAGCGTTGTAAACAAGATCGTTGTGCGTGAACACGGGCTGCCCGCCGATCAGCCTAAGTTCACTATAGATAGTGGAGGTCATTCCGGGGACTACACCGTGGAACGGATAACCAACAAACTGGCTAGGCAATATGAGTCTAACGCGCGTATCGAGTTGCTTGCATGGGTCAGTGCAACGTTACCCGAGAATCGCTGGAGCGGTCAACTCACTCGGCTGCTACAGGAGAGGTTAGGAGCGTCAGTCTTCCGTCGCGTTTGGTTGTTTGATCGCAGCCAGCGCCAGATTCTTTTCGTGTATCCTTGAGGGGGTCGTGCATCGATCGTACCATTCCCCCTGGCAAAGCTGGATTCACACATCGAGCGGATTGATGTTCAACTGGCGACTACACCGCTAGCCACCGGGTGGCATCGAGACGACGAAAGTATCCCGGATCATCTGAAATCCCACTTGATCGGTGTCGCGTGAGTCATCGTAGCACATTTCGACAACTATGAATGGTCGGCTAGCAGACGAGGCGTGGAACACGCGAACTTCTGCTCGCAGGATCGACAAGAGTTTACCGCGGAGGGCAATTCCTTTGCCTTCGTATCTTCCCCAATGCGAGAACGAAGTACTGGTCACGGCACTGAACTGTTTGTCGCGAAACTCCGAAACAATGTCGGTAGCGAACGGAGAAGTGTCGATGTGTGGAGCGAAGACAAGAAACTGAATCATGCCGTCGTCGGGTGTCTCAATGGTGAAGAAAGAATCAGGGTCATACTGCGCATCCGCTGTGTCTATGCTCCAGTTTGATGGGTAAGACAAGGAAAAAGAAGGGCGGGCGAGTCGAGTCAGCGAGAAAGGCGCTTCAACACGGTTGGTCTCTTCGATATCTGCGAGGAGAGCCCGAACCCTGGGTAGTAGAACGTACCGGCTGTATCCACTAACCCCAACCTGAAGCATTGCCGCCGTGAGGAGCAACCAAGCGAAGATCGGAAGCCAAAGTGCTCTGACACGACGCGCAAGCGCGCCTCCGATAAGCGCGACGACGCCAAGCACCGCAAACCAAACCACGGCCATGACGACGGTGTTCAGAATGTGAAAACCGAGCGTGGCGTTTCCTGGAGCGCGCAGAATGCACGAAACGAGGAAAATCGCGACGCCGATGGCCAACGCGATGATGGTCGATTTGGCGTAGCTGGACGCACACATGGAGTTCGAAGCGGCTAACAGTTGATTGAACAGTTCAGTATGGCGTGGCGACTACCATACCTAGCGGGAGAAGCAGATGATGAACCGGTCACTAAGGGAGCTGGCAGGTCGAGGACCGCCCTCGGCTTGTCGGTATTATATGGGCAAGCCCATTGGAGCCGAAGGAACTATCGCAAAACCCCAGTTGCGGTGGCGGCGATCCGGTCCGTGTCGGACCGGTGGACGCGGCGTAATCATCGCGTTCGGACGCAAGGTGACTTGGGGCGACCACCGGGCTGACAAAGCCCGGCTTGCTCCGAATGCCTCATTTCGAGGATCCGCCGGAGCGGGCCGGGGAGTTTCGGGCGTGGGGAGGGTTTCTGGCGGATTCTGGCCTCCATTGGCCCGGGGGGTTCGTAGAGCTACCTGTTGGAGCTATGATTTCGTGGAAGGGCTCTCATGCCGTGGCAGCAGTACCTCGTTTCAGGCATTCTCAGACAAAGGAGCGATTCATGAGCAATCGCCCGAGCCGTGATCGTGGGTTCACCATCGTCGAACTGCTGGTGGTCATCGGGATCATCTCGATCCTGCTGGCCATACTCGCCCCAGCCCTGGGCGGCGCGAAGCGACGGAGCCTGAAGTTCCAAGAAACCAACTACCTCCGCGAGGTAAGCAAGGCGTGGAACCTGTATGCCAACGCATTCAGCGGGTCAGCCTTGCCCGGCTATCTTGACCCAAACATGCAGGGCCCGATGCCGGGATGGAACGTCGAGTTTGAGTACCACACGCTACCCCCGGGGCCTCCTGGGACAACCGAAATCGTTATCCCCAAGATCCTCGCCGCGCCGTGGACTTGGCGGCTGCTGCCGTACCTCTCGTTCAATCACGAGGTGATCCACAATCATCTCGAGGAGCCGGAGGTCGAACAGACAAACATGACGGAATTGGCTGAGGCGACTGAAATCGCGCTTGAGCCCGGCTTCGGCTACAACGGCTATTACCTCGGCGGATGGTGGGAAATGAACGACGATTACAATGTTCCTCGGTACCGCTTCTTCGACGCCAAGGCCGATCTGAACGGCGACGGCAATATGAATGAGTTGGCGCGTGTCGTCGTTCGATCGATCAGCCAGATTCGGCGGTCAACTGAAGTCGTGGTGTTTTGCTCGTCCTCTAAGGTTGAGCCTGGGTTGTACAAGGAATGGAACGACGACCAGCCGGGGTCGCACCTCGTCATCCCGCCGTGGCTAGCCGACGAGAAGCAATGGGGATTCCCGGAGGGAGGCGGCGGTCCTGGAATTGGCGGCGGCGGCGGTCCTGGAATTGGCGGCGGCGGCGGCATGGAGGCAACCCTGGGGCGCGGCGATATTTGGACGATCGAGGCCTTCACCGAGACTTCGGTTCCCATCGGCCGCTACACCAAGTCCAGCGCCGTGGTCTACGCCGACGGGCACACGGCCAATCAGTCCGCCAGAGATTTGATGGACATGCGGCAGTGGATCGACAGCGCCAACGACAGGAATTTCCGGCACGAGCCTTAAGTCTGACCCGACCGGGAAGTCACTGCTGCGCCTCATTCTGCGCGCTGCCCCATTGCTGCTTCATTTGCCGCTTGAACATCTGACGAAGGAACTCCAACTGCGCGGGCGGGACGGCTGATTTCGTCAGGTCCACTTCGATGGCTGTCACCCACGTCTGCTCGGACGCTTCATACCCGAGTTGTTCCCTAAGGCGGTCAGCCATGTCCTGCATGTGCGCGGCGCCGTAGAAAATCCCGACTGATCTAACGTCCGGCTCCTGATCGCGGATGGACTTGAGTTGATCGATCACGATCTGGTTGCGCTGATCGACGATGACCTCCTCGAATCCGGCTCCAAACTGTTGGAGGCCCTGTTTGAGTATGGTTTCGTCGCTGAACATCTCGATCAGAATCACTTTCATTGTGTCGGAGATCGCCCCGTCCATGAGCACGTCGGCGGCCTGGACGACCTTGAGGATCCAGCCGACGAATTTCGCAGGCCAAGACGTGCCGGCCAAAGCGCCTTGGAACGGGCCAAAGTCGAGACCCTTGTCTTGCATCGCCTTTTCAAGCTGAACGTCGAGGCATTGGGGGTCGACCTGATGACACTTTCCGGCCACAAGATCTACGGGCCCAAAGGCGTGGGCGTGCTCTACGTGCGCGGCGGGCTGGACTTCGCGCCGTTCGTCGTCGGGGGGGCGCAGGAGCGACGGCGCAGGGGCGGCACCGAAAACGTTGCTGCCATCGTCGGGATCTAGACCTTCGCTGTCAGGCTCTTCGGGCACGCCCG
>CBDUST010000044.1:0-21526 GCA_965369945.1 uncultured bacterium | reverse complement strand
GGTGACCGATGGCGATCGCACCGCCGTTGACATTTGTTATCTCTCGATCAAGCTTGAGTTCTTTCTCGACCGCAATGAATTGCGCTGCGAATGCTTCGTTGATCTCCCAAAGACTGACGTCATCCTGATGGATCCCGGCGCGGGCCAGCGCCTGCTGGATTGAGGGGACGGGGCCTCGGCCCATGATTCGAGGATCGACTCCGCTCACGCCGTATCCAGCAATTTCACATTGAATTGAAAGTCCCAGTTCTAGAGCGCGGTCACGATCCGCAAGAAGAATCGCCGCTGCACCGTCAGCAATCTCGCTAGCGTTACCTGGCGACACGAGGCCGTGCGGTGTCAGCCCACGAAGATGCTCCAGCGTTTCCAGGGAAGTTTCCCGCGCACATTCATCGCGCGCCAAATGAACGGGCCGACCCTTGGGATCAACCGCATCGATAGCAAACATTCCCTTGAGCCCATCACCGCAATTCAGGTGACTATTGCGATTGGCGTCTCGGGCGCGCTGGTGTGACAGTTGAGCAAACTCATCACATTCGTGCCGCGTTACGCCGCTTCGCGAGCCATACTCATCGGCGGTGAGCATCATCGTCGTATCCGCCAAGTCGTGGTTCAGCGAGGCAAGCATTGAATCCTCAGGCTTGCCGTTGCTGCTGAACTCCCAGAAGTTAACAGTCGAGCAGCGAGGAGCTCGAAGAATCTGCGGTGCACGGGACATGGTTTCTGCAGCGAAGCTCAACACGATGTTCGCATCATCCATCTCGTCCGGAAGAGCGATTTGCTGCGCTGCGTTGATGACCGTCTGGAGACCCGAACCGCATATGCGCTGCACCATGAGGGCGGGCACTTCGGGTTTCAGGTTGCATCGCAGCGCCACGTTGCGCGGAAAATAGATATCTTGGACACCCGGAGCTGTGAATTGATACACGTTTGCTCCGACGACCGCATCGAGATCGTCGGTTTTGACGCCGCTGCGCCGAATCACTTCCTCTACAGCGAGAACCGCCAGATCCTCAGCAGCGAAGCTGCTCAGCGTACCGCACTTGATACCAACCGGCGTCCGGGCTGACCCGACGATCACAATATCTTTCAGGCCCTTACGTAACACCAATCACACTCCCTGTAGTTGCGGCTCGAGAATCTGGATGACACATTCTGGTGGATGCGGTTCGAACAGCGCGCTCAGTTCTCGTTTGAAGGAATCGGATACTCTCTTGCGAACGATCTTTGATGACGGTGTCAGTTCTCCCTTCTCAAGTGATGGTTCACGATCAGCGAGCACCGCGCGTTTGAGCCGGTGGTATTTCACCTCGATCATTGGGTTCAGTCGCTGCAGCTCCGATGCGTAGAGTTCACGAACCTCGGGAGCGTCGGTAAGGTGATTGCCGGTGATGTTCCGCTTTGCGGCCCATTGTCTCAACTGAGCGAAATCGGGATAAATCAGAGCGCCCACGAAATCCTTGCCACTCCCAACAACCAGCGCCGTGTTGATATATGGCGACTCGTTGACGAGCGTGTTTTCGATCCGCTGTGGGTGAACCTTCTCCCCCGTCGTGAGTTTGAACGCGCCATCCTTGCGTCCAAAGATGCGCAGGCCGTCATTGGTAAACTCGCCAAGGTCCCCGGTATGGAACCATCCGTCGTCGTCGATCACATGCGAAGTTGCCTCTTCATCATCGAGGTAACCGCGCATGACGTTGGGGCCCTTGACGAGGATTTCCTGATCGCCGTCGATGCGCACGGACACGCCGGGGATCGGAAACCCGACATAACCGCTGCGCCATTCACCTTCCTTCGTAGTGACGGTGACACAGGGTGAGGTCTCGGTCAGTCCCCAACCTTCAAGTACAGGAATACTGTGCTCGCGGTATACGGCCTCAACGTGCGCGGGAAGAGAAGCACCGGCAGTGAACACGAAGCGAAGACGTCCACCAAAAACGACGCTAGCGCAATCAGCGTCCTCGCTACATCGCCCAAGCAACATGTCGTGTACACGCGGCACGCTAAAGAACAACGTTGGATTGAAAACCTTCCAATTTGCAACCAATCTGTCCGTATCGCGCCCTCGGGAATCGTCAAGGCAAAGCTCACATCCGTTGTAGAGTGTCATGAATCGCTCAAACAACCCGCCGAAGCTGTGGTGCCACGGTAGATAGCTCAGAAAGACATCCGTATCGGAGACGTCCCAGAGGAGTGAGACCGCCTTTTGCTGAGAGATGAGATTTCGATGGCAGAGTTGCGCTCCTTTGGGCGGTCCGGTGGTTCCGGACGTATACATCACCAGACAAGAGTCATCACCTTGCACAGCTTCGATGCGCGCATCAAGTTGATCTTGAGATGCACCGCCTGCCCCGGTGAGTTGAGCGAAATCGACCGCCCCCCATGCCTCGGTATCGCGATCGTAGTCCATGCAGTAATACTGCTTGATTCCCGAATGTCCTAGACGATCGATCTTCTCAAGCTGATGCATGCCCGACACCACAACCACTCGCGGTCGAGCATTGCGAATCACGTATGCGATTTGCGGTGCCGGGTAACCTGCGAAGACGGGGACGGACACGGCCCCGATCGACATTGCTGCCATTTCAAACAGGACCATCTCACTGCGATTCTCCGAGATCATGCAAATGTGATCGCCGTGACGAATCCCTAGATCGATCAGATGTCGAGCGATTTGGAATACCTTGTCCGCAAAGTCATTCCATGACGTCGCGAAATCACGATCGCCGACGCGATGTCGCAGATAGACTTTGTCGCCAAAGCGTTTGACGCGGTCTCGGAGCAGTTGCCCAAGTGACTGTTCATAGTCGCCCAGCGGTACCGGGCACGAGTGTTGCTCGCCAAGCCGTCTGATCCCGATGCGCTCATCGAGCGCCTGTGATGTTGCCTGGCAATACGCAAGGCAGGAGCCGCGAAGAAGGTCTTTGGTGAGCCGGAACCTCTCCTCCGGCGGAGTAGTCACGTACGATTCCTTGAGCGGATCAATCCCGGTGTGGCGCCGCACGAGGTAGGAGGCAGCGAAGTAGACGATGCTCGTAGCGAGTTCCTTTATATGTGAACAGCCGAGGCTACCTCCGACCCGCCTGGCAATCTCACTAACCACGCCCTGTTCAATTCGCAGGCCAACCAGACGCTCTGCGACCCTCTCCACTTCATGACATACCGGAAACGGAGCGCGAATCATGTCCAATTTGCTCCGGGTGATCTGCTCATCCGGAAGGTGGATGTCCATCTCGAGCTTGATGAGATGGTCACCGTCGAGCAGCGTGCCGACGATCGTAAAGTCGTCAGCGCCCGCCACGAACAGATCAATCCCGATGTTTCGTTGTGCAGAGAGTTTCATGGTCCGTCCTCTTGATCGGCGGTCATCTGAAGTCTGATCGCGATACTTGATCGCCCGAGCCATCGCCTGTTGAATCTGGCGCCCAAGCGATATGAAAAGCGTCGCCTCGGATTTCAGTCCCGCGTTCGCTGCGTATCGGCCGAGAGGAGTCAAAAGCCATTCTTCGTTTGAGAACAGCTTCACCGAATCCAGCCCGTTACTCAGTGCATCGCGGAATGTCTTAAGCGAACTAGTCACGTGGCCGGCGAATCGGAGAATCGTGGCGCGATGTATCGCCCACATTTCTTCATATGTGTTCGCCTCTTCATACGCTCCGATCGCTTTGCCAACGTCAAACACAGCGCGTGTGACCTTCTGGATGAACTGGGCTTTAGAAGGATCCTTGCAAAGATCACCCATGCGCAAATCGATAAATTCGCCGCTTGGTTTTACTGCATGGATGAGTCCCCCCACGTTCAGCACGATCGAGATCATCGCTTTGTCGAATTCAATCCGTGTGCCGGAAACACCGCGCACTCGTCGATACGGGTAATCGTGAGCAATAAGAATCTTCTCGGCGCGGTCACGCTCGAATTCACCGCCGCCTGCGAAGAGAATGGATCCTTTCGCCTCTCGTAGGTAGATCGTGTCGGTACCGGATCCGCGCCGACCACCAGCTTGCAGCGAAATGCCGCGGACAATACGATCGAGCAACAGCTGGATCATTGGTTCGGTCACGCCGGGCAACCGGTCCATGAGCGCAGACTCGTTGAGTTGCTCGGCGTACGTCTGAACGGTCTGCTCAGCAAGAACCCCGTTGGGCAAGATCACGCTAATCGGAGCTGTATCGCGAATGTCCTGCTCGCAGCTGAGGCGACCTCGTGACGCTAGATTCTCGAGGAACCGGGTTAGTTCGCCGGTAAACAGGCTGAGCTGATTGGGATTGCAGCAGACAAACAAAAGCTCGGGCACTTTGTTTCGTGCGTCAGCCTCGAGCAGATTCGCAAATACCTTGTTCTTGATCGATATCGGCCGGATTTTGTCCGCTTCCTGGAGGCGAAATGCGCCCGCATCCTTGAGTGGCTGAGTAATTCCGTCACCACTTCGGCCGATCAACACGTCAGCGCCAGCGTGAAGAAAGAACGCAACGCCTAGCGCTCCGGGTGGATGGATTCCAAGTTCACCTTCACAAATCATGGCTGGTACGACTCCATGAGCTTGTGATGACGATCCATGTGTGTCATCGCGCTGCCCTTTGCGTTGCGCATCTAGAGGCATTCTCAGTTGGTTGCTGATGCCTCTCTCGGGCGAGCAACGCTGCACCATACGCCCCGGCATGCTGCGGTAGAGGTGGCAAGAAGACCGACTTATCCAGCACTTCCTCAAGGGCGCGCACCATCGATTGGCAATGTGCCACAACACCTCCAGTGGCGGCAATTGCACCATCACAAGAACCGATCATCTCGACAATGCGCGAGGCGATCGATCGAAACAGACCCATTGAGATATCTTCGCGAGGCTGTCCAGCTTTGATGCGCTCCAACACTTCGGTTCCAGCGAAGACTGTGCAGTAGCTGTTCACCAATGTCTTGGCGGTCGATTGCATCGCCAGCTCATCGATTTCACTCAGGGGCATGCCAAGCCGCTGCGCTATCGATTCCAGGAACGTGCCGGTTCCAGCGGCACACTTGGCGTTCATCCGAAAGTCAGCCATCTTGCCCTCAGCGGTCACGCGGATGATCTTCGTATCCTGCCCGCCAATGTCAGCGATATTTCGGACCTCCGGATACCACTCACGCGCACCGCGGGCATGACAAGTGATCTCCGTAACCTTCCCGCTAGCAAAGGGAACATTGTCTCGTCCGTATCCAGTCGATATGCAACTGGCGATGTCCTTTCGCGAGCCCTTGGCGCATTCAAGCGAGCGTGCAAGCGCGCCTTGGGCCGCCTCGCCGTAGTCAAAGCCCGACGGCACGACGCTGTGACCAAGCAGCGCGCCCGAAGCGCCGATGACCACGCATTTCGTGGCCGACGAACCAGCGTCAATACCCACATGCAGCGAACCGGTCATCGCTTGCACCCCTCCAGTTGCTCGATGAATGCCTCGATGTTGGTCATCGTTTGGGCTGTAGAGAAAAAGCGGATGTCACTGAGATCGCCGTCAATGACAAGTGTGGGCATGCCCAACTCTTCGCGAAGGCGCTGCGCCATACCGAATCGAGAATTCGTATTGTTCGGACAGGTTCGAGCGTTATGGAAGATCACGCCATCAATCCCGAAGCGGGCGAACATCTCAACGAGGAACGCTTGCTTGGCGTTCTCATCTCGGTTGATGAAAATTTCAGTGCTGGTTCTGGCCATCCATTGCAGTGGATCGCCGCCGTCATACGGCTCAAACGCCCATGAGTTGCAGTAGGTGCTTGCTGCGATCACTGCCCGAAGGTCAAAGAACTTCTCGGACAGCTCGCGGATCTTCGGCCAAATCGGCATTCCTTCCCAATACAACCGCCACCGTTCGTCTGGAACAGCCGCGACATCTGCGTAGGCTCGCTCAAGAAGTTCGTTGAGCAGTTGATCGTAGTAGTCAAGCGCGGCCTGCGAACCGCGCATAAGGATAACCGGAGTCATATGAAACAAGCTGTCCCAGAATGTGATCGGAGATGGAAGCACTCGGGCCATGTCGAGAATTTCGCGCCAAAGAGAACTTGCACGGCTCGACAGTGCGACGACCTCTTGAAGCCGATCCATGTCGAGCTTGAGGTCGAAGCGATGCTCGATCTGTTCGATCAACTCAAGTAGTTGCCCTCGGACGAACGCGACATGCTCCTGCGTCACGTCGCCTAAATGCGTCGGCGGGCAAACGCCAAGTACCGGCGTATTCTGTCGACGTCCGAAGAAGTTGAACCAATCCTGCACTTCACGGCATTGGTTCGTGGAGTACACCAGCAGGTCAGGCTTGGCTGGTCCGTCGATGCCATAGGCATCTTGTAGCGGACTGCGCCCAGTCAGTGCAGCACCGATATCGCTGTTCATATATGAGCACGATTCAGCGCAATAGCCCGCTCCGACTGCGCGCGGAATCAACTCGTGACTGATCTTCTTGGCCCCGAGAAGGGCCCCGTGATTCTCCGGGAAATGAACGTGAAAACCGAACGCGGTGAGTATCTCGCACGGACCGACCGATGTACACCAAGCCACGCGCTCGTCCGGGTCTTTAGCCGCCCTATCGAGGTCAAGAAAATAGTCCGTCATGAGCGACTTCAGTTGTCGCTGCGCCTTGATCTCGACTCTCTTTACGGTGGTGCTTGTCATCGTAGTGCCTTATGGAATCACGATTGATCGAAGCGACTCGCCTTGCTTCATCACGTCGAACGCGCCTTGGATGTTGTCCAGATGGAACCGATGGGTGACGAGACGGGTCACGTCGATCTTCCCCAACTCCACCATCCGGATCAGCGGTACATATTCGCCCGGCGGACAACCCAGCGAACCGACGATCTCCAGCTCCTTGAACATGATCTTGCCGGCGATGATCGAGATTGCTTCGTGCGTGTAGCCAACGACACAGAGTCGCCCACCAACACGAACGCTCTCGAATGCTTCTTCAATCGTGCGGGGGTTGCCTATGACTTCCATCGCGATGTCTGCCCCGCCACCGGTCAACTTCTTGATTTCTTTGCTTACACGCTCGACCTTCGAAGCGTCGATCGTCTGTGCCGCGCCAAGCTCGCTTGCCCATTTAAGCTTGCGCTCGTTCACATCAACAGCAATTACGGACGCCCCTACGGCCGCAGCCAATTGAACCGCGTTGATTCCCACTCCCCCGCAGCCGAAGACCGCGACAATATCGCCGGGCTTTACCTTGGCGCGATTCTTCACGGCGTGGTACGGCGTCGACAATGCATCGGCGATGATTGACGCGTCCTCAATGGGAATTGACTCGGGTAAATCAAGCACATCCTTCGCCGGAACCGCCACGTACTCGGCGTACGCACCGTCGAAATGATTGCCGAGCATCTGCATGTCACTGCAGATGTTTTCGCGCCCCATTCGACAGAATCGACACTTGCCGCACGTGAGTACGGCTGGAATGAGCACGCGCTGCCCCATAGCTAGATTGTCAACATCAACGCCAACTTCTTCGACGATGCCGGACGCCTCGTGACCCAACACGATCGGTGGTTTCTTAAACGTTGGGACACCGTGTTCGATGTAATGCAGATCAGTATGGCAGGCGCCGCACGCTGCAACTTTCACGAGCACTTGATCGGGACCGATTTGAGGAACCGGAATATCCTCGATTTTCAGACCAGCCTCTGGTCCATGGAACACTGCCGCCTTCATTGCCTTGTCCTTCACGTTCAGTTGCGAGGGAAGATGCTCCTACGCATGAGTCCAAACGGGCGCACGCTTTTCGATAAACGCAGAAATACCTTCGTGTGCATCCCGCACATTCATGAGTTCGTTCAGTTACAAGCTCTCCGCTCGTTCCAGATGCGCCATGATTTGTCCGCGCGAAGTCAGCATCGTTGCTCTTTTCGCTAAGCGCACGACTGGGCGCGAGAGTTTGCGAATACTGTCCAGGTATTGCTGCACTCGCGAATCGAAATCCTCAGTCGTATACACATGACTTACGAGGCCAATTCGATGTGCCTCGTCTGCGAGAATCGTCTCGCCGAGCGCGGTCAGCTCCACAGCCTTCCGAGTACCGATTTGCAAGGGCAAAATGCAGGCAGCGACCGGAGGAAACACACCGACCTTCACTTCCGGCTGGCCGAACTTAGCGCGCTCGGATGCGAGGATGATGTCGCAGAAGCACGCCAGCTCACACCCTCCGCCCAGCGCCGCTCCGTTCACAGCGGCAATCGTCAGCGCATCAGTTGACGCTAATCTGCGAAAGATGCCGTGGAAGAGGCTGATCATGTCTGCGACGTTCTCAGCCGCGTGATCGCCGACATCGACGCCTGCGCAGAACGCTTTCCCGTTGGCTTGAATCACAATCGCAGCAAGGTCATCACTGCCGACCACTTCATCCAGCAGCGCGTTGAACTGAGCCATCATCGAATTGTCGAATATGTTCAGCGGCGGACGATTCAGCGTGATCATCGCGATGCCGTTATCTATCTTTATGTCAAAATACTGAGAGTCGTTCATCGGTATCGCCTTGTCAGATGTATTGCCCGCCATCGACGCGAATCACGTCACCAGTTATGAATCGCGCGCGATCGCTGCACAGAAACGCCACAAGCTCAGCAACGTCGTCAGTGCGACCGACCCGCCCCAGCAGAATCTCCTCCAGGGCCTGCCGACGAGCCTCGGGCGACATCGCTTTGAGGACGGGCGTGTCGATCAGTCCGGGCGCCACTGCGTTGACGGTTATGTTGAAGCGCGCCAGTTCCTTGGCCAAGGCCTTAGTGAGTCCGATCACGCCGGCCTTAGCTGCAGAATAATTCACCTGCCCGAACTTTCCGCGCAAGCCGTTGATGCTGGAAATATTGACGATCGCCCCACCGCCGCACTCGCGCATCACGGGTGCTGCGGCTCGCGCGCAGTTGAACACACCCGTGAGATCAACATCGATGACCTGTCGCCATTGCTCGTCGGTCATCTTCCAAATCACCTGATCGCGAAAGATTCCGGCGTTGTTCACCAGAATCTCGATGCCACCAAGCTCCTCGGCGAACGCTTCAACGGCGCGACCGGCGGCAGCGGGATCAGCGACATCGCATATGAGCGACCACGCCCGACGACCACACGATTCGATCTCACGTATAACTGGCGAACCATCTTGTGGGGCTCCGACGTAGAGGATTCCGACGTCACATCCGTCTCGCGCGAGCGTTTCAGCGATAGACCGGCCGATGCCGCTGCTGCCGCCGGTTACCAATGCGCGTTGTGGACGATGACTGATCATCTGCCGACCCAAAACAGTTCGTTACGTTCCAACTACAACGGCCAGCGCTGCTCCGCACTGGCCACAGTGCTCAAACATCGACGGGAGCCCCTTCGCTCCACATTCGGGACATTGCTTGGCGTATGGACCCCAAAGGAACTCACTTGATCCGTCCGGGTCCGCAGCTCGCTCTCGCATGCCCACGTAGTCCACTGGGCGCTTCTCAACGAAGGCGGTCATGCCTTCGTAGGGTTCCAAGCTCGTGTAGTGCGTCGCCAACCAATCGCGAGCGTGCCCCACGGTTGAATGCCACGCGGCGTCCTTCCAGAAGTTCACCTGAGTCTTCGTGTAGCGCGTGCACTCAAAGAATGTGTTGACGATCCGATCGCAAAGATCCGCAACGACTTCATCAACGACTGATAGATCGATCTCGTATCCATCAACACCTTTGAGCGCCTTCTTGATCTCACCGGGCACGGCGCGGCGCTCAAACGGGCTATCCCACGGATCGGTGTTCCAGTCGGCGAGATAGGTTCGGCCATTGCTGAAGCGCGTGATGAATTCGCCGTCAGGCCCCTTCACTGTGGGAACGACAGCATTGACCAAGCCCATCGCTAACGATGTGTACGCTGGATAGCGCTGATTGAGGAACAGCATTCCGCGCGCTTTGCGGTCGCCAACATGAAGGGGCAGCCATTGTGTCGAGCCGCCGCAGGCAACCGATCCGACACTCGTGCCGACCTGGGCGATAAACGCATGTTCGCCCATCACCGCGAGATCGCATGCAAGCTGACTTTCGTTGCCTCCTCCAACTGCCATTCCGTTGAGCCGCGCAATCACCGGCTTGGAGCAATTGGTGATCGACTCGATGTAACTCTTGAAACAACACATGTACTTCCAGTAATCGCGCGGCCGCTGCGTGTAGTTCTTCTGGTACTCCTTGACATCACCGCCAGTACAGAACGCGGCGTGTCCCGCGCCGGTGAAGACGACGACTCCGATCGCGTCGTCCCACGATGCATCTTGGAAGGCAGCAGCGAGCTCTTGAAGGGCCGGCGTACTGTAAGCGTTGTAGTTGTGCGGTCGGTTGATCGTGATGTGGGCAACCCATCCGTCCTTTTGGTAACTGATCTCTCGAAAGTCCAAGGAGACTGGATCACGTGGGGGGAAGAGACTCATGACGGTCCTTTCCAGCCGGTGACAGTTGGGCTGAGCACAGCTGCAAAGCGGCTTTCCGGCAAAAGACACGAACGGTCGTTCGGACGAATATTTACGGAGCGACAACTCCTATTATGCCGTAGGATATCACCGTCTAGGTTCTGTGGTCAATGGCCAAACCTCTCTTTTATGGCTCAAAGTGGAGGTTTTCTTGCCAGACCTGGCTTGACTGGCTCAACGAGACGAGCCATAGTTGAGGGCAGTACTGATGCCTGCCGCAGGTCGAGGGATCGCTATGGTGACGAGAAAACCAGAACAACCGTTCGAATTGGGCTCCCAGGCAGCCCCGGGTGATCGAAGTCCTGAGGCCCGAGGAAGTTACGACCAGCGGGCCAACCGGATTCTCGCTGCGGCGACCGCGATCATTGCTCGAGACGGGTACCAAAAGGCGTCTATGCGAGCGATCGCGAACGCATCCGGAGTCAGCCTCGCCGGGCTTTACCACTACTTTGATAGCAAGCAGAGGATGCTCTTCGTGATCCAATTCCGCACGTTCAGCTCTCTGTTAAATAACCTTCAAGAGAAACTGCACGGCGTCGACGACCCCATTGAGCAACTCCAGGTGATGGTGAAGGCCCATGTTGCGTACTTTGCCTCCAACATGCCTGCTTTGAAGGTCTGCTCCCATGAACTTGACTCGCTGAGCGGATCTGCTTACGACGAGACGCACCGTATTCGCCGCGAATACTACAGTCTCACGCGATCCATCGTCGATCGAATCCTCCGCGCAGCCGCACCGGATTCAAGTCTTGATCGTGGGATCGCAGCGATGTCGCTCTTTGGAACGCTGAATTGGCTTTACCGCTGGTACGACCCAAAGCACGGTCGGTCACCGAGCGTCCTGGCAGACCAGATCGCAACGCAGTTTCTTCACGGCGTGCTCGGGGCGGCGGGAGTCAGCAGCGATAGTTGGCAGGAGTCGGTCGCGAATCGATAGAGATTTCGCTTCGAGTTCGTTTGCGCACCTGTGGCAGGCAAATCTGGAGCTTCGGTCATGCACGTGCCGTCAATCCAGCTACATGAGGCTGAAACACTCTCCGAGGCGGCAGCGCTGGCGGAACGATTCGCCGGGAGTGTGCAGATCCTCGCTGGCGGAACCGACATTCTTGTGGATCTGAAATCCGGTCGGAACCGAGTCGATCATCTCATCGCCATCGATGCTCTTGACGAGCTTCGAGGCATAACTGAATCTGCGTCCGGATTGCGAATCGGCGCACTGACTACGATCGGCGAGTTGGACCGTAACCCGATCGTCGCGAAGCGCTACCAAGCGATTCGGGATGCCACAGGTGAAATGGCCTCGCCGCAGGTACGGAATGTCGCCACGGTGGGCGGGAATATCGCCGGCGCTGTTCCCTGCGCCGATCTTCCACCAGTGCTAATGGTCCTTGGTGCGTCGTTGGTGCTATGGTCGCCAAGCGGTGAGCGCGAAGTATCGATGGATGGATTCTTCACTGGTCCGCGCGAAACGATTCTGAAGACCAATGAGTTGTTGATTGCCGTGCTCGTGCCACAACCACAAGACCGATTCGGGGCGGCTTATGCACGGTTCGCGTTGCGAGCTGGAAACGGTATTGCCGTCGCGGCGGTAGCGGCGAGTCTGTGGATCGAAGCTGACGACAGGTTCTACGGCGTAAATGTGGCGCTCGGCGCCGTTGCACCAACACCGAGACCGGTTACTCCAATCGGTGGATTGCTTGAAGGTCGTCGCCTCGACCAAGTGTTCCTCGATGACGCTGCAACCACTGCGATGGAGGCGGCTGATCCAATCTCAGATGTACGCGGTTCGGCTGACTATCGACGCGAGTTGGTCGGCGTGCTGACACGACGAGCCTTGATCAAAGCAGCTGACCGGGCGAGGGAGGCGTCGCGTTGAGTACGGCCCATACCATGATGATCAACGGTCAGCTCTGCGACGTGGCTATCGAGCCAAGTCAAACACTTCTGGAAGTGCTGCGCGAGAAACTCCACTTGACCGGTACCAAGAGAGCGTGCGATGTCGGCGACTGCGGTGCCTGCACCGTTCTTGTTGACAGCGAGCCGATGAACAGTTGCTTGCTGCTGGCCTCAACCTTGCACGGCAAGGCAATCACGACGATCGAAGGTCTGGCAGTGAACGGTGAGCTCACCCCACTACAGAAGTCGTTTGTCGGCGAAGGGGGAATTCAATGCGGCTATTGCACCCCGGGCATGGTTCTCTCGGCGACTGCACTGCTCAACAAGAATCCGGATCCGACGACCGACGAAATCAAAGATGCTCTAACGGGCAATCTCTGCCGCTGCACGGGCTACAGCGGGATCATTCGGGCTGTTCAGCGCTGCACGAACTATCAAAGCGATGGGACGTGCGCGAAGCGGCAGGACTCACCCACGAAACCGATCCATCAGAACGTCGGGATTTCTATTCCTCGGATTGACGCTGCTGACAAAGTAACCGGACGCGCGATATACACCGACGATATCACGCTGCCGAACATGGTTCATGGCAAGATTTTGGGATCATCTGTTGCGCACGGGCGAATCAAACGGATCGATACGACCAAGGCCGAAGCGCTTCCAGGTGTTGTGGCTGTCATCACCGGGGCTGACGTCACCGACACGATGCATGGCGTCTCACCGGCACGCTACGACGAGCACGTGCTGGCAAAGGAGAAGGTTCGTCACGTCGGCGATCCCGTTGCCGCCGTTGCAGCAATCGATGCGCGCACGGCTGAACAGGCACTTTCGCTGATCGATGTTGTTTACGAGGAACTTCCGCCTGTCCTCGATCCGATGCAGGCTGTTGCTGACGGTGCGCCTCTTCTTCACGAACGATACGAACGCAACATATGTACGCACGTTGACCAGAACTTTGGCGATGTCGAGAAGGCGTTCGCCGAATCGCATCACGTTCGAGAGGAAACATTTACGGGCAATCACATCCAACAATGCCCGATGGAGCCGCACGCATCGATCGCATCATGGCAGCACGACGACACCTTGCTGCTCTATAGCTCCACACAGGTTCCGCATTACGTGCAGTACATGATGGCACACGTGCTGCATATTCCCCTTGGTCGAATCCGCGTGATTCGACCGGCAGTCGGAGGCGGGTTTGGCGGCAAGGCGGCGACGACGCCCCTGGATCTCTGCTCAGCCTTGCTCAGCAAAAAGACGGGGCGGCCAGTGAAGATGGTTTACTCCCGCCAGGAGACGTTTCACTACGGGCGCGGCCGGCACAAACAGTACATGAACTTCAAGCTCGGCGTGGATCGTGAAGGGAAAATCAAGGCCTTCAAGAGTGAGATTTATCTTGACGGCGGCGCGTATGCATCGTTCGGCGTAGCGACCGCCTATTACGCTGGGAGTATGATCCCAACGCTCTATCAGATTCCCAACTACAAGTACGATGGCTATCGTGTTGTGACAAATAAGCCGGCCTGCGGGGCAATGCGAGGCCACGGGGTTCCTCAGCCGCGATTCGCGTTCGAATGCCTATTGAGCATGGTCGCCGATGATCTTGGCATCGATCCGGTGGAGATTCGTCGCCGCAATGCAGTAACTGCGAACACAACGACGGTCAATGACCTGGATATCGGTAGCTGTGAGTTCCTTGCAACACTCAACGCGGCCGCAGATCGTTCCAACTGGGACGACAAGTATGGCAAACTTCCCAAGGGTAAAGGGATCGGCATCGGGTGCGGTGGATTCGTCTCCGGCGCCGGCTACTGCATCTACCGTGGCCAAGTGCAACTGTCGCACGAAAAGCCACGCGAATCATTCCAGAAGAAATCGATCTTTCCCCACGCCAACGCCATCGTGAAGGTCTCCGAGGACGGCATGGCAGCAGTGTTGATGATCGGCGCAGCGGAAATCGGGCAAGGCAGCGACACCGTTCTCGTGCAAATGTGCGCTGAGTCGTTGGGTATTCCCGCATCGAGGTTGCGCATGCGTAGTGAAGACAGTGATATCTCGCCCATCGATTTGGGATCATATTCATCCCGCGTGACATTGATGGGCGGACATGCCGTTTCGCGCGCGGCAACTGCGGTCGTTGAAAAGATGAAAAAATATGCGGCGGCCATCCTCGGATGCGATGAGTCGTTGATCGGTGTGCGCGACGCCAAGATGTTCAATACCGAAGATGAATCTCAGTTCGTTCCGTGGGAAGAAGTTGCCCGCAAGTACTTCAACGACAAGGGCCCGCTGGTTGGGACAGGTTGCTACAAACCGCCGGATGGACTCGGCGGCGACTACAAAGGATCGACTGTCGGCACGAGCCCGGCTTATTCGTTTGGAAGCGCGGTTTGCGAGGTGGACGTCGATTTAGAGACGGGGAAGGTTCGCATTAAGCGCTTCACCGATTACCACGATTGTGGCACGCCGATCAATCCGCAGGCCGTTCACGGCCAAGTCGAAGGCGCTGTTGTCATGGGCGCAAGCGAAGCGATCATGGAAGACGTGCAGTTTGATGATCGCGGTCAGCTACTCAACCCAAATTTACACGGCTATCTGATCATGACGATCAAAGATGCACCGAAGATCTTCAGCGGGATCGTCGATTCCTATGAGCCGCGCGGACCCTATGGCGCGAAGGAAGTGGGCGAGGGTAGTACATTGCCGGTTCTCGGCGCGGTGGCTCACGCCATCGCGAACGCTACCGGCGTGTGGATCAAGGATCTTCCCATCACCCCGGAGAAGATTCTGACCGCTCTGCGCGAGAAACAGAAAGCGGAGCAGGGGGCAGTGACGGTATAATGGGGATGTCCGCTCACGGCACCGCCGGTGAGCGGCGCACGGATCGCAGTGGGGAATCAGCAGAGAAGGAGCGGCGATGGCGCAATGGAATCTGCTCTTTGGCTGGTTCTGGATGCTCGTCGGGATGATGGGCGGGGCCATGATCGGCTTGTCTTTCCACAACGAAAAGTGGCTCGGCGGATACGGCTCGTGGCGACGCCGGATGGTGCGGTTGGCGCATGTCGCGTTCTTCGGCACCGGCCTGATCAACATCGCATTCGCACTGTCGGTGAGGTCTCTGGCCGATGAGGGCGAGGCCGGCGTGCTGCTGAATGCGAGTGCGGTTTCGCTGTTGATCGGAGCGACAACGATGCCGCTCGTATGCTACGGCTCCGCGTGGCGCGTCGGCGTGCGGCATCTGTTCTTTATCCCGGTCGTGTGCCTGATCGGGGCGGTGGCGATCTTTCTCGCATGGGGTTTGATGCGATGAGAATAGGACTGATTGCGCTGAGCGGGGTGCGGGCGTGCGATGAAGAACTTCTTCGGCTCGGCCTCACGCTGCCCGGCTTCGTCGAACGGAGCAAGGTGATCGCTTCGCTGCCGAGCCTAGGTCTGCTGACGCTGGCGGGGATGACGCCCGAGCGCCACGAGTGTGTGTACCTGGAGATCGAAGACGTGCGGGTGATGTCGGAACTGCCGGACAGCTTCGATCTGGTGGCGATCTCCAGCTACAGCGCCCAGATCGGCGAGGCGTATCAACTGGCCGATCGCTACCGCAAACAGGGAACGCCGGTGGTGATGGGCGGTCTGCACGCCACAGCCATGCCTGATGAGACAGCACAGCACGCCGACGCGGTGGTGATCGGCGAAGGGGAAGCGGTATGGCCAACCGTGGTCGACGACTGCGAGCGTGGTGCGCTTCAAGAGGTGTACCGATCGGAGGGGGTCTTCGATCTCGCTGATGCCCCCATGCCGCGGTTCGAGATTCTCGATATCGATCACTACAACCGCCTCACCGTGCAAACCAGCCGCGGCTGCCCGTGGCGGTGTGAGTTCTGCGCGAGTTCCGTGCTACTCACTGATCAGTACAAGCAGAAGCCGATCGGGAAGGTGCTGGCCGAGGTCGATCGCATCTGCTCACTCTGGAAACGTCCGTTCATCGAGTTCGCCGATGACAACTCCCTCGTGAACAAGGCCTACTGGAAGGCCCTGCTCGCCGAGCTGAAGAAGCGCCACATCCGTTGGTTCGCCGAAACGGATGTGTTCGTGAGCGAGGATGAGGAACTGCTCACGCTCATGCGCGAAAGCGGCTGCTCGCAGGTGCTGATCGGACTGGAAAGCCCTGTCGAGACCGGATTGGACGGATTGGAGATGCGGTCGAACTGGAAGATTCGTCAGTGGCCCTCCCATATCGGTGCGGTTCGCCGCATTCAATCGCACGGCATCCGGGTCAACGGCTGCTTCATCCTCGGCCTGGATGGTCACACCACGGAGGTGTTTGACAAGGTGTACGACTTCGTCCGCCGGGCCGAGCTCTTTGATGTGCAGATCACCATCCTCACGCCGTTTCCCGGTACGCCGCTGTATGAGCGCTACCTGCGCGAAGGCCGTCTCCTCGACGCATCGGCGTGGCAGACCTGCACGCTGTTTGACGTCAACTACCGGCCGCAACCGATGACGGCCGATGAACTTAGTCACGGATTTCGTCAACTCGCGGTGCGGCTCTACAGCGATGAAGAGACGCGCTGGCGGAAAGAGACGTTCAACCATAAACACCTGCGGGCGGGATAGGGTGGAACCGGAGTCACCGTCATGAAACCTCTGCATTGGATCAAGGCGCTGTTTGGCATCGCCGCGCTGTACGATGCCGTGTTGGGAATTGCATTCCTCCTGTTTCCCGGCTGGGTGTTCGCGACATTCCAGGTCACCGAGCCCAATCACTGGGGCTATGTCCAGTTCCCGGCCGCGATACTGCTCATCTTCGCCGCAATGTTTACCGCCATCGCGCTCAATCCGCCGACGAATCGGAACCTGATTCCGTATGGAGTTGCGCTCAAACTCGCCTACGGCCTGATCGTGATCGGCTATTGGGCGACGACGGACATTCCGCATATGTGGAAGCCGTTCGCGGTGATCGACTTGCTGATGGCGATGGGTTTCATCTGGTCCTACACCGCCTTGAGCGCCGCCCAGCGCCCGACGGCCGCTGCTTGACTGTCTGGCCGATCAGGCTTCGGCCGCGCCCCCGGAAAGCGTCGCATGGGTTGGCGCGTCTTGGCGGCCCATCACTGATTCGAGCAGGGCCTCCACGGCATCAAGCTGCCGGACATCCGAACGCTCGGTCTCAGCGCGAAGCGGCACGTCGAGTCCTTCAGCCCAGTTCAGTCGCTGATCATTCGAGACGTCGTACGGACTACCGGTTACTTCCATGTTCTGGAAAGCTTCCTGCAACGAGGCTGGAAACTCGCCTCGCTCCTGAACAAGATGGCGGCGCATCGGCCCGGCGCGAGCCTACGATCGGCTATCTTCTATAAGCCGCTTCTGTGCCGCGGCATAGTCGTCCGGTGTATCGATGTCCATAACTAACTCCGGAGCGTCAGGAAACTCGATTCGCTCAACCTCCGCCGGATGCGTCTTCCAATACCCGCGCAGACCGCCAGCCTGCTCGTCCAATGCTGCGCCGCTTTCGCTCGATTTCCATGAAACAATTGAATTCATGACATCGGTGGGGATGAGAACCGGATGACCACCTCGATCCTTATATGTGGGAATCAACACGCGATCGTTTTCGGTAGCGCGATGAAGCAGAGTTTCGATAACGAGGTGAGGAACAAACGGATGATCGGCGGGATGTAGTAGCGTGCGATGTACGCCGGGAATCTTGGCGACGCATTGCAGGCCTATACGAACGGAGTGCAACTGCTCGGTATCGGAGTCACTTCCAGCGGCGCGAAAGACACGGTCTCCCAGAGCGCTGGTGATTTGATCGGCTTCCTCACCGACTACGACCACCATGCCCGCCCCGCAGTGCGGTTTTAGCGCGTCGAACGCCGCCGCCACAACCGTCGAGTCGCCCCATGGCAAGAGCTGCTTGAGTCGGCCCATTCGCCGGCCTCGACCGGCAGCGAGCAGTACACCTGCTGTTGTAGAAACGAGTTCGTTCATTCGTTCACCAGCTCAACCGTGAACAGCCCGCACGCCAGGCTTCGGAATCGAACGGCGGCGGGAGTACCCTCCCGCCCTTCTCGCAGGATTCAGGCCCAGAATCATACGGTTAACAGGAAAAACCTGGCGACTGAGGGACCGACGCTAGCGCTGACACGCAAAAGCCCTTTATCCGTCGATCGGCTTCCTCCCACGGTCGCGATGACGAACGCCCGAACCAGGGATTTGTCGACCGCATCGCAAGGCGACGCGTTATACTCGCGGCCCAACTCTGGAGGTCCGCCAATGGCTGAACAAGAAACGGAACAATCAACGCGACCCCTTGGTGACGCACCATCGGGAAACGGCGTTTCCCGGCGATCGTTTATTCAGACGCTGGGCGTTTCAGCTGCAGCGGCGGGTGCCCTTGCCCAAGACGTTGATGCAACAGAGGCGACCCGTACAAGCGCATCGGTGATCCCGATTCTTGGACCGGATCCGGTGGGAATTACGTTGAACGTAAACGGTCGTCCACTGCAAACAACAGTCGATCCCGCGACGACGCTCCTTGAGGCACTTCGGGTTCATCTGAATCTTACCGGCAGTAAGGAGATATGTGATCGCGGGGCTTGCGGTGGCTGTTCGGTCTTGTTGGATGACAAGCTCGTCGCTTCATGCATGTTACTTGCTGTCGATGTCGTCGATTCAAAGATCATGACGATCGAAGGCATCGGACAGGATGATTCGCTCGATGTCATCCAGGAATCGTTCATCCGCCACGATGCGCTCCAATGCGGCTATTGCACACCGGGTCTTGTCATTGCGGCCAAGGCGCTGCTGGCTGAGAATCCAAGACCCACGCTGAATCAGATCAAACACGGGCTGAGCGGAAACCTCTGCCGATGCGGCACCTACACAAACGTGTTCAACGCGGTGCTGGAAGCATCAGGCCAAGCGCCGGTAGAAGATACGAGAGGTCGATAAGATGAAAACATCACCAGATCAAATCCCAACAGTAATGCCTGTAAGCAATCGTCCCATCAACATGGGCAAGTCTATCAACGATGACACATCGCGCCTAGATGCAATCGCAAAGGTAACCGGTCGGGCGAAGTACGGCCGCGACATGTATTTGCCAAACACTCTGTTCGTACGCTTCGTTCGATGCCCGTTTGGGGTCGGCACACTCAAGTCGTTTGACGAAAAGCCTGCACTGTCGGTTCCGGGCGTGTTAGAAATTCAGATCAATGGCGACGGGGGGCGCTATCACGGGCATTCTGTGGGCTACATCGTTGCGGAATCTCCACTTGCTGCGCAACGGGGGCTTCGCGCGTTGAACGCAAAGTGGCAGCGTGATCCAGTCAAGACGCTGATCACCGATTCGTACGACTCAGCGCCGGAACCCACGGACGATACGCAGCGGATCCTGGATCAAGCTGACCATGTCATCGAAGCAGTCTATTCGACACCGGTGCAAACGCATTCGTCGCTGGAAACGCATGGCGTGATGGTGGATCACCGCGGCGACAGCGCGACGGTGTATGCCTCGACGCAAGGGACATCCAGCGTTGCCGACGGCATCGGCGATGCGCTGAACCTTCCTCGATCCAAGTACGAGGTGCGGTGCGAATATGTGGGCGGTGGATTCGGCGCAAAGTTCGGCCCCGGAAAAGAGGGGCAGACGGCCGCCAAAGTCTCGGCGAAGTACAAACGACCAACCTATCTGTTCGTTGATCGAGCGGAGGAACATCTGGATACCGGCAACCGCCCGTCAAGTCGAAGCTACGCCAAGATCGGATTTACAAAAGACGGAACGGTCTTGGGCGGTCAGATTCACACCTGGGGCGGTGTAGGGGTGGCCCGACGAGGCGGCGGTGTACGCTTTCCATCGCAGCGCTACAACCTGGGTGAAGTGCAAACGGCACATCAAGACGTGCAGTTCAACGGCGGCGCACCAAGAGCCATGCGCGCACCCGGGTTTCCGCAAGGCGCTTTTGCTGAGGAACTCTTGCTCGATGAGATTGCCATAATCGCCGGAGTTGATCCCGTGGACTTGCGCGTTCGTCTTGACGTCGACGATGATCGCAAAGAAATGCTGCGCCTCGGCGCGGAATTGATCGGCTGGGAGAAACGCCAAGCGACCGGTTCGCAGCACGGCGTGGTCCGGCGCGGATTCGGAATCGGCTCGTCCTCATGGGGGCGATTCACCGGGCGCGCTGAGGCTGAAGTCGTCATCAACCCTGACGGCTCGGTCGAGGCGCGAAGCGGTACACAGGACATCGGTCAAGGTAATCGAACGGTCATGGGCGTGATTACAGCTGAGGAACTGGGAGTACCGCTTCAAGTCGTCGATGTTCAGATGGGTCGCTCGACGCTACCGCCGGGCCCGGGTTCCGGTGGATCGGTGACAGCCCATAGCACAGCTCCTGCAATGGCACGAGCTGCAACTGACGCCAAAGAAAAACTGCTGACGTTGCTCGCGGATCGACTCGCAGCCGATGCGTCGGAGCTTGACATCGACAACGGCTCCGTTGTTCGTAACGGCAGGGCTGTCCTGTCGTGGACGGATGCCTGCTCCAAAATCGGAGGAGGAAGCATCGTCGGCCGCGGTCAATGGGATCGCCGCGCCGCCAGAGACGACACAACGACCGGCCACAGCAACGGCGTGCAGTTCGCCGACATCGACGTAGACACTGAAACCGGCGTGATTCGCGTCAAACACATCGTGGCGATCCAAGCGTGCGGACGAATCGTCGTTCGCAAATTGGCGGAGAGTCAGATCATCGGTGGCGTGATTCAGGGACTGAGCTACGCATTGTTTGAGAACAAGCTCCTTGACCGCAAGATCGGCGCAATGGTGAACCCGGACCTGGAGATGTACAAGATCGCGGGCGCTGCCGACATCCCCCATATCGAACCCATCTTGTGGACCAAAGGACAAACCGGGGTTCGCTCGCTTGGAGAGCCGCCCACAATACCGACCTCCGGGGCGATCGCGTGTGCTCTCTATAACGCGATCGGAACACCGGTTCGCCACTTGCCGCTCACGCTGGACAAAGTGCTGGCGGCGTTGGAAGGAGGTGCCGCATGAACCGCTTTGCCATCGCCAAGCCACGATCGATCGACGAGGCCGCTCAGTTGCTAACCGATCGACGCCGTTTCTCGTTACCAGTGCTCAAGGCCGGCGGCATGGATCTGCTGGATCATCTCAAGGAAGGACTGATCGAACCGGA
>CBDUST010000043.1:0-21566 GCA_965369945.1 uncultured bacterium | reverse complement strand
CAAAACTTAGACGCGGCGACGGCTCGACGATGCGCTCGGCACCGGTTTCGACTGAATAGATTGCGAACACGGAGCTCTCAGCTTCATCTTGGGAACGTGCCTTGAAGGCGAGCGATTTACCGTCCGGAGACCAGTTGCTGGATGATGTCGAATGCACAAACCGTGAACTGGCGTAACGCGGTGCAGTTGCAAAATCGACGTCGGCCTCGTCCAACGTTGCGACAAAGACATCCCGTGACGTCGTTTTCTTACCGAAGTAGTACGAGCCATCGGCTGCGAAGCCAACCGGCTCGCCGGCAAAGTTACTTTTCAACAGAACCGGTGACCCAACTGGATGTCCGTTGTTGATTTCAAGCATCCACAGACTGCGCACCGATGTGCGGTCGCTGGCGAAGAGAATGCCTTTGCCATCGGGTGTCCAGCCCAGAAACTCGTCGTGGGCCGGATGCTCGACGAGCGCAACCTCCCGTCCCGATGCAAGTTCTATAGTGAATATGTCTTTCGGTTCCGCTGTGTCAGTTGACGAGAAGTCAAACGCAATATGCTTTCCGTCAGGGGAGTAGCGAGCCATATGCGGCGAACGCGAACCTTCCCATTCCTTCAGCGTAGTCGCCGAACCGTCGCTTACGGAGACGAGCGCCAACTTGCTGGGTGTGTCAGGACTTATGCGGATTTTCCCGAGTGTGAAATACACCAGCAGGTTTTCGCCGTCCGGCGACCAATCGAACGGCCGCGACCATGGCGCATCCTTGTCCTGATGCACGATGCGCATATTCGATCCGTCCATGTCTATGACGCGCAACGTGAAGATCTTTTTGCCATCCTGCTCGACGAACCAGTGGTATGCGATTCGCTTACCGTCAGGTGAAATCACCGATTCCTCAGCCCAGCCGCCTAAGGTCGCCCACGATGTGTTCTTCGTGACCAGTCGGCTCGTACCGGTATCAAGATCACGAATGGCAACGTTGCCGGCCGCCCAATCCACGTATGAAACAAACCGGCCGTCGCGGGATACGCCGCTGGGATACACATTTGAAGTTGGACCCACTTCCCATACATGACGCACCGACATACCTGAGGCGTGATCATCAAAAGTTGCTGTAGGAGAAGCAGGCGTTAGTGGCATGGAAGTCGCCAACACGAGCGAACCGAGCACCAGGACGGATGTTATGGCAAGGACTCCAAAGGACAGATGACGTAACTGATCTGTACGCGGTGAGAGAATCGCTTCGATACGCCGAAGCAACGCGCTCTTTGAGAACACAATGCCGACCGCCAATTCTGTTTGGAACATTCGATGAGTCAGTTGCTCGGTGAGGCGAGTCAACATCTTGGCATAGGGGAGCGGCGCTTCAGTTGCCTCGAGCACAATGTTGTCTGCAGCTTCCTCAGCAAGCGCTGCGATTTCACGTGCAGCCAACCACACCAGCGGATGAAAGAAGAAGACGGCTCGAATGATCGAGGCGAGATTCAGCACCAGCGGATCGTGACGCTTGATGTGTGCCAGTTCATGCAGCGCGATCGTGCGCAGCTCCGCAACAGAAAGTTCATCGGTGAACCCATGTGGGAGCGCAATCACCGGATGGAACGTGAGATAGGTCAGTGGGGCATGAAGATTGTCGATCTCAACGATGACACAGCCGCGTTCGAGGCCTATTTGCTTGCGCGCAGCCTCGAATACGTCGGTGATGCGTGGATCGGTGACGATTTGACCTTCACGAGTGTATCGACGCAGGCGAAATCGACCCAGACTGACGAGGCCAAGCAAGAGCGCCAAGCCACCTGCATAGGCGAGCGACGCGATGGCCCAGGGATGGGACGAGCGAGGCGCCTCGGCCGAGATGTTTGTTTGCGGGATCGGCAGCTGCGTTGTTGCAGCGGTTTGCTGCACCTCCGGATTTACTTCCGTGGGTTGTTGTGCGAGATTGGTAGCGGGCAAGGCATCAGTCGCCTGCTCTTGGTTGGTAGTGAGAAGGTCCGCAGGTGGCGATAGGGTTTGGCCGGCTGATGTCACTTCATAGGCCGGGATGATCGGTATGTGAAGTTGCGGTGATCCGGTTTGTGACGCAAACCAGGTGAGAACAGGGATCAGGGGTGTCAGCAATAATGCAGCGGTCCAAACACGATGGCGAAGTGCTGCTGCGCGTCGACGTAGTGCAAAAACCAGTACTCCGGCCGCACCAAGTAGAATCGACGACTGCCAGAGTACCGACAGCACGACTCGAATTGCCTCGAATCCCAGCGCATCGAGTTGATCCCAGGAGAGTGAGGCGATCATTGCTCTTCCTCCTTCTCGTGTTTGGCGATGAGGCGTTTGATTTCTTTCAGGTCGCGCTCATTAAGGGGGTTGCTGTCAAAGAGTGCTGCGACCATCAACGCTGTTGATCCACCAAAGGCGCGCTTGACGAGATCCTGAACCATCTTGCGATTGGCTTGGCCTTCGTGAATCTTGGGCTTGTAGAGAAAAGCCCGTCCCTCGCGCTTGCGGGTCAGGTGACCCTTCTGAACAAGAATCGAGAGGACCTTTCTGATCGAGCCATCGGACAAGTCTCGGCCGCGTCCCTTGAGCACTTCCATGACGTGGTCGGTACTGACCTCCCCAGCCGCCCAGATGACCTGCATGAATTCGAGTTCGACCTCTGTGAACGTTGATGACTTGCGTCGTCCCATGAGCGAATCTCCCGGGCCAAAGCCGTGTTACCGAGAATACCTTCTCGGATAATGGCGGCGTCATCGCAGCGTGTCAAGAGCTAATCGAGAATTTTTTCTCGAAACGTGAGTTATCGATCGTCGCCGACTAGCGCGGCTTTGATCTCGCAGCTCTAAGCCGGTGCCAATTATGGGTTTAGACTCTCTCAGCATCGCTCACGCTATCACCCTCGATCCGCGTCTGAGGCTAGCGACTGATCTTGGTTGGCAGGATGTGCGGCGTTACACTGTCGCTTGGGAAGCTCGGCAGTGGAGCTGGGTGGGGAATCTCGACAAAGGAGAACGTCCAAGCAATGGGTGGTTCTCGGAAACTTCGACGGTGGATATGGCTCGCGGCCGGCGCCAGTTTCGTGATCGCGGCCCTCGTGCTCGGCCGACCCGCCGCGCATCTCTTGAGAACGTGGTGGACGGACTCCAACGAACTTCCCGAGCTTCCGGCGGGGATCATCGACGATGCGAGCCGTATGAACGCCACCCGGGTCGCGGAGATATGGAATGTTCCTGCGGAGACGGAAGCCGCGGAACGACAGTTGGTGCAGCTGTTGCAACGTGCTCGCGCGAACAGCCTGCCCGTCTCGATCGCCGGTGCTCGTCACACCATGGGCGGTCACACGATCTCTCCCGACGGCATCGTGATCAACATGCTCCCGTTCAATCGCATGGAACTGGACGAGGAGGCGGAAGTTCTGCACGTCCAGGCGGGCGCGAAGTGGTCGGAGATTATTGCCTACCTCGATCAGCACGGCCGATCGGTCGCGGTCATGCAGTCCAACAACTCGTTCACCGTCGGCGGGTCGGTGAGCGTCAATTGCCACGGTTGGCAGTATGGCCGTTCGCCCATCGCATCGACCGTCAGGTCCTTCCGGTTGATGCGTGCGGACGGAACGATCGTCTCGTGCAGTCGGGTCGAGAACAACGATTTGTTTACGCTGGTCCTCGGCGGGTACGGACTCTTCGGAATCATTCTCGACGTCGAGTTACTCGTCGTACCGAACGAGCGCCTACGGCTGGAGCAGTACGTCGTTCCCATCGATAGGGCGCGGGCGACCTTCGATCAGATCATCAAGGAAGGTCCCGATGTCAGCATGGTGTACGCACGGCTCAACATCACTGCTGACAAGCTGTTACGTGAGGTCATTATCAACGTCTTCCGCCGAGACGCAGAAGGCGAGATTCCGGTTCTGTCGGACCCGGGGCTGGTCGCGCTACGGCGGGCGATATTTCGGGGCTCCGCTGAGGGTGAGTATGGCAAAGAGCTTCGGTGGGCGGCGGAAACAAGGGTCCAGCCGCATCTCTCGAAGAAGATATTCTCGCGGAACCAACTGCTCAACGAGGGGGTGGAAACCTTTCAGAATCGGTCCGCTGAATCAACGGACATCCTGCACGAGTATTTCGTGCCTCGGAACCGACTCGGGGAGTTCCTCAGCGCACTGCGCCGCATCGTGCCAAAGCACCACGGCAATCTGCTGAACGTGACGGTCCGCAGTGTCGACACGGATGACGATACCTTTCTCCGCTATGCAGATCGGCAAATGTTTGCGTTAGTCATGCTCTTCCAGCAGCCCCGAACTGCCGCTGGCGATGGGGCAATGGAGGTGATGACGCAGGAGATGATCGAAGCGGCGCTCTCGCTGAATGGCCGTTACTACCTGCCGTATCGGCTTCACGCCACAGCCGACCAGTTTTACCGGGCTTATCCGCAGGCTCGAGAGTTCTTTGACCGCAAGCGACAGTACGATCCCGATGAGATATTTCAGAATCGTTTCTACGAGAAATATGGGAAACGCGAGTGACACCGCCCCGGCATCGGTTCGGCCGGAAGTCTGGGGTTGGCGACACAAATCAGGAGCTGACCGATTTCGGGCAGTTCAGCTTCGTCTAGCATGAACCCCTCCCCATGATCTGCGGCCGGCAGCTGAGCAGCCGAGGGCCAGTGGGATTGAGCTTCTTGGATCGATCCTTATTGGAGGTTCTCGCTGGCCTGATCCTGACATAACTTCTTGCTGTGTCAGGCTTTGTGTGTTCTTGCGATCTGGTTCACACCAACGGATTTCGGAATAGGCCTTGTGTTTCAATCGTGGCAAGTCAGGGTGACAGAGTTCGTGTTTGCGGTAACCGATGTTTGTCGGCCAGCCTTCGCAGGAACGGGTGTTGGAAGAGTTCAGGAGCGAAGTAGGAACCCGGGGAAGAAAGGGATCCGCAAATGGGAACGGATCGGATTCGGGAAATACGCTCGGGTAGGGTGTTGCGTTGGGCGCGGCACCGCGCACTGTTCGTCGCCGCGATTGGCGGACTATTGCTGCTACTGCTGGCAACTCCGAACCAGGCGCAGAACGGCGGTGGACCGCCCGACTGGGTGGTGCCTTATTCTGCGGACCTTAGCGGTGACGCTTTCTTAGACTTCATGGTCGCTTCCCCGAGTGGCCAAGGCAAGAGTCCAGCCCCGGTGAGGTCTACATTTTCTCCGGCAGCAACGATGCCGTGCTCAACACATTGGTCGGCAGCAGGGATCAAGATTGGTTTGGCTACGCCGTGGCTGTCGTTGGTGATCTCAACGGCGATGGACTTGATGACTTGCTCGTCGGGGCCCCCAAGGACGAGGCCGGCAAGGCGTTTGTGTTCTATGCCCGTTCGGCACAGCTCCAATCGTCGTTACAGCCAACAACGCGGACATGGTTTTCATCAGCTCTCGCCCGCAGGACTATGACTTTGGCGAAGCCGTCGCTCCAGTTTCTGATCTTGACTTAGACGGCGTGCCCGAGCTGCGGATTCGAGCCTGGTTCTTGAACAACCAGAGTGTGCTCGTGCCCCGTACTTACATCTATTCGGGGGCATCCGGTTCGCTGAAATTTAGCATTATTGGTGACGATCCCTTCGACCCGTGGGCCGTGGTCGACGGCGACGCTGACGGCGATGGCGATGTGGACGGAGACGACGTGGCAATCGTGCAGGCCAACCTGGGGCTCGCCGGCCCCGACTTGACGACCTATGACGGGGACTTCAACGGTGATGGTCTTGTCAACGGTGCCAACCACCTTCCGAGTGGTGCGAGTGTGGGGCGGCGGTTGTGAAGCGGAACGGGTAATCTCCGGGTTTGGGTCTCCCGTCGATGACGACTGTGACACTCTGCCGAACGATTGGGAGGTAACTTGGGGTCTCGATCCGACGAATGAAGATAGCGACGGCGATGGCATCCTCGACCCGAATGAAGATCCCGATGCCGATGGTCTGATTCATCTTTACGAGTACGCCTATGGCACCGATCCCTATGTGCCCGACAATCCTGGCGATTCCGATGGCGACGGGATTCCCGATCTGTGCGAACTTGCGCTAGGCACGAACCTCTTTGACCCCAACGATCCGCCCGATCCCAATGTCGATTCAGATAACGACGGGTTGATTGACGCCTACGAAGTCTGCGTGTACGGCACGGATGTGGATTACTACGACTCGGACTTCGACGGTCTGCCCGATGGGTGGGAGGTCGCTAATTGTCTGAATCCGCTTGACAACGATACGGACGGGGACGGCATCGGGGATTCGTTTGACGATGATGACAACGATGGCCTGAACAATCTGGATGAGTGGCTCTACGGCACCGACCCGCAGAATCCCGATACCGACGGAGACGGAACCTCCGATGGCAATGAGGCCGATCAGGGCAGCAATCCTAACGATCCCTCCGATGACGGGGAGGCGCCGCCGCCGGAAGACCTCATCACCGTTCGGCTCATCGTGGGCGATCCGAGCGGCAGTGAATCGGAACGCTGACTGCTGAGAGTAGGTTTCACCGCTCTTGCCGCGCCAGGTCCCGGGACGGTCGTCGATAAAATCCGCAAGTTCCCGCGCGGTCGGACGTACGAGATCCAATTGGAACATCTCGGCAGCACTGTCGAGCCGCCCGATCTGGATTATGTCGCATGGGTGGAAGTGCTCGGTGATTCATCCTGCATTGATCTGGATGATCCGGACAACATTCTAACATGGATGCCGCCGGGCACGCCTGTCGATGACACTGAGCAGTATATGTACAACGATGTTGATCCGGAGTCGTTTGATGATGAGCGCGCATGGTTGCTGGCGCCGACGGGCGATCTGACCGTATTCCGCCCCAATACCCCGCCTTTCCAAGTGACGAAAGTGCCCGACGAGTTCGAGGAGACCAGCAACGACCCGACAGTCCACCCTGGCGCCGGGGTACGATTCAACGGCGATGACGATAACGGCAACGGCGTGCCAGATCATACGGAATCGCCTGTCGCCAACGAAGACGATCTGGTGCGTCTGGAAGTAGACGCCGATCCAGCCTTCTTGCCTGATAGCCACGAATGGTTTCTCAGGCGCAGCAATGCAGCCATCAAACTATGGAGGACACCGACGAAGCGGTTTACCGAATTGTTCGGCAATGACGATACCGCCCCGGTCGATTCACTTGCGTGGTTTATAGAATGGGTCGATCCCAATACGAATGCGGCAACACTGGAATTCGGTGTGCGTGAAGTGGGAGGGGCCGAAGTTTGCGTCTTGGATACCATCGCCCTCTACCGGTTCAGGAGCATCGTGACCGCACTGGGAGGTTTGAATCAAGTGCCCGCTGATCCGGTGAACGATCCCGGCAACCAAGGAGCCTTCCAACTCGCGATCGACTTGTATCAGCAGGGTTACGATGTGTATATGTACGGTGAGGAGATTGTTGCCAACGACGGGACCGGACCGCCTTATGATGAGATTGTCGCGGCAGTGCAGACGCGCCAGGTTCAGAACGTGGGAATATATGGGTATAGCTACGGCGGTGGCGTGCTCTACTTTCTTGCCACCCGCCTTGCGTCACCGCCAACCATCGTTCCGAATTTTGCCTGCTACATCGATGCGGTTACAAACGGAGGTATTGGTCAGGAGAACCGGCGTCCACCTGGAGTTGCCTACCACTTATCCCTCTATCAGCCGGAGGGCCTGAACGGCGGACCGATTGAAGATCCGCAGCCTGGTGATGAGGAGTTCGATGTGGTGGCCGCTTGGGGGCTGAATGTTAATCACTATACGATAGATGATCATCCGCAGGTTATTTTAACAGTTGAGAATCGATTGAAGCAACATGTGCCCTCGCCTTGAGATCGCTTCCGCTTGACAGAGCAACAGATATAAATGGAGCTTGTTCATGAGTAACTACGACCACCCACGCAAGGGCCGTATCGTGCTGGGCGCGATTGCCGTCATCACGGCTGTCGCCAGCCTGACTGGTGGTGCCTACGAGGAGCAGCTTTCAAAGCCAAACGACGAACTCAGGGATGCCGTTTGGGATGGCATCGATCAAGTTGTGCAACTGCATGAGCAACAGCGTGAACGGGCCAGTCGCGATCCTTCGATACAAGGGCAGATCAACGAGATAGTGACGGAGTTGAAGGCGCTTGTACCTGAAACGGAAATGCTCATCACGTATATCCTTCAGTATCAAGCGCGGGAAGATACCGGCGAGAAGGAGTGGATATCGAGTATGGGTGTGCTGAAAGGTCTGACTCTCAATCTGGATGACAGAAAGTTCATTGGTGTGTTGCTGCCTCTTGTGGAAACTGATGATGAGCGGTTGTACGACGTGGCTCAGGATTTTCTCGGCCCATTCATACGATGTGAATGTAATGGGATCCGGATCACGTTCGGCGCATTCGATGATTATCTCAGGCAGAGAAAGCAGGAAGTTCCACGGGGACTCGTTCGCTTCATGTATAGCGAGGCACCCGGGAAGGGGTTATTGCGACTTGGTGGGATCCATTCCAGGAGCCAAGAGGAATACAGACCACTTTTCTGGGCAGAGCACGAGGTGTCAGACATCCTGTGGAAGTGGCAGTTTTCCTTCGTGCCGCGTAATCAGGTCGAGGCGGGGGCGGCCGAGGCGTTGTCGAAGCTAGTGGATCACCCGCGATGGTGGGCCCGCCTCTATGTTGCTGAGATCATGCGCCAGCATCCTGCATTCCGCACCGATGAGTTGATCGCGGTGCTCCTGACTGATCCGGACGAATCGGTCCGATCGGTGGTGACGTCCTTTGTTAGAAACAATGCCCAGGACGATTGCTGAGACATGCGATCCCAACGATGGCTGGATAAGACGGGGCGCTCCCACCGTCCGACCGTCACCCTTCACGGCGGGCCGGGAAGTTGGCTTTTCCGCACTCACGTTGGTTGTGTGTGCGATCTCGACGCATTCGTTTGTACTGCGTCGCGCTGAGTCGCGCTGCCACTGCTGGGGATATTGCTGGTGTTCAGTCGGCTCAGGATCACAAGTTCCAGTGGCCCTCAGAGTTGGTGCTTCGTCCAAGTCCATGTCGGGCAGGCTGTGGATGGTCTGGCTTTCTTGACCCGGGAACAGATGCCCGTACACATCCATACTCATCACAATGGACGAATGACGCATGAGAGTCTGTACCTCTTTTGGATGTGCGCCGCCCATCGCAGCCCACGCTCCGCAAGTATGCCGTAGCGAGTGGAAGTCGAGTCGTTCGCCGTCATGGTTCTCGATCAGGAGGAAGTCACTCTGTTCGCGTTTGATGTACTCGGCGGGATCGGCAATCGCCACAGCAAGCCACGCCGCTCTGGCTGCAGCCAAGTCCTGGTGGAGCATATCGGCCACTCGCCGTGTTGGAGGCATATGAAACACGGGAGCTGTAGGCATCCGATCGCTGAGGTGTTCCTTTAGCTGGATTGCCAGGGATGATTTTATGTACTGGCAAGCAGGCTTGCGGTTCTTCGTGCTTCCAGCCTTACACCGTATGTGAGGCTGCGCGTCGTCCAAGAACATGCTGCCCCGAGTGAGTGTCCGAAGTTCGCCCGAGCGCAGCCCTGTCTGAATTGCCGTTACGTACAGGAGTGCTCGCTCATTTCCGGGTATGCCACGGTGGTCCGGTCCCGCTTCGGTGGTTCGCCTCAACCACTGAAACTCGTCTGGCAGGAGCATTCGGCGTTCCAGCTTTCGCCTGGTGTTCGCGGCAGGAGGCTTGACAGATATGAGCGGATCGGTGGGAATCTTCCCAGTTTCGGTGAGCCACTTCGTGAAGCTCTTTATCTTCCGAACGTGTGAACGAATGGTGTTGCCAGCCGCATCCGCTCGCTTCTTTTCCTCGGCATATCGGTTGAGGGCATCAGCGGAGAAATCCATTACGCCCGTGTACCCTTCGCGATTAGCGAAGCGGCGGATTATCTTGAGAACGGCGTCGATGTGTTTGTCTGTCCGACCCTCAGTAGTCATCTTCGCCTCAAAGTCCACCAAATGAACCTCGATCGGAAGTCGGCTCTGCTCAACCATACGCTCGACAACAGGATTCACGACTCCAGCGCGACGGAGAGCCGCGTCGGCCACAAACTTCGCCAAGATGCGCTCAGCTGCTGCCTTGTCAGTGGTCCGTGTCGATCGTTCCCGGCGTTTTCCGGTCTGTTCAAACCAGGCCGCGAGCCAGGGTCCCCGTGCATTCCGCTTGAACAAGGTACCTTGTCCGTTACTACGACGTTTCCGAGCCATTCGGCTACCTTCCTTTCTGCCGGCGTCTTTGTCGGATCGTGATTTCAAGTCCAAGGTAGTCCGCCAGTTGTACTAGGGTGTCGATGCTCAATCCGCGTTCACCGCTCATCAGGCGCGATAGATGGGCCTGCGAGATGCCGGTGTCCTTGGCGATTCGATAGCGCGTCTTGTCGCTCGCCTCGATCGCCTCGCAGATCGCATCCAGTATTCGCGTCATGCCCATCATCGTACCCAATACTTGTCTATTAGGCAACTATTGTCCGCAGCTCATCCAGGGCGACCGCCTCGGCGTCGCGTATCGACAGGTTGCCGTCCACCATGCAGATCGCCAGCCGTTCCCGCCACGCATCCTGTAGGGCCACCGCCCGCCCGTCGTCGCCGCCGCGCCGGGCGTCACGGATCAGCCGGGCAGCGCCGTCACGCGCCGCGCTCTTGAACGGGGCCACCGCCTCGACCGTCGCGCCGCCCAGCGTGGCGAACGCCGGCTTGGCCGCATCGGCCGCCGCGAGGATCGCCAGGAGATCGCCCCGATGGGCCGCCAGACGGTCGGCCAGGTCGGGCGTCATCGCGGCTCGTGGCCGATACCGCAGGCGATCGCCGGCCGCCCGGAGCTCGATCCCACGTCGGGCCAGCTCGACCAGCAGCAGTGACACCGGGCAAGGCGTGGTGGTCATAGCTCGCCCCATTCCTCGGCGTCACCGTCGTCACCAGTACCAATACCACCGCTGGTTGGATCATCCTTGGGGGTTTCGGTGTCGGTGACACTGGCGACAAGGTGGAAACGCGGGGAGGGGCGACCGCCCGTCGGGCCGGGAGCCGGGTGCTCCCACCTTCCGAATCCGGCGGCGACCAGATCATCCAGCGCCGCCCGCGCGGCGTCGGTTGCGTTGCGGTATTGACGCCGGCCGTGCGTCAGCTCGCGGACGGTCACACTGCTGCCGCGCCGCTCGATCCACTCGGCGAGTTCCCGGCGTTCGCGGTCCTCCTCTCTCTCGGCGAAGCGGTCGCAGACCCGGCGGGCCTGCACTTTGAACCACTCAGCGAGCCGGATCGCGGCGCGCAACGACGACAGAGTGATCCGTGATCGGTCGGCCTTGGCGTCACCGGCTGCGATCGCCGCCAGGTGCAGGATGAGAGCGAACCGGGGGCAGTACCCCTTGATCTTCGAGTAGGACGCCCCGAGATCGCCGCCGGCATCGGCAGTGTCGCGGGCGTGCTCGTCGTGCCACGCTACGAAAGCCGATTTCGCCTCATCAGAAAGAGGGATGAACCGCGGTGCAGGGTCACCATTATCGTCGAGCGTGAGCGGGATCGACAGAAGCGCGTTCACGACGTCGGCATACTCGCGCTCTACATCTTCGGGTAGCTCAGCGTTGGACCAGAGCGCCGGTTTCGATGGTGGCGCCGCGAAAAGGAATCGGGCGAGCGTACCGGCTTCGCGCAGCTCCCCATCGAACGCGCGTTCAAGCGTACCGGGCTGGATTGTCCCGAACACACTCACCGACGCCGAGCGCACGAAAATCGTCCGCTTGTCGCCGGTTTTACGATCGACGATCAGAGTGTCAGCGTCCCACAGCGGCAACCATGCCGCCGCATCGGCCATGCGCGCGCCGGAGTATCTGCCGAAGCCGCCGATCATCGCGCTCAGCTCCGGCCGCGCGACGAGCACCCCGCGAGGATTGCCTTCGAGCATGGGTGCGAGCGCCTCGGGGGTGACGTCCGCCGTCACGTTCCGCTTGAGCACTGGCCGTTCAGGAGGCATGGGAGGATCACAATCCTTCACCTTCTTCCTCTTCCACACCTGCATGTCCGAGTCGAAGCGAGCCTTTTCGATGTCGTACTCGGCTTCCGCCTGCGCATGGCTCGTCATCGCTCGCCGCTGTGCCTCATAGATCGGGTGCAGAACGAGCCGCATCGGTGGCGACTTCAATTCGCCCGACTTGGCCACGACGGCGCACCAGATCACGCAGGGTTCAGCCCATCCCCGTTTGAGCAGCACGCGCGTCGTGTTACCGATGCAGGACGCGAGTACGGCCAAGGCTGGAAGTGCGATAAAGCTCGGATCGCAGCGGATCACCTTCGATCCGACTTCCACCAGCTGGCGCAGGGGCGCGGGAAACACATCGGTTGGAAATGGCGTGAACGGCTCGACCGGTGGCGCGAGGCGCTCGGGCTTGAATGCCTCGGCCCGATCCATTTCGATCGGCTCGCACTTGAGGATCAGCGACAACAGTTCTTCACGATCGCACCCAGCTGGCGCGGTGCACCAGTCTCGCAAGTCCTTCGCACACGCCGGCGGATAGAGGATACGAACCGATGCAGCCGATTCGACCAGACCGGAAGCGATCTTCTCCGCGCCTTGCTGGCCGGCACTGTCATTCTCACCGACGATGACGATGTGCCGGTCGCGCAGGAACTGGCGCAGGTATTTGAGCCCGCCAGTGGCGCTCGGCCTGCCGATCGTAACAAACCCGAGGTCCATACCGGCAGCAGTATCGCTTGCGCCCTCAACGATCAGAATTGGCTCATCAACCGAACTCCCGGCGAACGAGTCAAGTGGCCAAGCCATCGTGAGGCCGCGCTTGCTGCCAGCTACCATCAGTTTTCGGCCATTATCGAGCCGACGTGCTGTGCCAATGATTTGTCCCTCCGCATCGCGCTCGGGGAAGGTCCAAGCTGAGTCGTTTCGAGTCGCTCCGAGTGCCTGAAGGCTGGCCGCGGATACGCCGAGGGATTGTGCAAGCGATTCGATTGTGTTCATCGCCGCGCCCTCTTTGCAGATTCCTGGCGCAACCACTCGCGCAGCGCATCGATCGGGTACAGGGTTGCGGTCCCGAGTTTGATATGCGGTATCTCACCGGCGTTCGTCTTGGACCACAACAACCGTTCGCCGATGCCAAGTGCCTTCGCAGCCTCCTTGGGTCGAAGCGCCAGACAGAGCGGCGCGGGTTCTGATGGCTTTTTCGGCGTGGGTTTCTGCTCAACCATCGCCGACCCCTTCCCGCCGGTCATCCGATTCCAACCAGTCAAGGATCCATTGGCCGCGATAGAGAATCCGGCGGCCGTTCCGCGCGTACCGCAGTCGTTTGCTTCGACGCGCTCTTGCGATGGCCGCGTGCGTCAGTCCAAGCGTCAGCACCAGCGCGCCATCGTCATAGATCGCGTCAGGGTCGATCCGAATAGGTTCTGTCGGGTCTTTCATGTTCACGCACTCCTTTGCGGGTACGCGAACACTATGAACCACTGGGGGGTGGTTGCGTGGGGTTGACGGTCAGATGTCGGTCACGTCGGCATCAACGGCAGGCAGCGCAATTTCCCGACCAAGAACAAACCATCGAAGTAACTGATCGACAATCTGTGTGTGCAAATGCGGATCGCTGATGCGGCTGCTGGCCAGTTCCTCAAAGCGTCGCTTGTGCCTGTCCAGCCTATCGTCCACGCGATCCAGCAGCTTGACGCAAGAATCGAGGTCGGCTGGAACCTTGATCCTGCCGGAAATCCCAAGATTAGCCAGGCGCACCGCCAGTTCCGCCTGACCGCGCGACTGGCAATCCATGTGTGCCTCATGCATCTTGCCGAAATACACCGTGTCAGGATCGAACATGGGCGTCGGGGAAAGTTCCGCCGGTCGTTCTTCGGGGATGTTGACGGCCACGCTACACTCTGGCTGCTTCCTGATCCATGCGATCAGCGGCGTTACGTCTGCAAGTTCAGCCGCGTCCCACGTATCGGCGGCCAGCTCTTGCACGCTGAACCGTCTGCTGCCCGTCTTCGCTCGCTGCTCCTGTTTCTCGATTTCGATAACGCGGATTTCGCGGAAGTGGCGGGCCGTCTCCTTGTGCAGCCGTTGGACAAGTTGTCCACGTTCCTTTGCAACGGGCACTCCCAGCAACTCAAAAACGGCTTCATCCAGTTCCCAACGATCGTCCTGCACAAGTTCATTCGACAGGATCAACTGCCCGGCAGCAAGGCGGCGTGCCCGCTCCAGCGAATGGCGTTTCATCAACTGTTCTTCAACGAGCCGGCCAACCGAGCGACGGCTCATGCGCCGAACCGCCGACACCAGTTTCTTCGCAAGCTCGTTGCTCACGCCGCGCGGATCGGGTACCTCCAGAAGGTTTACGTCCACCACTTCGGTCTTGAGGTTGCCCTCTGTGCCCGCATAGCGGCCGTAGAAGGTCTTGAACAGGCCCATCATCGTGCAGTTCAAAGCCGCCCACAGTGCGTTTTCTTCGCGCTTCGACAAGGCAGCCGAAGATAGATCGAACAGGTTGTGATTGCAGATGAGCCGTTCGGGGTTGCCGGCGATGATATGCCGATACTGCTGCGCCATGGGCCAGAAGGCAAAGCCCGGGCGCACAAGCCTCGTCAGGTCGTACCACGGATCACGGGCCGCGCAGGTCGATCTTTCGGGCACCGGGACAGCTTTCGACTTGGTCGATTCAAATGTCACTTGTTCGCCGTACTTCAGATAGCGATAGACCCACGTGCCGCGTAGGGCGCGCATTGGCTCGCCGACCAGCAGCACAACGCGGTCAATGTCTTTAGCACGGACGATCGGACGATCCACCTTCATCAAGCTGTGGACTTCGGGCGCGATGTATTCTGCTTCGATCGGATGGACACTGCCGTCGCCAGCCTGGATGATTCTAAGTTTGCCGGACTCCACATCGGATTCCTTTGCGCCGCCCGACCGTCGGCGAAACTCAACCGCACTGCCGCATTCTTGGAGCAGCTTGTCGGTCACGTCCTTGGGCATGAAGAAAGCATCGCACCCGCTGGTAATACCACGGCGGATCGTCGCAATCTCGCCCAAAGGCACGAACCGATTTCCGAATCGCCTCATAACCTCGAAGTAGAAGTCCGGGGCACGGATGTAGCGCCCCCATTTGCCCGCAACGTAGTCACCGGCGCTCAGGTGAATTAGCGGGCCCTGGTCGCCGTCGTCCGCTATGGTGGTGTCACTGTCGAGAGCTTCGCGGTTACCTTCATCGTTACCATCGTCAGTAGTCGCATCCTGAAGGGTTGAACCAGCTCGCACGCCATCGTCCCATAGCGCCTGCTGTTGCTTGACAACGATGCGCAGGTCGTCGTTCTGGGTGTTGGCTGTGGCGCTCAAGATGCGATCGCGCAGATTCTCAACGGCTTTCTGACGTGCGCTTTCATTGTCGCCGGACGCTACCGCGATGGTTTCCTTCAAGGGTTTGCTGAAGCGAACAAAGCGACAAAGGTTGGCCATGCGCTCGGCTTCGTCATCGCAGCGCTGCAAGATGGTGATACAGGTCTTGACGCGGGCATCCACGAACCACGGCTCAGCCGCACTTTCCATCACGGCCAGCACCTTGAAACGTCGCAGAATCCAGCCCTGAAGCGCAAAGCCGTATTCCACGTCCAGCCAAGACGAACTGGTTAGGAAGCCGAAGTAGCCGTCCGCTTTCAGCAGCTTCGAGGCAACAGGCCAGAAGTAACAGTGCAGGTCACTACGGCCCGACAGCTTCAAGCCCGACCATGCGCGCGTAGCCTTTTCATCGTAATCCTTCTTGTCGTCCTTCTCGATCTTTTCTTGTCGGACGTATGGCGGGTTGCCGACGATTGCGTCCAGTATGGGAAGCTGCACGTCAATGTTCCCCTGACCGGAAGCATCAGGAATCTGGCAGAACTGTTTACCTCGCTCTGTGTCGAAGAAATTGCGTCGCGCGATGCGGGGATAGTTTGCTTCCTTGTTGATTTCGCGCGCGGCCAGGTTCAGCGTGGCAAGGTGAGCGGGATAAAGCGCGATGTCGCAACCGAAAAGGTCGGCAAGCTGTTGCAAGTGATCGCGCGCGGGGTCAAGGTGGCGCTTGCGATAGTACGCTCGGACGAGGAAGCTCCCCGACCCGCATGCGGGATCCAGCACCTTGTCATCCGCGCGGTGGATGCAAAAGCTGTTGACAAGGTCCACTACGTCATCGCCGGTAAAGTGCTGACCGTAGCGGTGTCGTTCTTCGGGGCCTATGAGTTTCTGGAAGATTCGACCCACAATGTCCGACGGCACGTTGCTAAAGTCCACCGATTCGATACCGCGCAGCATCCCACCCCATGCGTCAAGCGCGTTGGAGGCCTTGAACACAAGACCACTGGCCCAGTCCTCAGTAGCCGGGAACAGCAACGGTTCATAGTCGCCGCTTCGATCAACCGCCTTCTTGAACAGGCGATCAAACCTTTTCGCAGCGTCATCGGCTGTCTTGACTGAACGTGGCAGTGTCAAGCGTGGGAGGTCGCTGAAACGCGCACGCAAAGCCTTGTAGAAGATGAGCCGATTCGCCCACACGTAGGCGAGCGTCTTGGCCATGTTCTCCAAAGCTTTATGCCATTCTTCCGGCACATTGCGGACGAATATCCATTGCTGCTCCTTGAGCCACTGCTGCACCTTCGCGTCAAACGACTTGGAGCGATTAGCGTGCTTGATGAGATAGGTTGTCGTAAGCTGGACGGGCCAATCCAAGTGGCTTTCCAGCGACCGGATGAAGATGTCGTCGGGCGGCATTGACCAGTCGACCCGCCTGCCCGAATAGATTTCCGCCAGGTCCCGCAGTATGTCGGGAAGGAAGCGATTGCGGATGAAGTCAAGATTCTGGGGCCGGGCGACGTCTACCGGGCTGCTGAGGTTCAGCCCCAGTCGCCACTGGCGCACACGCCGGTCCAAAAGCGGCCGGTCCCAATGGCTTCGGTCCCACAGAACGAAGACGTTGACGTTCCAAGTGAAGAAGAAGCGGACGCCGGCATTGTCGGCCTTTTCGTGGGCATCACGGACCACCTTTTCGTTGTAGGGCGACTGCCCTTCCGATGTGCCCGGCAGTTTTACCTCGCCACAGAGTGCGAGTTTGCCGTCCGGCTCAAAGAAACGAAGGTCCTTGCGTTTTCTCTTGGATCGGCCAGTGCCGTAGCCCTCAATTCGCGCTTCGGCGAAAGGATGAGCGTGCGGGTCCTGAGCGAATAGGGAATTCGCTGCTGATGCAATCTGGCTGCAGAAATCGACTTCGTGAATGCTGGCTTCGGTAATAGGCATGCTTGGATTATTGTGCAAAGGACTTAGATTACCCGCGATGCCGGAAACTTCGCCGGAAGATCGGGGCGGAAGTGCTTTTGCAAGGCAGGCCGCAGAGTGTTCCAGTACCACCGATGGGCTTTCCCTTCGCCCCCAGGCAGGTCGGGACGAGGTAGATCGCCGCGCTGCAAGTATCTCTCCAGTGACCGCTTCGATCGGCCGACGACCGCAGCCGCCTGATCCAGAGTAACGAGTTCATCCGGAACGGTGGCCTTGTGTTCCTCGGTCACGCCAGGCTGCGCTCGCTCGGTCAGCTTTCGGCATCGTCTCACGACCAGCGCCGACGCGCTCGCCGCGTTGGGCAACGCCTGCGCGATGAACGGGACGCACCTTCCGGCCCCGTCGTCGTGACGCTCGAACGCGTCCCCAAGACTGTGGCCGAGGGCATCCTTGCAGTCCTCGACCAACTCGGGGGCGTGGTCCAGCACAAAGCGCAGCCAGCGGGTTTCAGGATCACCGGGGCCGGCGGGATCGAACAGGGCCGCCGCGTCGGTCGCCAGCGCCTTGAATCGCTGCACCGCGACCTTGTTATACGACGGAACCAGTTGGACCGTTTCGGCGTCGCCTACCCGGGTCCGGTTGATACGGGTGTCCGGGTCAACGTCGGCCAGCTCGTTGAATGCCGCTATCAGGTCGTCCGCGTTCATGCCACCTGCCTTTGCGGGCCGGGCAAGCGCGACCGTGGGGCAGGTGATGAATCACGATCGCGCTCGCGCCGCTCGCCGGGGATCAGCCGGCTACCCGGTGCGGTGATTGTACGGGATTCCGTCCGCGTCTGAAGAGAGCCGACAGGTCATTGACGCCGGCGGCGTTGCTGGCGTTGGCGCTTGCGCGGTTCCCCGAAGAACTCGCCTTCCTCTTCCATCAGGCGCTTCACGGCGGCGGCCCATCCCGACTCACGTCAATCCCAAACGACGTCTCGGTTGCATGATCGGCGGTGATCAACCCGCACCATTTGTGGAATCGATGCGGCAAAAGCGTGCGATGCATGTTCATCGGCGACCTCCACCTGCGACGGTTCGCCTCGCTAGCTTGGTGAGTTTCCCCTCGTCAACCCCACCCGGCTTGGTGTGCATGAGTCGGACTGGCAGGCGATAGGTGATAGCACCAACGACTACATCAGCGTGTCCCGCTTGGCCTTCTTCGATTTCGCGTTCAAGCCAAGGGCGATCGATACACGCTTGGCGCAATCGGGTCGGCGAACGGAAATCTCTTGCTCTCATCCGGCGGCGAAGCGTGCCCAAAGAGATCACCGGCACATTCGACGGGTCGATCAGTGAATGTGGTTCGGCGTCACTGGTTACAACGATGCCAACGACTCTTTGAACCGCTTCCCATCGGACGAATTTGAACTTCCGACGCCTCTCCTCTATCGGCATAGCTTCAAGAATGCGGAGTACTCGCTCCACCTGTTCTTGCGCGGCGAGCATCACGCCTGCTGCATCATTGACTTCATTGATCTCGTCCGGCGCAAGAAGGATTTTGGCCTCAACGACCAACAGTTCGGCAGGTTTCTGCGAATGCCATAGCAGGACGTCGACGTCGGTCTCGTCGCCTCCAGCGGCGACCTGGGTCTCTAGCTTGTACTGGTAGCCGCGCTTGTTGAATTCTGCACCAATCAGTCTGGCGAGCGGCCGACCACGCTGCCCATTCACAGTCGCTGCGTGATCCTGCATTACTTTCGGCCCACGTGCCATCACCTTCATCAGATTCCGCTCGTGCCGCATCTTCATGATTATGGCCGGGCTCCACGCCACTTGGCCATCGCTGCGGAGAAACGGCGTCAGCAATATGTTTGCCTTCGGACCAGGCTCGAACGCCAATCGCTCCAAGATCGTCAACACAGTCTTACCGCCCAGCCCACTCAGTCGCGAAATCTGATCGACGAACGCATCCTCGGGCACCAGTTGCGTGGGCATACATTGGTGTTGGGGCACACCATCATGGATGCAATGGACGTAGCGTTGGAAGGCAGCGTGGCTCCACGCGGTGACGGCGGCGTTGAACCGCCAGAAGTCACTGACGGTAAACCCAAGCATGTCGGTTTCGGCGGCCAACGGAACGAGCTCAAGTTTGCGCCCGCTCAGGATCGCTTCCCCCAACTGATCAACGAGGTCGTCGGGTAGCCGATCGAGCACGATACGGCCATCGACAAGATCGTAGTTGACGTTGCCGAGAACGTGCCTCACTCGATCGACGTCAGCCGGATTTGTCGCGAGAGCGAGATCAAGACCTCGTCCCACCTGATCTCGCACTTGTTCATGCCATGCGAGCGTGTCGCCCTGGCCAGGCCCGCCGACGGAATCGAATGTGACGGTCTTCGCAGCGGACTCGACTGCTACGTCCGCGAGCCCTCGGCCATACATCATGTGGAAATCGGCAATGTCTACATAGTCCGACGCGTACAGCGTGAACTCGTGGGCTGATTGGATGAGGCCATGGTCAGCGACGCTCACAACGGCACTACAGCCATCCTGCGTGAGCCAGCGCAGGGCTTGGGTGACGCCCTCCTCGGCGCTCTTGAGCTTTTGGCCGAACCCTGCGGTCATGACCGGCGGTATCGGACTTATCATGAGCATTACAAACACGGCATCGGGGATAGTGAGAACAGCGTAGATCGCCTCTGGCCGTGCCTTCGCCCACAGGGGCAACTTCGTGTGATGAGCGTCAAGCTCGCGCTCGTATTCACGGAACACTCGTTCGTCGTCCGTGTTCATGCGTGAAGACCCCTATGGTCGCACATCGTACCCGGTGTGACCGCGGGTTCTACCGAACCGAAGCCGTCACAAGCGGTCCTCTGTCGGCTGTATGCCCGACTTCGACGGCAATGCGCGTGGCGGTATACTGATCAATGGTGGGATACGCCAACCAACGCGGCCTAAACTGGTCCTGTCGGCTCTTGCAGACTCAATCGTTCACAGGAGCGCGAAGTATGAAGGCAGAAAGTGTAGTGTTCTTTTGCAAGTCAAGAGATGCGACCGCATGCGCGCGAGGATTCTTGAACGGAGACGCTTTTCGCGTCTGCAAGGGATCAACTGCGAAGGGGCATCCTAATCGTTTCGTGCAGCAGCGGCTGGTCAAGGATCGGGTGTTGAAACGGATCGGCAGTGGCCTCTTTGAATTCACACGCGATTGGCTGTTTTCGGCACCATCGCCGGCAGCCAGCACTGTCTTGGGCAATGACGCGAATGGCTGGGACCGATGGAGGGATGAACACGGTCGGCGTCTGCGTGAGATGACACAGCGTGGATGATTCCTCCTCGCCCTCCTCGCCAACTGGGGGCCGTGTGCGTAGCACCAGCACATGACGTTCGGTGCATGACTGATCGGTTTGGCGGTGCTGCGGCCTGCGACTTGGGACAGGTGAGGGGGCTTAGCTGTGGGCGTCGGGGCTGATATCTCACAAATGCCGCTTGGATTCAGCCTGCCTGTGGTAGACTGTTCCGGTCAGGCTGCACGGGGATACCTGCGGCCAAGGACTTGCCGTTAGGCGTCAACGTGCGGTCTCTTTTGCTGAGGAGGCTGAACGATGTCCTTGAGATCACAGAGAATCACACAACTAGCCGTATTGGCCGTGTCGTTGGCGGTAGCGTTTGTCTCGACAGCGAGGGCCGACATTCTTCACGTTCCCGGCGACTTCCCGACCATTCAGGAGGCCATCGATGCGGCCATGAATGGTGACGAGGTGGAGGTCCATCCGGGCACCTTCTGCGAGACAATCAACTTCCTCGGCAAGGCCATCAGGGTGTACAGCACCGACGGCCCTGACGTGACGATCATCGATGCTCAAGGAACGGGCACGGTGGTGACCTGTGACAGCGGCGAGGGTCCGGAGACGGTGTTAGAGGGTTTCACGATCACCGGCGGCGATGCCAACTTCGGCGGCGGGATGCGCAACATCAACAGCTCCCCGACGGTGACCGGTTGCATATTCATCGGGAACACGGCCGGCGCCGGCGGCGCTCTGTTCATCCAGAACTCGAGCCCCACGATCATCGGATGCACCTTTCGCGGCAATTGCGCCCAGGTCAGCGACGGCGGCGCGATGTACAACCTCTACGGCAACCCGGCACTCGTCAACTGCCTCATGAACGGCAACTGCGCGGCGGCCTTCGGCGGTGGGATCTTTAGCGATCTCGCCGCCCTGAGCCTCGTCAACTGCACGCTCAGCGACAACACGGCCTACATCGGAGGAGGGATCACCAACTATGCGGGGGTGGAGATGACGCTCTCGAGCAGCATCATCTGGGGCAACCACGC
>CBDUST010000042.1:0-21790 GCA_965369945.1 uncultured bacterium | reverse complement strand
GTTGTAAACCGGGATGCCCAGCAAGACTCGCTGCGGTTGAATCATGACTGGCTAACTCCCGTCGGCTGTCTCTTCTTCCGGGCCGGACTCTAGGCGCAGAGGGGCGAAAATCCAAAAGCGGCCGAAGCCTCCTCACAGCATTATGTTAGGTGTCTGAGCCCGCCAACGGATCAGGCTTGAACAGCCGCGTTCCCAGTGCCCAGACCTTGTCCGTGAAGTCGCCTTCAATCGCCACAGCCGGTGCGGGCTCGGGTCGAGAATGCGCCAGCGCCATTTCCGTCTTCGCGTCGAGGTTGTCGAGCAGAGCCACGAAGATCGCCTCGGGTGTGCTGGGGAGCTTCGCCGCACCGTACTCGGGCTCCCCGTGGTGGCTAATGATGATGTGCTGCAACACCCGCAGTGCTTCGGACGGCAAACGATGTCCTGATTGCTTGCCGGCGATCGCCGCCTTGACTTGTAACCAAATCGCCCCACGAACCACGTGGCCGATCAGGTTCCCGTCGGGTGTGTAGTCAAATCCCTTCTCCCAGGTCAACTCAGTCGTCTTGGCCAGGTCGTGAAGGAACAGCCCCATCAACACGATGTCGCGGTTCAATCTCGGGTACAGCGGCAACATCGCTTCGGCCAAGTTGAGCAGTTGCAACGTGTGCTCCAGCAGCCCGCCGATGTACGCGTGGTGCATGCTGACCGCCGCGGGCGCTTGCCTGAAGCTAGACATCAGATCTTCGTCCGCCACGTAGATATCAGCCAGCGCTTTGATCGCTGGATGGGTCAACGAGCCGAGCATCGTCGTCACCTCAGCGAACATCTCATCGATGTCGCGGTTGGTTGACGGGAGTAACGCTGCCAGCTCCTCCTGGCCTACTTGCACCGGTTTGATTTGCTCGACGATGAGCTGAAGCTGGCCGTTGTAGACTTGCGTATGTCCCGCCGCCCACACAAAACCGGTTGAGCCCAACTGCGGGAACGAATCCTCGTCGATGGTCCACTGACGAGCGGTCACTTCGCCGGTGGCATCACGCAACAGGCACTTGAGGTACGGCTTGCCCGCGCGGGTGGTCCCGAGTTGCGGGTTCACGACAGCGTAGACGCCCTCGACATAGCCATTGGGCGGCAGCGTTCGGATATCGGTGTGCGGTCGGGCGGTGGTCGTCATAGAACCGCCAGTGTAGCGTCCCGAGCGTGACGAGTCGCTTTAGTCTGTCCTACGAAGCTCCGCCTGCGCTGCGGGTAACTCGGCCAGCAGATCGGTCGCGAGCAATCCCGAATCGCCGTGGCGCTCAGCCCAGCGGTCCGCAGCCAGGCCGTGCAAGTACACACCGATCCGAGCGCATTCAAGGAGGCTGAGTCCAGCTGGTTGTGACGAAGCGGCTGTCGAATCCATACCGCCCCCGTGCGGCTTGTAGAACTGTCCGATCAAGCCCGCGATTACGCCGGTCAGCACGTCACCGGTGCCGGCTGTTGCCAAGGCGACATTACCAGCGGGGTTGATCCAAGTCTGTACGCCGTCGGTCACGACCGTTCCCGCCCCCTTGAGCACAACAACGCATCCCAGACGCTGCGCGAGTTGCTCAGCCGCCGCCGGTCGTGTTGCTTGGTTGATGGGGTCGCCTTCAAGACCCAGTGCCTCAGCCAACCGTCGATACTCGCCCGGATGTGGGGTGAGCACCGCCGGGGCACGGAAGTCTTGATCAAACTGGGGCACGGTCGCCAGCGCATTGAGCGCATCGGCATCGACAACCAACGGCGCCTCATCCTGGCCAATCAACCGCACCATGATTTGGCGCTGTGGCTCGTCAACACCGAACCCTGGTCCCACGGCCAGGCAGTCGTAGTCGTGAAGGAACGTGTCGAGCAGTGCCGCCACATCGCTCGGTCGCAAACCGCCGTTCTCATCGACGGGCAGGGCCAGCCCGGTCGCGGATGGGGCGATGGTCAGTGCCGCCGCCATGATCGGCGCCGGCACGGCCAGCACGGCAAGCCCAGCCCCGGCCCGCAGCGCACCCAGCGCCGTTAGCGCCGGCCCCCCCACCATCACGCGCGGCCCGCCCGCCTGGCCGCCGATTACACAAACCGTCCCGAACGTTCCCTTGTGTCCGTCAGTTGGACGTGGTGGCAATTTGGGATCATCGCTCGTCATGGTCTAGAGATCGCGCCCTTCCGATCGTGACCGACTTCAACGACGTCGATCTCCAGATTCCCAATCAGTTGCAACGTTGTGGCCAGCGCGCCGGAGAGCGCCCCATCGTTCAGATCGGAAGTGCTGGTGAGCACATGAGCCGCGTGATACCGCCTCCGCAGCGTCGCATCGTAATCAACCCACTTTCCGTCGATTAGCGCTTGCGTCCACATGTGCCAACCGAACACGCCGCGCTGCTGGAGAAACGATTCGGCATAGATCAAGCCCACCGCCACCCGCGCCGGAATCTCCTGCGATCGCAGCATGGCGCACAGCAAGACCGCGTGCTCCGAACAATCGCCGCTTTTGAGGCGGGCAACCTCCGATGCAGTCGCAAAGGCCGTATCGAGGTCCTTATTTGAGACATATCGCCGCACGAACCGCCGCATCGCGTCAGCTTTCCTATGTGGATCATCGCCCATTTGATCCGTCGCACTGGCCGCAAGCCGACGAACTTGCTCGTCATTCGAATCGACGATCGTTGAGGCTTGGAGATACGCTGGGTCGGCGACCTCCTCAGCAGACGCAAGTTGATTGGCATTGATATCAATGTGCAGGATCGCCGAGCCGGCATCATCGCCCATCTCGACGCGCTGCGCACCGGCTGAAGGAAGCGCCGGCATCTGGCCGTTCTTTGTGCGCAGACGCAATATGGCTGTCGTGGCTTGCTTTGATCGGGCAATCGGCTCGTTGGGTTTGACGAACGTTTGCACAAGCAACTCAGGCTGCCGGCCCGGCTTGGCCAGCGCCTCTGCTTTGGTGGCAATCCGCGTGACCATTTCGAGACCGGCGGTCACCGACTGGTACATCAACGTGCCTTCGGAGTCATATTTCTCCGTCGCTGTCACGGGCGGCTTCTCAGTTGTCGTCTTCCAGACGGTGACCGCAACCGTCTGACCGTCTCGCTGCATCATCTCCTCAGCCACGAATCGATGCGTCACCGCGATCGGCGATAATCCGTTTGCCGGGTCGATGATGCGGTACGTGATCTCCTGCGCGCCGGCCTGTTGCTGATCGAGCCAGTACCTCGCCGCGGCCATCGGCGTGAGCCATTCTCCCTCGGGTAGCGGCTGCTCGGTAGCTGTTTCCCGTCCCGCCTGCTCGGTCGTCTGCGCTACGTGATCAGCGGCAAACTCCCAGTGGGTTTGGACCGCCTGCTGACCCATCTTCTGGCGGAACTTCAAGCTCACCGGTTCGCCTTCATGCGACTCTACGAAGCTCGAATCAAACTCGATCACTGAGGTCGCCGGCCCTCGACCAAAGCTGAGCCGCGTCTGACTGTCGCTGCGATATCGCTCGCCATCGGAATGGATTGAGCTGCTCATCCATCCCGCTTTGTGTCCGGCCAACTCGACGACGTACCAATGCTCTTCGAGAAGCTGCCAGTCATCCGCCCGCGTCGAACTCGACACAAGCCCAGCAAGAATGGCGGCCAAAAGAACGAGAACGAATCGTTGGCGGGTCAGCATGATTAGGTCGCTCCGATCTAAGGTGGTCGTCAATAATACGTCCCACCTTCGATCAAGATGCCGACAAGCTCGCAACCCGTTGCTAAATCCGGTCAGTGCGGCCGCAATAGCGGAAACAGAATCACGTCGCGGATACTGCTGCAATTGGTCATCAGCATGATGATGCGATCAACGCCCAGCCCCAATCCCCCGGCCGGGGGCATCCCTACCTTCAGGGCATTGAGGAAATCCTCGTCCAGGGACCGGAACGTCTGCACCTCTTCATCAGCGCCGCCAAGCTGCTCGGTGAACTTGGCCCGTTGAACGTCCGGATCATTGAGTTCGGTGTAGGCGGTGCCCAGCTCGGTGCCCGCGGTAAGTAGCTCCCATCGCTCACACAACTCCGGCTGGTCGCGCTGCGGCCGAGTCAACGGCGACACCGCGCTGGGATAATCCGTGACGAACGTGGGCCGGCTCGGATCCAACGTCGGCTCACAGAAATGCTCGTACACCTCATTGACCAGCAGCCAATCGTCGAGCTTGTCTGCATTCTTGATGGTCAACTCGCCGGCCTTGGCCCGCACCTTCGCAGAATCCGTCATTTCAAAACCGAGGACGCGCGAGAACAGTTCGCCGTACTTCACACGATCAAACGGGCGTGAGTAATCAATCTCCAACTCCCCGTATTGGACGATCGGGCGATCAGCCTCCGACACGGAAACCGCCAACTCATGCAGCAACGCCTCGGTCAGATCGAGCATCGACCAACAGTCGCCGAACGCTTCGTAGGCTTCCAGCGTTGTGAATTCGGGATTGTGCGTTCGATCCACACCCTCGTTTCGGAAGCTGCGATTGATTTCATACACGCGCGGCAGACCACCCACGAGCAAACGCTTGAGATACAACTCCGGCGCAACACGTAGGAACAGTTCGATGTCCAACGCATTGTGATGCGTGACGAACGGCCGGGCCGCGGCGCCGCCGGCGATCGGCTGCATCATCGGCGTCTCGACCTCCAAGTACCCCCACGTCTCCATGAACCGCCGCATCCGCGCGACCAACGCGGAGCGCTGCTGAAACACGCGGATGGTGTCGGGGCTGGCATACATGTCCATGTAACGATGGCGATATCGCAGCTCCGGATCGGTCAGGCCGTGGTATTTCTCCGGCGGCGGAGCGAGTGATTTGCAATGCAGTTCCAGGCTGTCCGCCCAAACGCACACCTCACCTTTTTGGGTCATCCCCATCGGCCCCTCGGCTACGACGATGTCCCCGTAGTCGAGTTTCTTGGCCAAGGTAAACGCCTGAGCCTCGACATCGGCCTTGGAGATGCTGATCTGAAGATCGCCGGTGTGGTCGCGCAGCCTCAGAAAGACCAACTTGCCCATCGCCCGATGCTGCACGCAACGACCAGCCACTTTGGCTCTGGGCCGATTATCAATGATCTGTAGCGATGAATCTTCCTTCGCCGCCGCTGCAGACTCGATGTATTGCTCGTGCGCAGCCTCATCGAGCGTGGCTCGCGCTTCGGCCAGGGCGACCAGACCATCAACGCGCCGGCCGTACGGCTCCAGTCCCAACTCATCGCGCCATCGCCGTAGCTTCTCCCGGCGAGCCTTCTCCAGCACATCGATATCCGCCTGCGGGTTGTCATCGGGCGAATTCTCAGGTGTCTTAGCCATACGGCTACGATGGTAGCTTGTCGCTTTGGAAGCTGCTCCCGAGCCCCCTCGAACTCTTGACCCCCCGAGAAGCAACGTGCCAAGTACGACCTCAGGCATCTCGCAGAAGATAAAGCGCATCGGCGTCCTGACCGGCGGGGGTGACTGCCCCGGCCTGAATGCTGTCATCCGCGCCGTCACGAAGACCGCGATCTACAAGCACGGCCTTCTGGTCTACGGGATCGAAGACGGGTTCCAGGGCCTCGTCGAGAACCGAGTGACCGATCTGACCAGCTTGCACGTTTCGGGAATCCTCACGCGCGGCGGAACGATCCTGGGTACCAACAATCGCTGCAACCCCGCGAAGTACTACACCGGCGCGGACGAGCAAGGGAAGCCGATCTTCACCGACGTCACCGATCGTTGCATGGCCAACCTCGACGCTCGCAATCTGGACGCCTTGATCGTGATCGGCGGCGACGGCTCGATCAGCTGCGCCGCCCCGTTTGTCGAAGCGGGCATGAACTGCATCGCTGTTCCCAAAACGATCGACAACGATGTGCTGGGGACGGATATCACCTTCGGGTTTCTTACCGCCGCCGCTACCGCCACCGACGCCTTGGACCGACTGCACTCGACCGCGATGAGCCATCACCGCGTCATGGTGTGCGAGGTGATGGGCCGTAACGCCGGTTGGATCGCCCTCCATGCAGGCGTCGCCTCCGGCTCCGATGTAATTCTCATCCCGGAGATTCCCTACGACATCGAGCAAATATGCGACTTCGCTCAACGCCGAATGCACCGCAGTCGGGGGTTCTCCATCATCGCATGCGCCGAAGGCGCTCGCCCAATCGATGGCGAACAGGTGGTTGCGCATTTCGATCCGACCAACCCGCAGCCGGTTCGCCTCGGCGGCGTCAGTCAGTGCATCGCCAGTGAGATCCAAGATCGCACCGGGATCGAGTCGCGCACCACCGTCTTGGGTTACATCCAACGCAGCGGCACGCCGGTTGCCGATGATCGTGTGCTCGCCACGCAATTCGGTTATCACGCGATCGAACTATTGATGAATGGAGCCCGCGATCGGATGGTCGTCATGCGCAACGGCGAGCTGGGTGACGTGGACATCCGCTTGGCTGCGGGCAAGCAGCGCCTTGTGCCCACCGATGATCCGTTGGTCGCCGCCGCCCGTGCCGTCAAGACTTGCTTCGGCGACTAGAGCAGTTTCACTGAAGACGTAGCGGCTGCGTGCGCTAGTCATCTAATGCCGTGATGAATTTGCCGGTCCCAACGGGTTAATCGGTGCGACTCCGGTGGCACGGGCATCCTGCCCGTGCGACTTCTGATGGACTGACATCTGCACAGGAAGGTCTCCATAGGCATCGCGCACGGGCAGGATGCCCGTGCCACCGGACCATCGCGCAGGTGAGGTTCCGATTGACTCGGGATGCCACCGGACTTGAGGCGGCTACTTATACGAATCACAATTGATTCTCGTGCGTTTCGCGGATGAAGCATGGCACTCGGTCAACGCCTGAGAATTACTTCGGATTCGTATCACGCCATGATAAGTGGCACGGGCAGGATGCCCGTGCCACCGGTCTTGAGGCAGGTACCGAGTCCCTGCTCTGCCATGCCCTGACGCTGCAAGACGATCGAAACTGCTCTAGAACCCGCAGGATCCCGTCGGAAGATGGGACGACGTCAGTCTTGAGTGGTGCTACGTCCGATGGGAAGTCCACTCCTGGTGATGCCCCAGCCAAGATCCCCATCCGCCTCCCTTCCATCTGAAGTGCCTCTTGAGGTCCACTGAGCTGCTTCTGAGAGGAGTGGATGGCCGGGGCGAATCCGGGTATCCTTTCGGTGGTGGAACCTGCAATTTTCCTCGATCGAGATAACACACTCATCGCCAACCGTGGAGACCTCGGCGACGCGGGATCGGTCCGCCTTGTCGACGGCGCTGCCGAAGCCCTGCTGGAGTTGCGAGAGGCCGGCTATCGTCTGGTCGTTGTGACCAACCAAGGGGGGGTGGCGCGCGGCAAGTTCACCGAGGCCGATGTCGATGCCGTGCATCAGCGAATCGCTCAGTTGTTGGACGACGAGCTTCATCAGCCCGAGCTGATCGAGCGTTTTTATTACTGTCCCTATCACCCCGAAGGTACGGTCCAAGAGTATCGGCGCGAGCATTCATGGCGTAAACCCAACCCGGGAATGATTCTTCAAGCCGGTCGGGACATGGAATTGGACCTTCAGCACAGTTGGGTCATCGGCGATCAGCCTCGTGATATCGCCGCCGGTCGAGCTGCTGGTTGTCATACGCTATTGCTCTGTAACGGCCGCGAGCCGGCGCTCCAGACGAGCGCTACCAAAGCAGCGACCTCGTTGACCGAGGCTGTGAAGGTGATTCTGCGCAACGGCGACCCGGAGCCGATCCATTCGGTTTCGGTATCGGTCCCGCGCCAGGTTCCCGCGACATTGGAGGTTTCAAAAGCGGTGCACGAACCGCCTCCAGCGCCTCCGATGCGTTCGACGCCCAAACTGCCGTCGGCATCGGAACCACTCGTCACGATTGATTTGGAACACGAGCCGCAGCCCTTATACGAGACCGAACCACCGCATGCGGCCGAGCCACCTGTCGCAACCGAAGCGCCGCCGGAGCCCGAGCGATCCGTCCAAGCCGAGCCGGCGAAGCTAACCGAGCCGCCTTTCGTCAACGGACAGGCGGAAGCGCCTGAGCAACAGCCCTTTTTCGATCCAGAACCGCCGCTTGTAGCCGAACCACCTGTGGCAACCGAAGTGCCGCCGCAGCCACAGCCGTCCCTGGAGACCGACCCGCCGGTTGAAGCCGAGCCGCCGGTCGAGGCCGAAGAACCGGAAGCCTCCGAACCGCGGCCTTCTTCCGATCCAGAACCGACTCTGCCAACAGAGCAAGCTACGGCGACTGAAGCGCCGGTTGAGCCACAGACATCCTTAGAGACTGAACTGCCGTCGTCGGTCGAACAACCGATCGCCGCTGAAGTACCGGCGTCACCCCAGCCGACGCAAACGCCTGATCCGCCCGCGCCGGCAGAGTCGACCGAACCGGCGCCCGTTGACTTCAACTGGGAAGTGCCGGCTCCCTTGCCGATACCCGAGCCCCAATCGACGGACAGATCGCTCACCGAAGTGCGGCGTGCGATTCTTGAACTCAGCGACGAGGTGCGATCTGAGCGCGTTCGGCGAAGCGATTTGACACCGGCAAAGATGACCGCCGGCATCACGCAACTACTGGTTGTGCTGTGCGCGTTCTTCGGGCTGCTCCAGCTCGGTGATCCGGAGTCGTTCGAGGCGTTTGTCAAGTGGATGCTAGGTGGCGCGCTGTTACAACTCGTCACGATGACGCTGCTGCTGCTGGATCAGCGAGGATGAGTCCAGCGACCCCGAGGCGGTGAGCGGCGATGAGCGCAGCTCCGCTGAACCATGACATCCGGCAGTTAGCGGTTCTTTTTCCCTCGTGGGTTGGAGACACGGTCATGGCCACGCCCCTGCTGAGAGCGGTGCGGGCCAGGTTGCCGCAGGCGAAGATCATTGCCGCAGTGCGGCCGGGGTTGGATCTACTCCTGGCCGGCTCACCATGGATCGACGAGGTGGTGTGCGTCCGGACCAAAGGCGTGGTTGGTCCACTACGGATGATCCGAAAACTCCGCAAGCTCCACCCGGACGCGGTGCTGGTTCTTCCCAACAGTTTTCGGGCGGCGCTGATCGCTCGAAGCTGCGGAGCCGTGGTGCGCATCGGGTACCACCAAGAGGCGCGAGGCCGTTTGTTGACCCACCCGCTAGCCGCCCCGCGCGATCAATCTGAGCCTGTCTCAACCCTTCAGTACTATCTGGCCCTTGGTCGGTTCGGGCTCGGGGTGGACAGAATCGATTCGCAGATGGAGCTGGTCGTGACTGAGGCTGAGCGACGCGCCGCCGAGGCACTGCTGGGCGGCGTGGACCGACCGTACGCCGTTGTGAATCCCGGCGCGAACAAACCAATCAAGCGGTGGCCGGCCGATCGCTTCGCCGCTGTGGCCGAGGCGCTGTCGCAGCGCCACAAGCTCGCAGTCCTGGTGAGTGGTTCGCCAAGTGAAGCCAACGTCGTGCGGGCGGTGGCGGAAGCAGCCAATGTCCAGGTTGTGAACCTCGTCCAGCGCGGCATCACGCTTGGCAGCCTCAAAGCCGTACTCCAGCGGGCTCGCTTACTGATCACCAACGATACCGGCCCGCGGCACATCGCCGCCGCCTTGGGTACGCCGGTCGTCGCCTTGTTCGGGCCCACCGATCATCGCTGGACGGATATCGGCTGCTCGCGCCAGCGGATCATCGTGGCCGAGCCGTTCCTGCCCCAAGAGCTCGTAGCCGACGAACATCCCCAGCGATGCGCCATTGAGAAGATCAGCGTCGGCGATGTTGTTTCAGCGAGCGAAGAACTGCTTGCCGGGTCTTCGGGGCAAGCGGACGAATCGCCTCTAGCAGCAGAGGCATCCACGCCGCGGGCGGCGCCGGACTGTGGCTAGTGTCCAGTTGCACGCCCAGCCGCTCCAACATCCTTGCGATCTCCGGGACCGGGCGACGAATCCGACGCACGCCGACGGTGTCGATGACCCGAATCTGCGCCGGCCCCGAGGCGGACTTCACGATCAGATTGGTCAGGGTGAGGTCACGATGGAACAGTCCGGCCACAGTCAACTTGGCCACGATCTGACCAATGGCCGCGGCTACACACCGCAGTTCGGCTTGACTGAGCTTCTTCTGGTTCAGCGCATCCAGAGCCGACGGACCGGGCACGTAATCAAGTTCAAGCTCGATCAACAACCGCCTTTCTCGGCGGGCGAATCGCCACGGCCCGCACACTGTGGCCGGGTCTACTCCCGCGCGGGCCACAGACTTGGCGCCGCGGACTTGCCGCTGAGGCTGGGCGATCCCCAGCAGGAGCTTGCCAAGCAGCCCAAGCGTAACCGGCCATGATTTCAGTGTGCGACGTTCCTCACCCGAACGGTGAATGAGCCAGACGCTGTTCAAGCCGGCACTCTTGAGGCATTTGACGGCGTGGGCCGGAGGCTTCGTCACAAGCCAAGGATAACAACAACACTCACGCATGCGCCGCGGGGCGATTCGACTGGAGCGCGTTCGCCGACACGTTGACGGCTCGATCGCCGGCTCTACGATGACCTCCCTTGACACCTTGAGCACAACTGTGGGCGCACTGACTTCGTCGATCAACACCTCCGCCAAGACGACCCCGCCGTTTCAAATCGGCGACGACATCGAATTCCGTGGGTGGCGAGGCCGGCTGGAACCCGGCGTCAATCCCTTTGGCGCATCCGGCCGAGAGCGCGTCGTCGTGAAAGACGATTCGGGAATCGAATACTGGCACGACCCCGTCTCCGACATTTTGTTCACCTCGCCTCGATTCAGTCGAGCGAGCCTCGATCTGTCGTACCAGGAACCGGACGCGCACATCGACACGCGGCAGTTTCTCGACTTCGACCGAAACGCCTGGGAGCGCACCGGCCACCGCAGCTTCATCGTCTCCAAGTTGAAGGTGGATTTGATCTCGCGCTGGCTCGCGCCGGGCGCGGCTATCCTCGACGTTGGCTGCCACCTCGGCTTGTTCGTGATGTTGGCCCAAGAGGCCGGGTTCGACTGCCGTGGAACCGACGTCTCCGCGGACGCGATCAAGATCGGCACGGAGCAGTTAGCCATCCCGGGACTCTCTGCCGGCACGTTGGACAGCACCGGTTTCGAACCGGGATCGTTCGATGGACTGGTCATCTGGGATGTGCTTGAGCATCTCTATGACGTGAGCGATGTCATGCAACAATGCGCAGCGCTGCTCAAACCCGACGGCTATTTCTTCGCGCAAGTGCCCAACCACCGAGGCATGTCAGCGCGGCTCAAAGCACTGGCCTGCAAGCTTCGCATTCGCGGCGGCCGTTTCCATCACTTCGGTTTCCCTTGGCACTTGTACCACTTCAGCCCACGGTCGCTCGATCTACTGGTGCGCCGCGCCGGCCTGGAGACGCTGCGAATCAGAAGCTACTCACATCGCAGCAAGATCGGCGCCGCGCGGCGGGGCATACCCGCGTGGATAAACCGAAGCATCGAACAACTCGCTCTGTCGGACTATCTGTATATCGTTGCCCGCAAGCCGTCTCAACTCACCTCGGCTGCCTCAAGAGACGAGCCGAAGCCCAATGACTGATCCGAATTCGAGCCTCGATCTGAGCGTGGCCATTATCGTGTGCGATGCCGAGCGGACAATCGAGCTAACGATCCGTTCTGTGAGCGGGTTGGCCCGCAAGGTCATTGTCGTCGACTCGGGCTCAACCGATCGTACACTGACGATCTGCACCGAGTTGGGCGCCGAGGTCGTGCATCACCACTGGGAAGGTTACGGTCGGCAAAAACAGTTTGCCCTTGAGTTGTGCGATAGCGAATGGGTGCTCTGTCTGGACGCTGACGAATCGTTGGATGCAAAACTCGTTGAGGAGGTTCGACGTGCAGTAATGTCCAATGATCGGTCGATCGACGCGTTTGCCGTCAACCGTCGGTTTCAGCTCGGCGCGGTTCAGCTGCACCATACCTGGCAGCCGGAATGGAAGGTGAGGCTAGCGCGCCGAGATCGTGCGAAATGGATCGGCCAGTACCATGAGCGGTTAGAAGTACCAGGCCGAGTCGGGCGTCTCAGTGGTGTGCTCATCCATGATGCGGTGGCCGATGTGAAAGAATTTATCCACAAACAAACGATGCACGGCGTGCAAGCAGCGCAGGTGTATTACGACCAAGGCGCGCGAGGCAGCGTTGTAAAGTTGCTCATTTCTCCGCCGGCGACCGTCTTCAAACAACTTATCTTGCGAAGCGCTTGGCGCGACGGCTGGCTGGGATGGATCGCCGCGTTTGGCTCCGGTATCCACACCACCGCCAAGCACATGCGTCTGTTAGAGCTGACGCGACGATCGAAGTCATGAACTACACTCCATCAGATTCGCTGGCGGTACAGTGACGAGACAATCCATGCAAACGAATGACGAACAGTCAGCCGCCGTCGGCCGCACGAAAAAGCAATCCGGGCTGTTGCGCTTGGTCATCGTCGTTGTGATCGTGGCCGGCGTGATCTACGGGATCAAGAAAACACGGTATCAGTTCATTGCACGGAACTTCGGCGTTGTCGAGACTGGTGAAATCTATCGCTCGGGACGGCTGACGCCGCGCATGTTCCGCAAAGTCATCGGTGAAAACAACATCAAGACCGTGCTGGATCTCGGCGCGTACCAGCCCGGTTCACCGGAAGACCTACGAGAACAACAACTCGCCGAAGAGCTCGGCGCTGAGCGTTACCGATTCTACCTCGACGGCGACGGTACCGGCAACCCGAACTATTACGTGCAAGCACTGCGATTGATGAGCGATCCCGAGGCGCAGCCGATCCTGATTCACTGCGCAGCCGGTGCGCAACGGACGGGCGTCTTGGTGCTGTTGTACCGGCACGTCGTGCAGGGGCAGGACCTGGCCCGGGCGTATCCCGAGAGCTTCCAATACAAGCACAAGCCGGACGAATGGGAGCTGCTGACCTACGTCGCTCAATGGAACGACGAGATCGCCGATGCATTGCGCTCCGGCGAGCCGATACCGGGATTCGAGCCGGTCGAGTATCCTTTGGCCTCGTCGGCTGGCGATTCAGAGTGAGTGGGTCGCACGCCGAGACTGATCCCAGCTTGGTCTTGTTTACACCGTCAACCTCCACCGCGGGCAGACGATCTTCTCCAGGATGACCCAGCAGCTTCCAGACGCACCTAATCCAGCCTCCCAGCCCACCACCGGCATAGCCGGAGGTATGGCCGAAACGTGGAGCGACTGCCGGCTCCGTGATCCGGTTGGACACTACGTCCACACCGCCTTTGCGCTTTGTTATGTGCTTTTGCTTCCGCTGGCCACGGCGCCAAAGGACATTGCGTGGGCAGCCTTGGTCCTCACGACCATCGCGCGTTTGCCACGCATTCATCGCTGCTTCAAGACGCCTAGCCGTGATCCTTTGATATGGCTGCTCTTTGCATGGGCTGCCTGGCATGGCATTAGTATCCTCTGGAGCGCGGACCAAGCGGCGGGACTCGACGAGTTAGGCGCGTTCCGCGTCGTTCTCACGCCGTTGCTGTTGTGGCCGGTGCTGGATCATGCGGCCCTATTCATCGGCACGTTCCTGGTAGGTGTGATCGGCGCCAACCTCGTTCAACTGACGCAGCAGTTTCATTGGTTCGACCAGAAGCCGGGCTTTCAGGGGCGACTTGACGGCTGGCTACACGCAGTCCATACCGGAGCAATTTGCGCCGCGGCACTGTGCTGGCACCTGTCGGCCATTCTCAAGGGCCGGGGCTGGTTGCGCTGGCTGTCGCTGATCGGTGCGGCGGCGGCCGTGGCTGGGCTCATCCTCAGCGGCAGCCGAGGGCCGTGGCTGGCCATCGCCGCGACTATACCGCTGGGCTTGCTGGTCATTGGATTTACAACTCCTCGATTGCGGCGAGCCGTTCTGGTAATCGCGCTCATTGGTGTCGTAGGAGCAGGCGTCGCCTGGGTTGCGACCGGCGACTTCGTGACCACTCGCATTCAACAAGCGACCGACGACATCCGCAAGGCGATCGATGGCGATTACCACTCGGACGTGGGAGAGCGCCTCGCTCGCTGGGCCGCCGCCTCGAAGGTGTTCGTCGACTCGCCAATGCGCGGAGCCGGCGCTGGTGGTCTCGGCCACGCGATCGGCGAACTTGACCTTGGCGATGTTTCTCCAGAGCAGTATCACGCGCACTCAGTCTATATGCACGTACTCGCTTGCACCGGATTGCCGGGGGCGTTGATCCTCGGGGGCGTCGTCGTCATGAGTGTGCGCCGGGTCGCCAAATGCCGCCGTGGACATGTCTACTCACTCGGTACGATCCTCGTATTGATCACCTGGTTGATCGGTGCGGTATTCGACGCCTACCACCTCAACGGAAACATGTTTGGTCTGTTCACACTCATTGTCGCATTGACATTACCTCGTCACAGCAACCACAGCGGTGGCAACGAGCCTCAGCCGGCCCCTACCTGAGTTCTCCGTGGATTCGACACAGAAGATCAACAAGACGCTCGACTTCAGTGACCTGCAAGAGCCGCAAGTGCGCGCGACCGCCAACGGGATCAAACGCTGGGTGTGGCGGTGGCTGCTTCGAGGCGAACCGCTCGGCGTGAACGGAAGAGTGAAGCACCGCCTCTATATCCGCCGCCACAAAATGTGGGAGTACGCGCGCGGAATTGCACTCACCAACACTTCGCCGCACACGCGATCGGAGAATCGCCCGTTAACCGTGCTGGACGTCGGCGGTGCGATGACAGCACCCGTCTTCTACCTGGCCCAGCTCGGCGACTCGGTCGTGTGCCTGGACATTGATCAACAACTCACGGATCAAACCAACAAGACGGCTCAACGGCGACAACTCCGAATCGACGCCCGCACAACCAACCTGGTCGATGACGATCCAACCGCCGCCGACCTCGGCGTGGAAAACGGGTTCGATCGAGTATTCTGCTTTTGTGTCATCGAGCACGTGCCGGAATCTGGGCAGACCGTGCTTGCGCGGCGCATGGCTACCCTTGTCAAACCCGGGGGGATGCTCGCCATGTCGTTCGACTTTGGCGAAGACGCCCCCTCTGAAGCGCCGCTGCGCACCGCTGATCGTGTTGATGAGATACGATCGGCCGTCGATCTGCCGCTGATGGGCTACAACGCCTTCATCGATACCGGGTCGCGCCACCGATTAGATAAACGACATCCCGACTGCCTGTTCACATTCGGATCGATGTTCTTCCAAAGGCCGCCAAGCAATACCTAGCAGATCATTCATGTCCACACCTTCCACTGAGTCACCAACCGTGCCGGAACCAACTGCTGTGAACAAGGAATCACAGTCACCGAAGTGTAAACACCGTTGCTGTCCGAGTTGCGGACGTGAGAACGCCGGCGAGCCTTGGCTGCGCTATTCGCAGGACAAGTGGAAACTGAAGCAATGCTCGCAATGTGATTTTGTTTATCTTGAGAACGCACCGAGCTACGAAGCGCTCGAAACAGAGTTCGCTTGGGAAAAGACATATCACGCTGAGAAGAGCAAGCGGCGCAAAGGCAAAGCGCTGAGATATCTCGTGAGCGATGCTGCCAAGAAAGTGAAGTTTTTGATTCGTGGGCGCAAAGTGCGCGCCAAGGAACAGCGGTTCATTCGGCGTTACATAGGCAGTGGCCGAATGTTGGATGTCGGATGTGGTGCGGGTCGAACCCTGATAAACCTACCGCAATCCATCACGCCATATGGAATCGAAATCTCGCCGTACCTTGCAGATGTTTCCCAGAAATATTGTGGACCGCGAGGCGGAAGAGTCGTTCGCAACAACGCCGTCGATGGCATGGACGAGTTTGACGCGGATCTGTTTGACGGCATCATGATGCGCGCGTTCCTCGAACATGAAACTGAGCCCCGATCGCTTCTGGACAAGGCCCGCCGTGTGCTTCGAGCCGGCGGACGGATCATCATCAAGGTGCCAAACTATGGATGTGTGAACCGTGTCGTCCGCGGTAATCGCTGGTGTGGATTTCGCTTCCCCGACCACGTCAACTACTTCACGCCTTCTACACTTCGAAGGCTGGTACAGGAAGCGGGGTACCACGTAGTCCGATTTGGAGCGCTTGACAGGTTTCCGCTCAGCGACAACATGTGGATGGTAATCGAGAAACCTAAACTGTAACTGAGCAAAAGCGCAATAACGAATGATTCATTGGCTATGGCTCATACCTTCAGCATACGTCGTGGGATCCATTCCCTTCGGCTATCTCATCGGTAAAGCCAAGGGCATCGACATTCGCCAGCTCGGGTCGAAGAACGTCGGCGCCACGAATGTCGGCCGTGTACTTGGTCGACGACTCGGTTTCGTCTGCTTGATCTTGGATGTATTCAAGGGCGCCGTTCCGGTTGTTGTAGCGGGCGTGTTCAACGATCTGATCACACAGCCGATCGAGTCCATAACACCATCGCAGATGTGGTTGTGGTTGGCGGTCCCCAGCGCTTCGGTGATCGGGCATATGTATTCGATGTTCTTAGGATTGCGCGGCGGCAAGGGCGTGGCCACGGGTTTCGGAGGGATGTTGGCAATGTGGCCGCTGCTGACCTTCCCGGCACTTGGGGTGATGGTCATCTGGTACGGCGTGCTGCGGCTGACGCGCTACGTGTCGATCGCGAGCATGACTGCGTCTTTGAGTCTTCCGCTGGCGTACTTGATTCGTGTCCTCCCACCTGATGCGATGGACGTCGAGCTTTCCCAAACCCTGGATCGGGTGTGGCGAGCCTCGCCGCCGCTGATCATCACCACCGTCCTGGCGCTACTGATCGTCTACCAGCACCGATCGAACATCGCCCGATTGCGCCGCGGCGACGAGCCCAAGTCCGATCAGCCCTGATTGCAGCAGGTTACGGCGATTGAATGACGACGGGCAATAGGATGACCGCCTCGGGGCTTTGCCGGATCAACCGATCGGCTGCCTCACGAGCCTGCGCATAATCCACAAGCCGAGCTGCATCGCTCGACTCTCCAGAGCGATCAGCGTCATCCAAAGTGAGCATGCGCAGCGTTGTCGTCTGCGCTTCACTTATCTGCATTTGGGCGAGCACGCGGCGAAGTTGCGATGCTGGTATCGCGATAGTGTATTTAGCTCCTCGCTGAGCGTAATCAAGCTGCTGCGCCAACGTGGGCGCGAGCGCCGCGGATCCCTGCAACTGCGCGCTGAAGAGCGGTGCGCCCGAGGATCGGTTCTGCCCGGTCGCCGTCAACCGACTCTGCGCCCAAATGGCGACCACCTTCGGATCCGAAAGAGACCTCACGTCAGGATCGATCTCGTCCGCTACCGTCACCTCGAACCGAGGTTCAGACTCACCCGGGCCGACTTGGGCTCGAACGGTTTGCAACCATTGCGACGCCAAACGCTGAGCCTCGTCGAAGTCGAAGTTGCGAACGACCGCTGCCTCGCTGCCGAGCCGCATTACGACGCTCTGAAGGCTGCGCTCAACGTCCTCAGCGTCGGCGGATCGCAGTACGATCGCAAAGTCCGCCGCTACCAGCCCTGTCGCGCCCGATCGCTCCGGTGAACGTACGGGCGCATCAGTAGCATCATTCGCGTCGGCAAACGTTGAGGAATCGGGAATATCGAGCGGGCGGCGATGATGAATCGACGTGCCGGGCGCCGGGACGGGGCCATTCCCGGATTGATCGGCAACACGGGGTCTTGGCGTTCGCCACGCATCGCCGCCGACCGAATCTTCAGCACCCGGATTCGTGGCCATGGCGAGTTGGTCTGTCGGCTCGGAATTCGTTGACGAGAACAACCCCGAAACTACAAACCATCCACCAACGAACAAGACAAGGGCGATTCCAGCGGCCACGAGCGGGCCATAGCGCCGACGCTCACGTCGCTGACGCCGACGCAAGTCCTCACCCGTAGGTGCAATCAACATCGATCGAGCGAGACGCGGCTCAAGCTCAGCCAACAGATCGACCGGCAGCGGCGGCTCGCCCAGCGATTGCAACAGCTCTCGGTCGCGGCGCATCGACTGGATCACTTCCAGCGCACGCGGGTCCTGGCTTAGGCGCTTGGAAAGGGCCTCGGCCTCATTTGGACCGAGCTCATCCTCGATCAGCGCCAACAGGTCGGATTCGTCAAACTGATCCAGCATGAGCTAACGCCTACAGCTCCCGCCCAAGCCCAAAATCCAATGATCCGCTGAGAATCTTCACCGCTCATCACTCCCAGCGGCGCGATCAAACTCCAATTCCGCCGCAGCCCGAAGGGCGGCCCGAGCCCGGAAAAGCCTCGATTTCACGGTGCCCACCGGGACACCCAGCACCGTCCCAATCTGCTGATAGTCCAGGTTCTGGACATCTCGCAGGACAATCACCGCCCGCATCTGCGGGTCCAAGCAGTGCAGCGACCGCTCAAGGATCGCACGCAACTCGGCCTGTTCGACGCGAGCGGCACCCGAAAGTTCCCCTCGCACGGGAAGGTTCTGGAGCCTCGGAGAGCCATCTTCGTCCCAAATTCCGTCGAGACTGGTGGTCCGCCGAACCCGCTCGCGCCGAAGGTGGCTCAGGCAGCAGTTCATAGCGACCCGGATAATCCACGTGCTGAGCTTGGATCGCCCGTCGTAGCTCTCCAGCCCCTGAAGAATCTTCACCATCGCTTCCTGGGCCAGATCGTGAGCATCTTGCTCGTGGCGGACCATTCGGTAGCAAACGCTGTAGATTCGCCGCTGATAGATGCCTAGCAGCTCGTCCATCGCCTCCGGCTCGCCCCGCCGATAGGCCTCCACAAGCTGCAACTCGCGCAATGGTGTCACTCGGCCAGAATCGCTGGTCGAATCCATGTGATCGCCTTTGCCGTGAGGCTTGGGTTGATTTGGCACTGCGCCGGCTCCGTCCACGTTCAGTCCCTCAAACTCGAATATGTACGATGAGCGGTCTAATCTGTTTCGTACTCGCCACGCGGCCGCTGGGCCAGTGGACTCGCGCGACCCCCGCCGGAGCACCGATGGACCCCGATCAAGGCTACCGCTCTCCACTCGAAACCCGCTACGCCACGCCCCAAATGCTGGCCATTTGGTCGCCTCAGCGGAAATTCTCGACCTGGCGAAGGCTCTGGCTAGCCCTGGCCGAGGCCCAACACGAACTGGGGCTCCATATTACTACGAGCCAACTCGATGAGCTGCGCGGCAATCTCGACAATATCGACTTTGATGCCGCCGCAAAGTACGAAGCTCAGCTGCGCCACGACGTCATGGCCCACATCCACGCCCTGGGGGATGTCGCCCCCAACGCCAAGCCGATCATCCACCTCGGCGCCACCAGCCAGTTCGTCGGCTGCAACACGGATTTAATCCTCTTACGCGACAGTCTGAAGCTCATCGGGGCCAGGCTCGCCGCCGCGATCGATGCCTTGGCCGAGTTCGCCGCCAAGTATCGAGATTTGCCCACGCTGGGGTTTACCCACTATCAGCCCGCCCAGCCCACCACCGTCGGCAAACGCGCGGCGCTGTGGGCCCACGATCTGGCTATCGCCCTTGATGACATCGAGCATCGTTGTCAAACGCTGCGTTTCCGCGGCGTCAAAGGCGCAACCGGTACGCAAGCGTCCTTCCTCGATCTTTTCGATGGGGACCACGAGAAAGTCGAACAGCTTGACCAGCTTGTGACGCAAAAGATGGGCTGGCCAAGCGAGCAGCGCTACGCCGTCACTGGTCAAACGTACTCACGCATCGTCGACGCACAGGTGGTCAATAGTCTGGCCGTCGGTGGGGCTGCGGTTCACAAAATCTGTAACGACATTCGACTGCTCGCCAATCGCAAGGAACTCGAAGAGCCCTTTGCCAAACGGCAGGTTGGGTCGTCAGCCATGCCGTACAAACGAAACCCCATGCTCTGCGAACGGGCCACCGGCTTGGCGCGTTTCGTCATGTCGATGCCCGCCAACACGCTCAATACCGCAGCGACCCAATGGTTCGAGCGAACGCTCGACGACTCAGCCAACCGCCGGCTCACACTTCCCGAATCGTTCCTTGCTCTGGACGGGGCGCTTCAGGTCATGGCGGAAATCGCCTCCGGATTGGTCGTCTACGAGCAAACGATCCGGGCGAACCTGCTCGCTGAACTTCCATTCATGGCATCAGAGAACATCCTCATGGCCGCAGTGAAAGCAGGTGCGGACCGGCAAGCGGCGCACGAAGCGCTGCGAAACCACAGCCAAGCGGCGGCGCAGTGCGTCAAGGATCAAGGCAAGCCCAACGACCTACTCGATCGTTTGCGCGGCGAACCGATGTTTGCTGACATCGATCTGGATGCCGTCCTAGAGCCGGCTAGCTATACCGGCCGGGCCCCACAACAAGTGGATGCTTTCATTGCTCAAGTGGTCCGACCAATCCGAGATCGTTACGCCCAAGTCGCTGCTAAGGAACAGCCCGCTTCCCCGACACTGACCACGTCCCGGCAACTCTGAGGTCGGTACACTTGCCCCATGCCGATTCCGCGATTGAGCACCGACGACACCGCGCTGCTTGTCATCGATGTGCAGGAACGACTCCTGCCAACGATCGCCGACCAGCAAAGGCTGACGAACAACTGTGCGATACTTTTACAGATGGCGGGCGTGCTGGGGCTGCCCTATCTCGTCACTGAGCAATATCCGACGGGGCTCGGCCGAACGGCGGACGAGGTCACCGCAGCCATGCCCGACCCTTCACGCCGCATCGAGAAGACCCGCTTTAGCGCCGTGATTGACCTTGTAGAAGAACAGCTACAGTCCTGGCACTGCTCCAACCTGCTGATTTGCGGGATCGAGGCCCACGTCTGCGTACTCCAGACCGTGCTTGATCTTCAAGCGAGCGGTCGGCAGGCGTTTGTCTGCTCCGATGCGGTTTCAGCCAGCCAACCCGGCCAGATCGGCCCGGCACTTGACCGCATGCAGCGATCCGGGGCGATCATCACCGGGGTACTTTCTGCGATGTACGAATTGCTTGTAGATGCCCACCACCCACAGTTCAAATCGTGCCTGAATCTGGCCAAATCGCTGCTGTAGCACGGTGCCAAACCCGGCCAATCCCGATCAAAACCCAGCCATAACCCGATCAGGACATGAACAAAGCGCCAAAACCAGCCCTGGAGGTGCTGTACGGACGGTCCGACAGCCGATAGAATGGCCGACAGTGCCGGCGGCGTTGTCCCGGCTACCGACCCGTGTCGATCGAACTGTCGACCTTCTCAAGTAGCAGTGAGGCCGATCATGGAAGCATACGACCAACTCAGAAAGCTCATCGAAGATGCCGCTGACGACGTCGCCAAGGCGAACGGCGGTAACAAGGCCGCTGGAACGCGAGTCCGCAAGGCGATGCAAGAGGTCAAGAAAGTGGCCCAAGTGGTTCGGGTAAGCATCCTGGACGCCCGGGACTAGCCCTGCACCGCCGTCACAGTGCCTCGCCTAAGCAGCCCTTGCTCGAAGCGGGTGTTGCCCGGGATTTGACGACGCTATCCTGTGGCCCCATTCTGCTGTCGGAGGCAACCGCGTGGCCGCTTCGCCACTTTTTGATCTTTCCCAAATCGACCTGACTCAGGTGGCCTACTCGCCGCAACGTGTCGGTGAGATCAATCCACAGGCCGGGCCCATGCGCCAACTCGATCACGTGATCTGGATCACCGACGACTGCAAGTGTTCGCTGGGCATCAAGCACGTCCGAGACGATGAATTCTGGGTGCCCGGGCACGTCCCCGGGCGGCCGCTGCTGCCGGGCGTACTCATGATCGAGGCCGCCGCGCAATTGTGCAGTTTCACCCAACGGATCCGACCCGACATGAAAGCCGAAACCTTCATTGGCTTCACCCATTGCGATGATGTAGTCTTCCGCAGCCAGGTCGTGCCTGGC
>CBDUST010000041.1:0-22419 GCA_965369945.1 uncultured bacterium | reverse complement strand
TATGAGGCGCTGGTCGAGCGTGAACTGAAATGCAGCGGATGTCTGGAGACGCTCATTCTCGATCGTAGCGAATTGGACGCTGCGGCGAGTGAAGCGTACGCGACACTGTACATCAACATGACCTGCCACACTCTCGATGAGCAGGCCAAGAAGGCGTATCTCGATTTTGTCGAGAACGTCCAGCCGCAACTCAAGAAGGTCGGGTTCGAGCTGGACAAGAAAATCGTCTCCACCCCACATGTCAGCGATCTCGATCAGAAGCGCTACGAGGTCATGCTGCGCGACCTAACTGCGGATGTTGAGCTTTTCCGTGATGAGAATGTGCCGTTGCAAACCGAGGATACGAAGCTCGGCCAACAGTACAGCGAAATTTGCGGCGCGATGATGGTGAGGTTTCGTGACGAGGAAAAGACGCTGCCGCAGATGGCCAAACATTTGGAGGAAACCGATCGCCAAACACGGGCCGAGGCATGGCGTCTCGTGACCGAACGAAGGTTCCAAGATCACCAACGCCTCAGTCACGTCTTCAATCAGATGATCGAGCTGCGCCACAACATCGCCCGCAACGCCGGCTTTGACAACTTCAGAGATTACATCTTCAAGGCCAAACACCGGTTTGATTACACACCCGCCGATTGTGAGGCTTTTCATCAAGGCGCAGCTGAAGTCTGCGTTCCGGTGCTTCGCCAACTGAACAAGCAACGGGCCGAGGCGCTTGGCGTTGACCCGCTTCGGCCCTGGGATTTAGCTGTGGATACCAAGGGGCGTGAACCGTTGCGACCCTTCGACGAGGCAGATCAAATGGTCGAGGGATCGTCGCGGCTGTTTCATCGTATGGGTTCAGCGCTTGGCGACATGTTCGACACATTGCGCGGCGGCGATTGTCTGGACCTTGATTCACGCAAGGGCAAAGCGCCGGGTGGATACCAGGAGATGCGCGATCGTAGCCGTAAGCCGTTCATTTTTATGAATGCAGCGGGCATGCAGGGTGATTTGGAGACGATGATCCACGAGGCCGGGCACGCGTTCCACTCGATCCTTTGCAAGCCCGAGCCGTTGCTTCATTATCGTCACGCCCCGCTCGAGTTTGCCGAAGTCGCGTCGATGAGCATGGAGTTGATGGCGTATCCGTTTCTTGATGAGTTCTACGATGAGGCGCAGGCTGCGCGGGCCAAGCGATCGCACCTGGAGGACATCGCTCGGTTGCTTCCGTGGATCGCCACCATCGACGCCTTCCAACATTGGATCTACACCAATCCGACGCATAACCATGATGATCGCACCGCGTACTGGCTTCACCTGAACGATCGTTTTGGAGCGGCGGTGAGTTGGGACGGACTCGAGCAGTTCCTCGCGGTAAGTTGGCAGCGGCAGCTTCACCTGTTTGAGGTTCCGTTCTATTACATCGAGTACGGAATCGCGCAACTTGGTGCATTGCAACTTTGGTTGCAGTACAAACATGATCCCGCCAAAGCGATTGCCAACTACACTCGCGCCATGTCATTGGGCGGTTCGCATCCATTGCCGGAGCTGTTCGCCGCGGCCCAGCTCACCTTCGACTTCGGTCCCGAGACGATGAAACGGCTTATGGACGAAGTGCAGACGGAGTTGGAAACGCTGCCGCTGTAGGAAATCAGGGCGTCGGTGTTTGGCGCGCGTGCCAAGCGGCGAGGACGTCTTTTTCCCGCTGGGCCTTCATGCCGAACGTGCCATCGATTGCGCCGAAGTCGTAATCGCCCTGGCGCGTCGACTTGTGCCATTGGATCGTATCGCGCGCCGTTTCAGCTAGTGGTCGGAACGTCAAGCCGAGGCTGAGGGCTCGATCGATATTCACTTGATCCTGCCCCGCATCATTTTCGCCGGGCAGCCACTGCGGAAGTTCCGTCCACGGCTTCACACCCTGTGCCAGGAGAAACTCCGGATCAACCCACGTGAACGAGACGGCACTGGATGTCGCGGCTCGGCAACCATAGAGCATCTGCGCCATTGTCAGCTTGGCACGAGGTCCGGTGGCGTTATACACCCCGGCGTGACCGTCTTCGATCACTCTAATGATCCATTGCGCAAGATCGCGCACGTCGATGAACTGAACGGGCGCTTCTTTGGGTAACGGAGCCAGCACTTCACCACCACGGTCGATGCGCACCGGCCAATATGTGAAACGATCGGTCGGATCGCCGGGCCCAACGATCAGTCCGGGGCGGATGTTGGTGACACGCCCAGGCATGGCCGACTCGGCTGCCTTTTCACAAAGCGCTTTGAGCGGCCCGTATGTTTCGCCGGTGATGTCCTCGATCGCGTCGTCGTGCAGCGTACCGACCGGGTGGGTTTCGACAATTCCCGGCTTACTGAGATCTGCATACACAGAAACCGTGGAGATGAAGACGTATTGCGCGACGCTGGCCGCTAACAGTTCGGCCGAGGCGCGCACCAACCGCGGCACGTAACCGGAGGTATCGATCACAGCGTCCCACCGACGACCGGTCAACGCTTTCAAGCCAGCGCCAATCTTGGGGTCGCGATTGCCGTGGAGCTGTTCGAGGCCGGGAAATAGCTGCGGATTCGTCCGGCCGCGATTGAACAACGTTATCTTATGGCCGCGTTTTTGCGCCGCCCGAACGGTGTGTGGGCCGAGGAAGCCCGTTCCGCCGAGAATCAACAGGTCCATGGTTCGACCTCCTCAAGCAGATCATAGCCGGTCACGATCACGGACGCCGACTACGATGTCGCCATGCCCAACGATCCCGCGACCTACCACATGAGCGCCGAGGCATTTCGCAAGCATGGCCACGCGATGATCGATTGGATTGCCAAGTACATGCAAGATGTCGAGACGTATCCAGTGATGTCGCAGGTCGAGCCCGGCGCGATTCGCAGCAAGCTTCCAGCCGAACCACCCCAAAGAGGCGAATCGATGGACGCGATGATGCGCGATGTGAACGACATCATCATGCCGGGCATCACCCATTGGCAGTCACCGAACTTCTTTGGGTTCTTTCCCTGCAACGCTTCGGGCCCGTCGATACTTGGTGAGTTGCTCGCCAGCGGGCTTGGTGTCCAGGGCATGCTTTGGGCGACCAGCCCCGCGTGTACCGAATTGGAAACGCATGTGCTTGATTGGCTTGTTGACATGCTCGATTTGCCGGAGCGGTTCAAGTCATCAACAGCGGGAGGTGGGGTGATTCAGGATACCGCGAGTAGTTCTACGCTTTGTGCGCTATTGGCAGCGCGCGAACGCGCGACCGGCTTTGCCGCGAATGAACATGGAGCGAACCACAAGCTCATTGCTTACTGTTCCAACCAAGCCCATTCATCGGTCGAGAAAGCGGTGAAGATTGCGGGATTGGGGCGAGCCAATCTGCGATTGATTGACGTCGATGAATCGTTTGCGATGAAAGCGGAGTCGCTGGCCCAAGCGATCGCAGAAGATCGAGCTGCGGGCAACGTGCCGTGCTTTGTTTGCGCGACGGTCGGCACGACGTCGTCCAATGGCCTCGATCCGGTGCGCGAGATAGGCGAAATATGTCGGCAGCGAGTTCCGGGGGTCTGGCTACACGTTGATGCAGCGATGAGTGGGACGGCTGCACTGTGTCCGGAGTTTCGCTACATCCATGATGGGATGGAGTTGGCGGATAGCTACTGCTTCAATCCGCACAAATGGATGTTCACGAACTTCGATTGCGATTGCTTCTATGTCGCTGATCGCGCCGCACTGATCAACACTTTGAGCATCTTGCCAGAATATCTGAAGAACAAAGCGACGGAATCCGGTGCCGTAATTGATTATCGAGATTGGCAGATTCCGCTGGGTCGGCGTTTCCGTGCGCTGAAATTATGGTTCGTCATTCGACACTACGGCATCGAAGGCTTGCAGCATCACATCCGCGAGCACGTAAAGTTGGCGCAGGAGTTCGCTTCATGGGTTGACGCGGATGAACGGCTTGAGCTAGCAGTTCAGCCGCCGTTGAATCTCGTCTGCTTTCGATTGTCAAAGAGCGATGACGAAGCCAATCAGCGGCTGCTCAATGATCTGAACAGCACCGGCAAAATGTTTCTCACGCATACCAAGCTCAATGACAAGTTGACACTTCGCTTCTCGATCGGCCAAACCAATACCGAGCGCCGCCAGGTCGAGCAAGCGTGGGCGTTGATTCAAGAGACGGCGAGCGCCTTGGTCTAGGTTCTGTCTGATGGATCAAGAGAGTACTCTTGATTCTTAGTGGGACGGGCTTCCAGCCCGTCGTCTTCACTCTTACAGACGGGGAAGATGCCCGTCCCACTTTTGTCAGACAGAACCGAGAGCGATCTGCTAGGAACCCGGTCTGCGCACGCGCACGATCAGCCAGTCCTCGAACTGAGCAGCGCTGCCCGTGTCGCTCAGTTGCGAGGGAATCGAAAACACGACACCATCACCAAGCTTGGCTGATGTGGCGGCGGAAACGGTTCGCATGCTGCGCTTCGTTTGGTCGATCGAGCCGTCGCCGGACGGGGTCCCTAGCGCGACGCCGCGCGACGTCACATTGGTGCTGGGCACCCACGCCATCTGGACATCGATTAACACCTGATCGGACCCCGGTGAAATCAGTGGAAGAACGATAAGTTCCAACCCAGCGGTCGACGTAGCGGTTCTCGGCGCGAAGGCATTGACGCCCTCGCCGACGTTTGCGGTCATTCCTGAAAGGACATCGCGCTGCGTGAGGGCGCTGAACCAGAGTCGCGAGCCGTTGAATCCGCTGGCAATACCGCGAAAGAGCACGCCTTCTGATTTGGGCGACCACGCAAGCTCAGCAGCTTGCTCGGCTGTGAGGCGTGGGAAGCGATCGCCGATCTTGAGGCGCAGCTCAGCGGCGCGATCGATACGCAAGCGAACCACGGCAACGTCGGCATCCAACGGCTGGGGTTGACTCGATCGCACCAGTTGAAAAAGCTCGGCGATCTTTTGATGAACACGAAGTGTGTGTCGGATCAGCAACGTACTCTCGAAGGCTAGGATCGATCCGGTCTCGCCACCGTAGTCAACCCATGTATCCGGCTCGACGCTCGTCATGAGCAAGTCGATGACCTCCTGGATTCGCTCCATCTCGCTACGGCGATCCGGAGCATCTTCAGGATCACCGAATATCTGCCCACGACCGCCACCACCTAGACCTCCTCCGCCTCCACCCTCACGTCGGAGCTCGCCGCCGATGAACTCGCGCCCGGTCAGTTCCAAACCCAGTACCGGCGTGTTGGCGAAACGCCTGATCGCGTAGCCGCTCTCGATGAGGTCAGTCACGTCGTAAGTGCGGAGCACAGTCGGCTCGCGCGTGAGATCGCTGGACGTGATGCGCAGGATCCCGTCGCTGACGATGAAGTTCAGCGCGAACTCAGGATCAGCGACCTCGCGCAGCACGATATCCAGCAGCGTAGATAACGGAATCTGATTCAGCTTGACTTCAATCCGCTCATCGCGTCGAACGCCGATCTTCTCAAGTTGAGTCCACGACACGTGGATGTTCAAGTTGAACCGCTGGCGTAGATCATCGATCACACGCTCAAAATCGATGCGATCGTAATCCGCATCGATAAGCGTTTCCCGAAGCATTCGCATCAATGCTTCGTCTTGATCAACAGATGTAGCACTTGGTACTTGCGGCGGGTCAGTTGGTTGAGCCCAACTTGACGATCCGATCACAGTAGCAACAGCAATAGACAAAGCGCGCAGAGACTTCGCAGTCATGGTTTGCCTCCCATGGACAAGTGTGGTTGGGCGCAAAAAACTATGCGAATAAGACCGCGGGCGCTAAGTCCGAAGACATCTACGCCAGCCGGTATCCGGGGGTTGCAAATGCAACTGACTTCATGACAGATTTGCCTGCGACATCCAAAGAAGCATCCCAAACAACGTCCAACCGAAAGGTGTTCGGCCCTGTGTTCTTCGATCCCCTGTGGTAGAATCGGGTGAACTTACGAGGCGATATGGTGCGCACCAAGACTTCAGGCGGTGGTTGGTCGGCAATCGGATATGCGATCCGCAAGGCTCGCCAAGGCGGCGGATTGTGGCGCATGTACAAAGCGCTGCGCTCGCGGAATGCGTGCAAGACGTGTGCTTTGGGAATGGGCGGACAAAAAGGCGGGATGGTCAATGAGAAGGGTCGCTTTCCCGAGGTCTGCAAGAAGTCCATTCAGGCGATGGCTGCGGACATGCAGGGGGGACTACATCGGAACTTCGTCGACGACTTTGATCTGGAAAAACTGCGCGGTTTTTCATCACGAGAACTGGAAGCCGCTGGTCGATTGACTGAACCGCTCTACGCCGGCCCGCTTGATCGCAATTACCGCAAGATCAGTTGGGACGAAGCGCTCAAGCGTGTCACTGACAAGCTCAAACAAACCGATCCTGCTGAGAGTTTCTTTTATTTCTCTGGTCGCTCATCAAACGAAGCCGGCTTCCTGCTGCAACTGTTCGCGCGCCTCTACGGCACCAACAATGTCAATAACTGCTCGTACTACTGTCATCAAGCCTCAGGCGTAGGACTCTCAAGCGTCACCGGCTCGGGCACCGCTACGGTCATCCTCGAAGACATCGATCAATGTGATCTGCTGTTCCTCATTGGGGCCAACCCCGCATCGAATCATCCGAGGCTGATGCGCACCATCATCGAGCTGCGGCGTCGAGGCGGGAAAGTGATCGTCATCAATCCGCTGCGCGAACTCGGGTTGGTCCGATTCAAGGTACCCTCGGATGTTCGCAGCTTGTTGTTCGGCTCGAAGATCGCTGATTTATATGTCCAGCCAAACATCGGCGGGGATATTGCGCTTCTGACCGGCGTGGCCAAGGCTGTGATTGAGCAAGGCAATGTCGATGAAGAGTTCGTCAACCAATACGCGGACGGCTGGGAGGCGTACAAACGCAACATCGAAGCGTTGTCGTGGGACACGCTGCTTGAGCGAGCCGGCGTCGAGCGAACGACGTTCAACGAAATCGCCAGACTCTATGGAGAATCGAAGCGGACCATCTTCTGCTGGGCGATGGGGATTACACATCACGCCCATGGCGTTCAGAACGTGCAGATGATCGCCAACGTCGCCATGATGCGCGGCATGTTGGGGCGCCGCGGGACGGGATTACTTCCCTTGCGTGGGCACTCCAACGTGCAGGGCATCGGTTCGATGGGCGTGACGCCGAAGCTCAAGGACGCGGTCTTTGAGCGATTGCAAAGTACGTTTGATATTCAATTGCCGACGACCCCCGGAATAGACACCTTGGGTGCGATGAACGCAGCGGATGAGGGACGTATTCGCTTCGCTTGGTGCTTGGGCGGTAATCTCTACGGCTCAAATCCTGATTCAGTATTTGCAGCGCGTGCCATGAGCAAGATCGACATGGTGGTGCAACTCAACACGACGCTCAATACAGGTCACGCATGGGGGCGAGGGCGCGAAACGATCATTCTGCCTGTTCTTGCGCGTGATGAGGAAGCGCAATCAACGACACAGGAATCGATGTTCAACTACGTTCGTCTCAGTGATGGCGGTAAGCCGCGCTTGGACGGGCCGCGCAGCGAAGTGCAGGTCGTAGCGGACATCGCTCAGCGAACGCTCGGCGACGAAAGCCCGGTCGATTGGCGGGCGATGCAGCGGCACGGAACGATTCGCCAAGCGATCGCAAAGATCATTCCGGGGTATGCCAAGATCGGTGAGATTGGTGAGACCAAAAAGGAATTTCAGATCGAGGGACGAACGTTCCACGAGCCCAAGTTCCCAACCGACAACGGCCGAGGCAAGTTTCAGGTTGTGGAGGTACCGAAGCTCAAGGGAACGGCCCCCGGCGAGCTTCGACTCATGACCGTGCGGTCGGAAGGGCAGTTCAATACGGTGGTGTATGAGGAAGAGGATGTGTATCGCGGCCAGGAACGGCGTGATGTGGTCATGTTGAATTCAGTTGATATCGAGCGGTTGAAGCTTCGCGTTGATCAACCGGTCGCCGTGCGGAGCGACTGTGGATCGATCGCCAATCTGCTGGTGCGCTCGATAGATATCTGCCCGGGCAATGCGGTGATGTACTATCCGGAATCGAACGTGTTGATACCGAAGGTGGCCGACCCGAGGTCCAGGACGCCGGCGTTTAAGAACACCGTGGTGCGGATTGAGGCGTAGTCGGTGGGCGCGGAACCCGCGGATATGCATCCGCGGCTACGAAGGATTTGTGCGAGTGCATTGAGCGAGCGCTGCGTACTCCTGCGGCGTGTTCACATTCGTAAGCAACTTCGACCACGCTTTAGGTGCTGGGACTTCCTCAACGTCGATCGCTTTCATCAATTGATGAACAGCTCGGCGACCTTCATTGAGCAAGTGCTCTGTAGCATCAATCGCTTCAACAGAGATGCGTGCCGGCAACGGTTCGATTTGCTCTGATCCTTCCAGATGAAGCACGGTCGCGGCAGCTTGCGAAGGTCGCAACAGTGCGCTAAACAACTCGCTTGTCACGAACGGCACATCACACGGACACACCAAGTACTGCGTGTCGATACCGCTTGCTAGCAGCGCCTCGATTCCACCCAGCGGACCTTGCGCGGATCGAAGATCGACAATATGCGTAAGGTCAGGCAACGCATCCGCTTCGCCTACCACGACAAGCTGGTCACAAACCGAACTGAGCGCCGCAGCAACGGCTTCGATCATTGTTGAACCATCGGGCAGTGCTAGTGCGTGCTTGGGTGATCCGATGCGTGTGCTCGCCCCGCCCGCCAGGATCGCGCCGGTGTGCCGCCAGCGTTTTGCTTCAGTCATCAATCGCAGTCGCCTGAAGAACGTCGATCGTCTCACCGGCACGGATTTCAGCGGTCTTGCGGACTTTCCCGTAGCAGCCGCAGCGCCCCTTGATCGTTGTTTTTAGTTCGGGGTCGATTGCATCCAACACGAAACAGGGGTTTCGCATCTTGGTGATTTCGATTTCGAGTCCGCCTGAGAATCGAAGCCGATCGCCGATGTTCAATTCGTCTGCTTGAAGGCCGCGCACCGTCAGGTTCTCGCCGGTGGCGCCTGGGTAGACGTCAAAGCCCTCGCCGTGCAGATCGTCAATATCCTCCAGATCAAGAATACAAACGGCCTGCAAGGGCGTAGTGTGTTTATCGTGGTCGTGGGCGTCTCCGACGAGGCCGTCGATCGTCACTTGGCCGACCTCAATCGGCCGCTTGGGGATACCGCCGGGCGAGATATTCACCGAGACCACCGTCGGATGCAACTGGTTCATCGCGAACATGATACGCTGAGCAATGACGGAGGAACGCTGAGGCATGGACTATTCACTTCAAGGCAAAAGGGCATTGATTTGCGGCAGCACGCAAGGGATCGGCCGGGCCTGCGCGACCCAGATCGCCCGGGCTGGGGCCGAGGTCGTTCTCATGGCCAGGCACATGGGCGCTCTTCAGAAGGCCCGCGATGAACTGCCGTGCAAGCACGATCAATCGCACGGCTACATCATCGCTGATTTCACAGATTGGCAACAGGTGCGCGACACAGCGACCAGCTACATCACCGACAACGGACCGATCGAGATTCTGGTGAATAACACAGGTGGTCCGCCGGCCGGACCCGTCTTCGAAGCGACACCGGACGATCTGCTCAAGGCGTTCACCATGCACATCCTCTGCAATCATGTGCTTGTGCAAGCGCTCGCCCAAGGGATGCGCAAAGCCGGGTACGGCCGAATCATCAACATCATCTCTACGTCGGTCGTTGCGCCGATCCGTGGACTAGGTGTATCCAATACCACGCGCGGCGCCGTCGCCAACTGGGCGCGAACGCTGGCCGGCGAGCTCGGGCCGTTCGGGATTACCGTCAACAACATCCTGCCGGGATATACGGGCACGGCCCGTTTGAGTTCACTCATTAAAGGGAAGGCCGAGCGAGCTGGTTCGAGTGTGAAGGAAATCGAAGATGAAATGATCGCCAACGTGCCGCTGAGACGATTCGCCGACCCCAACGAAGTAGGTGCGGTCGCGGCGTTCCTCGCATCACCTGCGGCAAGCTATCTGAATGGCTTGAACTTACCCGTCGATGGCGGTCGGCTGGCGTGGCAATGAGGAAGATTCAACACAGAGGCACAGAGGACACAGAGAGAAGAGATTAGAAGTGGTTAGGATTATGAGGATTTTGTTTCTTCGATCACTTCGTCTTCGATCAACTCTAACGCACCATGACAAAACTCACCCCTTGTCTTTCTCTGTGTCCTCCGTGCCTTCTATGAAGCCGGGTTTGTCAAGTGGTTCTTCGGCCGGTTGGTCCAACCTTCTATCCGAGCTGGTGAACGTTCCGTTCACGCTCATTCAATTGTGCGATGAGGCCCATTCTCTGTGGCGAGTTCTTCAGACTCAGAACGCAGACCGGGCTGCTCACCTGTTCAACCGGCAACTGACCGTTCTTTTGACACACACTCGTCATTCACATCTCGTGGAATCTCCATAAAACGCTACCGTTGTTCAACATCTACGCCGCCAGACACATTGACATCGGCGCTCGCTAAGGCGTCCCGTCGCGCATCATCGCCCAACAACGAATCAACAAACGCCTCGCTACTGCAACGATCGCAATCTTCTTGCGCGCGGGGCTGCCGCGCAACACCTGGTCGTACACCGAGCGCATCCACGGATTGTGACGCAACCCCAGCCACGACACCTCAACCAACAGCGAGCGCACCATCCGATCGCCCTGCCCGCTGATCCGACCCTGACGATCCATCGAGCCCGATTGATACCGACGCGGCGCCAAGCCGATGTACGACGCCACCTCCCGGCCGCGCCGGAACCGATGCGGATCATCAATCACCGCCTCCAACGCCTCCGCCAGTCGCTGACCAACACCGGGAATCGTCATCAACAGCGCGACATTGTCTTCCCGGTTCGCCTGCTCCGTGGTGAATCTTCTGCGGCTATGCTGGCGCGCGCTCATCTTGCCGCGCTCGGCCGGAAATGTTCCAAACAACCAAAGTTAGGTCTCAAACTCGCTCGGGTAAGCAAAGTTAAGCCTCCGGAAGCCAAAGTTAAGCTCCGATAACGATCGTTAGCGCGAGCGCGGTAACTTCAGCGCGCGCCGCGCTCGCCGTTTACCGATTCTGCATGCGCGAATCCTTCATAGTGAGCGCCAATCGACGATCGGCTGAATTTTCGTATTCGTATTTCCGGTGGCAGAGCGCGCACAGAAATGTCGGCACGAACGAGCCCGATCTGTGTGAGGCCGAGCCTAACCCCGCAAGCTACTCAATTGACTAGCCTGTTCTTCAGCGTGATAGGAGCTGCGCACCATTGGGCCGGACTCGACGACCTTGAATCCGCGCTTCAGTCCTTCTTCCTTGAAGATGTCGAACTGCTCGGGCGCGACCCAGCGATCGATGGGCAGGTGATTGCGCGTCGGCTGAAGATATTGCCCGATGGTCAGGATGTCGGTTTGGGCGTGTTGACGCACATCGTCCATAAGCTGAAGCACTTCGTCATCGCGCTCCCCGATGCCAAGCATGATGCTGGTCTTGGACACAAGGCCGCTGTCTTTGATACCGCGCAAAACTTGCAGGGATCGTTCATATTGAGCCTGGGGTCGCACGGCTGGGTGCATTCGGCGAACCGTTTCCATATTGTGGGCCAGAATCTCGGGGTGAGCATGGATGACCGTTCCAAGCGAGGCAGGATTGCCCTTGAAGTCTCCAACCAGCGCCTCGACGGACATCTCGGGACATTCCTTATGGACTTGCCTGATGGTCTGAGCCCAAATCTCCGCGCCGCCATCGGCCAAGTCGTCGCGATCGACGCAGGTGATGACTACGTGCTTCAGGCCCATCAGCGCCAGTGATCGAGCTACCCGCCTTGGCTCATCGGGATCGGGCGGCAGGGGCTTGCCGGTCCTCACGTTGCAAAAGCCGCAGGAACGAGTGCAGACTTCGCCGAGGATCATGATCGTGGCGGTGCCACGTGACCAGCACTCACCGATGTTGGGGCATGACCCCTCTTGGCAGATCGTATGGACGTGGTTCTGGGTGACGATTGATCGGAGGCGATCGTATCCCGGGCCGCCGGGGACTTGGGCTCGGATCCAGCGTGGCTTTCGACCCAGAGCGAGTTGTTGAGGCTGGGGCGAATCGTTGTTCAAGATCAGGCCCGAGAGGCTATGAGCTGGCGGGTCCAGTTGCCGGGCGGTGTCCCCGCCCAGCGGTCTGGGGTGACGTAAGAGCGTTCTGGCGATCCCAGCGGGTGCGGGAGCGCCAATCTGACGTCCAGGCGGCGAGTTGGTGGGTCGGTCAGCGGCCATGTGCTAAAGTCTATCCCGGTGGGGCCCCGGCGTGGGTTGGGCGCTGCCAGCGGTCCCATTCACCCGAAGCCATCGGCTGGTCGGGGATCGCAGATCAGGCGCATGCCCCGTTCAGCCGGGTCGAACGAGTGGGCGCGACCCCCGTTGGACGCGGCGGCAAGAGTCCGAGAATCCGCCTGTTTTTTCCCCACAGCCTTGCGGCGGCTGGACCGATAGAAAAGAACCTCCGATTCCTAGCGAACCGGATGGGACGTACGAAGTAAGTAAGACTTGCGAGTTGTCCAACGAGACTCGGACGGAGCAAGGTTCTTGAGGTACGGCGTGAGATCGCCATGCAAGGCAGGAAACGGCCCTCGGCTCACGTTGACCAGGGCTAGTATGCTCGCCGGCGACGGTGCCGGTTGACAACCAAGAGATGACGGTGAGGCATCCAATGACTTCAATGCGCTTCAAGACGGCCAAGTCGCTACTCATAGCGTTTGTGATCGTCGGGGCGGCCCAGCAACTCGGCTGCGAGGTGGATTCGTTCTTTGACCCCTCCAAGACCGGGCGGTTTGAGCCTACCGCGACCATGATCCCGATCCTGGAGCGGCTGGATGTCATTGAAATTGAGGACGATCCGTTCGCTCGGGCGACCGAAGTGACGCCCGAGGATCTGCTGCCCAGTGACCTTGAGTACCGAATAACCTCCGGGGACGTTCTCACGGTTGAAGTGATGGATCTGCTCGCACCTGGCCAATTGACAGTGGCAACGCGGATGATCGATGCGGGTGGTCGCTTCCGGATTCCGGTCATCGGTGACATTGTTTGCGCTGGACTGACGGCCCAGGAATTCCAAGACCAACTCTTCCGGCTCATCCACGACACGGTCGTGCTGAATCCGGTGGTGAACGTGGTTGTGGAGCAGGGAGGCGGCTTCTCTTACACGATGTACGGCGCCGTGGGCGGAATCGGGATGTACTCTCTTCGCCGCGCCGACTTCCGGCTGATGGAGGCGATTGCCCAAGCCGGCGGCGTGCTTCAGTCTACGACTGAAATCTACGTGATCCGCCAGGTTCCGCTGTCGGAAGCCGTAGAGTTCGCCCCCGGACGTCAAGAGAACGGCCAGCCCCCAGCGGCGGGCCAGGAACCACCGGTGGATGTGGACACGCTGATCGACCAGATGAGGCAGGGAGATAAGAACGGCGTGAATCCGGGCCTGCTCCCTCAGGATGCTCAGCCGCTTGTTGACATCGACCAGCTTGAGCCGGTGCGGATATCAGATCGGCCGGCCGTGGATGTCGAGGACCTGAGCACGAGGCGGCAGTCGCCGTTGGGCGATCCAAGTAGTGGGGATACCTTCATATACGATCAGGAGCGTGGAGAATGGGTTCGCGTACGGACTGACGAGGCCGGTGGTGGTCCGGCCCAAGACAGTGGCGACGGTCAGCCGGCGTTGTTCGCTGAGCGAATCATCAGAGTCCCCTATCAGAAGCTCAAGAACGGCGCCAGTTTCTACAACATCGTGATTCGGCCGGACGATCTGATCTACGTCCAGGAGCCGGTACAGGGGTTTGTGTACATAGAAGGTGAGATATCCCGCTCCGGCGCTTACGCCCTGCCGCGGTTCGGTCGCCTGACGCTGAGCCGACTGGTCGCTTCAGCTGGAGGCCCAGGTCCCCTGGCGATACCTGAGCGAGTCGACCTGACCCGAATGGTCGGCGACAACCTCGAGGCAACGGTCAGGCTGAATCTGGGAGCGATTCGCCAGCGTACCGAGCCCGATGTGTTCCTCAAGCCCGACGACCACATTATTATCGGCACAAGCTGGATAGCCACCCCGCTGGCGATCATTCGGAACGGCTTTCGCACCACCTACGGCTTCGGCTTCCTGCTAGATCGCAACTTCGGCAACGATGTGTTTGGCGCCCCACCGCGCTCCGCCTTCGACCAGTAACCCGGGCCGCCTCGGACGTCCGCGAATGTGGTTCTGTGCGGGTGAATGCAGGATTCATGAGGTATTCAACCGAACCGGAGCCCGCCCGCGGTCCGTATGAGGGACAGTGGCTAGCGGATCAGACCCGGGCGGTTTGAGCGCCGGCTTCGGATGCGAGATCGCAAGCGAGGCACGCAGGGATGGTGCGCCAGCGAAGGCGGGGTTGAGGAGCGCTGCGGAGGCACCCCAACCGGTAATGCGGCTAGTCTAAGCGGAGGGGACGATGAGCGGCCCGAGTCCAGACTCCCGATCAGCAACAGGTGGTGACGCCGCCGCGGTTACGTTGCGCGCTTCGAGCTTCACGCTCGAGGCCGCTGAGTTGCGTCAGTTGGTGATCAGCGCGGCTGTGATCTCGGCCTTGATCTTCTGGCTCTTTTGGCACTTCTTTGCCGCGCAGTTCAGGCATGCCGTCGAACATCAGGCGGATTGGGGGCATACGCTCGTCATCCCCTTCATCGCCGGATATCTGGTCTACATCAATCGCGAGCGACTTCTGGCAAAACCATTCAAGACCAGATGGATCGGATTGGTCCCGATCGTACTCGGAGCGGCATGGTATATGTTCTGTTGGCTCGGTCCGATGGCGGTCCGCCATCACAACTTGCAGGGAGCTGGTCTGACGTTGACGTTGTTCGGCATCGCGCTTCTGTTTTGCGGGTTTCGAGCGATGCTGTACCTGTCTTTCCCGTTGTTGTACATGTGTGTATTCGGGCAGACGGTGTCACAGAAACTCATGAACTACGTCACGTTCCCGATGCAGGACATCACGGCACGCGGGTCGTTCTACTTGCTCAACTTTATCACTATCGATACTGATCGCACCGGCAATATCCTTTACATCTGGAGTGGTGGCGAGGCGAAACCACTGAACATCGCCGAGGCGTGTTCCGGAATGCGAATGTTGATGGCGTTCATGGCGCTTGGCGTGGCCATGGCCTTCACGGGACTCAAGCACATTTGGCAAAGGATCGTCCTGGTCGCGCTGGGCATTCCAACGGCGATCGTCGTGAACATCCTTCGCGTGGCGACCCTTGCGGTGCTGAGCCTGTTCAATTCGGACTTCACTGCCGGCGAGTTTCATACGTTCATCGGATTGCTATGGCTTGTTCCAGCCTTTCTCATCTACATGGGATTGATGTGGATATTGCGCAAGCTCATCGATGAAACCGACGATCCGGTGGAACGTGCCGTCCCGGCAAGGGCCGCAGGAACGGACACACAATGAGGCTTTTCGATCGGAATGCCAAGTTTGCGTTTGTCGCGGTCGCCATAACTCTGGCTGGGTTGCGTGTCGGTTTCCGGTTCGCTGTGGAATCAGCCAACGCGTACTTGGAAAAACAACCAGTACCCCTGCGCGCCCAGTTGACAACGATTCCGCTGCGCCTGGGGAACTGGCGGGCACAAGGCGAAGGAGCGCCGCTCACGGCGGAGATCATTGAGGAGCTTGGCACCGATCAATACATTGATCGTCGATACACACTCGGTGACGCCGATGCGACCGGGCTTGAGATGTTGCTGCATATCACCTATTACACCGGACTGATCGACGCGGTGCCTCATGTGCCCGACCGGTGCCTTGTGGCCGGTGGCCTCGTGCCGAAGGCGCGCCCGAAAAATCTTCCGCTGAAGATCGATGAATCGCAGTGGGTGTTGAGTTCCGAGCACTTGAATAAGGGCCGGCCGTATCCGGTGCTGACTCACTACGATCGAGTGACAGGCAAGCCGATGCGTGTGCGCATGCCCATCGGGGATTTTCAGCTCCGCACGACAGAGTTTAGCTCCGAGAAGAACCGGGGACTCCGCGTGTATGCCGGGTACTTCTTCATCGCTAACGGTGAAACCATGCCCAATCCCCTGGACGTGCGTAAATTCGCGTTTGATTTGACGTCGCGATACGCCTACTACGCCAAGGTGCAGTTCCTTCTGGGAGGTTCGGGCGACCTCGAAGAGGGCGATTTTGTTGAGATCGTCTCGGACGTCTTGCCTGATCTGTTGCCGGAGCTGATGCGATGTTTGCCAGACTGGGTTATCGTGGAATCGTCGGCGGACGATACAGAAGGAAGTGGTTCGGCGTAACGCGGGAATACGAGGTCACCTATGGCATCACGATTGAACACAAAATTCGCACTGACGCTCGCAGGCGTGACCATCACGGCTGTGGTCGTGGTGGCCGGCCTGGGGCTCCTGGCCTATAAAGCCAACACCACGCGACACATCAAGGCCGGTGATCGACTTATGGCCAGCGGCGATTATGATTCGGCGCTGAAGGAATACGGCCGAGCCGTGGCTAAGGAACCATCCGAACTCTCCCATTTGTGGAAGTTCGAGCAGGCGTTATTGAGCATTCGGCCGAAATCACAGGAACATGCCAGGCAATACTACGGTCAACTCACCGGCGTGTTGAGACACGAGCTTCGGTACCGCCCCTTCGATGCGAAGGTGCATATCGAGTTGCTCGAAGAGCTCCGGGATACCGCTCGATTGATAAACCGGGCAGCCATGTGGGGACCGGTCTACGACGCCGCTGTGGAAATGGAGGCTGACGTCCCCCGATCCGATCCACTGTATCCGTACTCGAAGCTGTATAGGGGACTGGCAAACCTACGGCGTAATCCCATGCCGACAGAGGCCGAAATACAAGCAGCGTTGCAAGACCTCTCTGACTTCCTTGAGGCGGTGCCCGACAGTGATGTCGGTTGGGCAGGTCAGGTGGAAGCGCTGTTGACGACCGCTCAGTTGGCTCGCAATTCCGGCAACAATCGATCCGCTGAAACTGCGGTCGCTGAGGCAAATAAGGCGCTGAAGCTGGCAGTGGAGGCTGTCGACAACGGCCCCGCGGTGACCAGGCTATACGCCCTGCGCCTGTTGCAGCGTCGAGATCAAGGCGATGCGACGGTAACGCATGAAGAAATCGCGCAAGCCCTTGAACGGATGGTAGCACTGATCACGGAATCGAGCGATCCGCTACTGCTACTGAGCGCCGTGGAGATTTTGCGCGTTGCGGATTATGCCGAAGGAGTAACCCAGGGAATCCGCATTCTGGTGGGTTATCTTTCGGAGCGTCCCGAGCATCACCTTCAGCGTTTCATGCTGGCGAACCTCTACTTCCATAACGGTGCTTCCGATGATGCTCGGGCTCAGGCCCAGGCGATCATCGATGCCGAACCGGTCCTGGTCAGCCTGCTGGCGGTCTATCAGCCTCATCTGAGAATTCGGTCGGCTGCTCTGATTGTCGACATCGAGTTCGATGCGTGGGAGAAAGCGGCCCCGGACGAACGGGCCTCTCAACTGTTGATGGTCAAAGCCGCTCGCGATCGCATGGCCGATCTTATTGGCGATCCGGAGAGCGAGCCGCTGATGCTTCAGGCTGATGGGAAGATCGCGGTAGCCGAACGCAACTTCTTGGTCGCTGCGGACATGTTCGAGCGAGCCGTCCGAACTGTTGACGATCCTAATTTCGACGTCTTGTGGTATGCCGCCCTTGCGCTCGAGCAGATTGAGGAGTTTGGTTCGGCGCTGATGCGAATCGAAGATGCTCTAGAGAAACGGCCCAGCAGCATCTACCTGATGAGGCAAAAGGCCAGGCTCCAAGCGAGACTGTCGCACTTCGATGACGCGATTGTCACGATCGAACAGGCGCTGCGCAGGGATCCTGAGAATGAGGAAGCACAACTCCTGGCCTCGCAAATCCGGGCAAGGAAGACAAGCGGTCAAGCGAGCATAGTCGACGCGATCACTCGAGCGATTTCCGATGCCCGAGCCATGGGCGATGCTGGCGATTTGGAGGCAGCCCGATCGATCGTTCTGGCCGCGCTGCAAGAGCATGGCGAGGACGAGGTCCGACTGCTTTACTTCTTGACTCTTCTGGAGATCGAAGGGGAGCAACTGGACGCTGCCGGCGAGTATCTCGACCGAGCGATCCAGTTGCAGCCAAATAGCGGACGGTTCCTTGCACTCAAGGCTTCAATTGGGATCGATGATCCGATCGAGCGACTCGAACAAGCGCTAGCTGCTCGGTACACCGACGAGCCAGACCGATCGCTGACGGTCCTCGTTGGGTTGCGTCGACGGGCATGGGAATGGGAGCGGTTGGCGGACCGCTATGCAGCCAACGACGACTCCGCCTCGGAGGCGTCGGCGCGTGACCTATCCACTCGCGCCCATCAAGCGGCCGATGTCATGCTCCTGCGGGCAAGGGAAATCGCGGCCAACCACCCGATGCTTCTTGAACATCTCCTCACTGAAGCGATTCGAACAGAGGACTGGGAGGCCGCCGACGCGGTTCTTCGGCAGACCCGTGAGCAGAACACCGACCGGGCGGATGGTCTGATCTTCAAGGGTCGGTACGAATTGGCGCGCTCGCAGCCTGAGAAAGCCGTCCAAACGCTTACCGCGGCTACGAATCGGAAACCTTACTCAGCGATCCCCTGGCGGTTACTCGGACGCGCGTACGAAGTGCTCGGTAACAACCTAGAGGCTCGGCGGGCTTACGAAGAGGCGTTTGCCCGAGCTCCGGCTGATCAGAACGTCGTAAGGCTCTATGTCAACCTACTGGAGCGAGTTGGAGACAAGACCAGAGCCCTCGCTGTGCTGCGTGGCAGCCGGGGATTGGTGAATCGTGATCCGCTGCTCCAGGATGCGTGGCTTCGACTCGAAGCAGACGTCGGAGACTCGGTCTTGGCAATTCGGAGGCGGAGAGAGATTTACGATCTAGTTGCTGGGAACCGACTAAATGCGATGCGTTTGGCCGAGCTACTCGGCCGGGGCAACCCTAGCTTTGAGCATGTGGCAGTTGAGGCAGGTGTAGCGGCGTTCGACCTGAGTCGTTGGCGATCGCTTCCGGCAGCGCGGAGGACCGAGTTGCTGGAACGGACGGCCGCTCGGTGGATATCCGAATCCGACGAGATTCTCGCCGCGGTAGAAGCCCAAGCCGGCGATTCACTCGAACTCGCCTTCCTGCGCGCGAACATCACACGGAGTCGCAGAGAGACCGCCGCTGGTGAGCAGGTTCTACGTGACTTCCTTGATCGGCGGCAAGAAGACGAACTGACGGTCGCAATGTTTCTTGCTCTGGGAAGATATCAGGCGGTAACCAACCGGTGGCGAGAGGCCAAAGCAACGTTCGAGAAGGGGCGGGCGTATCAAGATCCGAAGCTTCGCGAGGCGGACCGAGCCTTGATTGAGCTGTTCTTGGCGGCCAGCGCCTACCAGGAGGGTATAGATCTTTGCCTCGAGCTGCTTGAGATCAACTTTGAGCGTGCATTGGCGCTGCGCGTGGTGGAGGGTTACCTCGGCCTGGGTGACTTTGATAAGGCCGACCAATACCTGCGTGAGTTGGTGGAGGCTGATGGGATCGACTTCCGCTCCACGATGCTGGAGGCGTCGTTGACCGGAAGACAAGGAGACCAACTGTATGCCAACGGTCAGGCCGCGCTGGCCACGGAGAAATACCAACTTCAGCGCAGGGTGCTGGCTCGGAGTGAATCCTTAGCGCCGAGCGACCCGTCACCGCACGTTCAGGCCGCACAGAGCTTCCTGCACGAGTTCCACAACTCCGGCATGCGCAGCTTGCTGGATGAAGCGCTCGTGGCCTTGGACTCGGCGGACGAAGTCCGAGCCAGTTCGACCACCGCCAGTTCGGTTCGTGTTGAGGTGCAAATGGCCATGGGGGATAAGCGAGCGGCGATCGGTGAATTGACTCGGCTTCTTGAGCGATCCCCCGACGACCTTCGTGCCCGGGCCTTGCTCGTCTCGTTGTATGTGGATCGAGATGAACGCAGCTTGGCTCTTGAATCGATCGATGCGGCGATTGAGCGAGATCCGCTCGTGGCGATCTGGCACGAGACGCGAGGTGATCTGCTGCGCCGCCAGAACCAGTTGGAGCTTGCGGCGACGTCCTACCTTGAAGCATATCGGCTCTCGCCATCCAAGAAACGATTGGCCGTGCTCACTGAAACCTACCTGATCCTCGAATCACCGGACATCGATTCTATTCTCAAAGTGTTCATGGCGTTTGAGCCTTCGCTTGAAGCGGAACCCAAGTTGCGCAGCCTGTATGCTCGTGCATTGAACAGCGGCGGGCAACGCGAAGCGGCGCTCGAACAGTTGCGCATCGCTTACCGAGAGTATCGCGTGGGGGAAGAGCCGGAGGCCGTGATGGCGGCGCAAGGCGTCTGGCTACGGGCGGTGCGAGAGTTGTTTGCAGGACCGCAGTTGCAGGAGCTTGAAGAGTTCGTATTTGAGGTAAGTGATGGGAAGCCCGCCCCCGGTGAGTTGAACGCGCTGGCTAGGTTCTGGTTTGGATCTGGTCCCGATGGTCAAAGTCGCGCGATCGAATTGCAGCAACTGGCTTTGGAGCAGACCCCCGAGGAGGATACTCAGCTTTACGTCCATATGTTGATTGACCTGGGTAACATGGCCCTGGGCGGAGAGGACTACCGGGGAGCCATTGAGGCATATGAACGGGCAATTGAGCTGGACCCGGAAAACGCCACCGCTCTCAACAACGCGGCATTCGTCTACGCCGAAAAGTTCGGCGAGCACAGCAAGGCGCTGGCTATGGCTGAACGCGCCGACGAGATCAGACCTGATGACTCGCTCATCCTGGATACGCTCGGGTGGATCCAGTACCGGCTAGAGCAGTTCGAACAGGCCGAAAGTGCGCTTCGACGCAGCATCGATCAGCGTGAGTCGGCCGAGAACCTGTATCACCTTGCCTGCGTACTGTTCAAGCAGGATCGGCTGCGTCCGGCCGAGACCTACCTAAATCGGGCCATGGAATTGAAGCCCGATCCAAAGACTCAGGATGAGATGGAACGCTTGCAAGACGATATCACAACAGCACGGAACCGATAACGACTCGAGATCGGCGGGTCCCACCTCGTCGGTCCGCTATCCACAAGTAGGGAAGAACCATGACCACCGCTACACCACCTCGTCCCCCCGTTGGGCCCCAGGCGGGCGCTCAACGGAAGATCTCGCCGCCCATGCCTACAACTGCGCGGACCCTGGACCCATTCCGCGTGTTGCGGCGTCACTTGGTGTTGATCCTCGGATCGACCGTCGTCGGCGTTGCGCTTGGGTTCGTCGCTTTCGTTCTCTTCCTCCTCTTCCTGCCACTGTACAGCGCAGAGGTAGTCTTTGAGATCCGCGCGGGACTGGAGGAAGGAAGCGACTCGACGGCAGGCGACATTGAGCGGGAAGAAACAGTGGTTCGACTGGCGACGACGGAAATGTACCTGCTGAATAGTCGCCCCGTGCTGCAGGCGGCCGTCAAGGAGCCGGATGTTCGCGGGACCGCTTGGTACACCGCAAACTTCGAGGGCAAGATCGATGAAGCGGTGGATGAACTCGAGGAGGACCTGCGCACGCGCATGGTCGCGGGCAGCAACCTGTTCACGCTGACGTGGTCGACCGGCACCGCGTCGGACGTGCCTATCGTGTTGGACGCGCTGAAGACTGCCTATCTCGAACAGCGCCGAGAACTCGACACTGCAACCTACAACACGAACCTGGAGGTGTTCCGGTCCCAGCTCAACTCGGTCACTCGGAATCTCGAGGATCTCAGCCAAGAGATCGAAGCGTTCATTCGAGAAAAAGGCATCACTGACATCGACAATCCAAAGTCAAATCAGCTCGCCCTTGCGCAGGTCATGTTGCTTCAACAGCGGGGCGAGTCGGGGACCTCGTTGAACCTCGCCCAGAATATGTATATGCAAACGGCAGCGAAGCTGGAGGGAACGGTGGTCCCAACGGAAGAAGATCGTCGTACGGCCGAGATGGATCCTACTGTTCGACCACACGAACTGGCCATGCTGAACACCAAGACCGCGCTCCACGCACTTCGCGATCAGTATCTGGATCCGGATCATCCGCTCATTCTCAAGGCCGAGTTGAACCTCCGCGCCACCGAGGCAGAATACGAGAAGAAGATCACGGAGATCATGGCGAAGAATCTACAGGCCCAGCTCAAGGCACTTGGCACGCAGATCGAGACCTTCCGGAACATGCTGGATGGTATCGAAGAGGAATATGAACAAAACGACGCGCTGTTGCGCACACTGGCCGCGGATATGTCCCGCTATCGCGAGATGGAAGATCAGCGGGAACTACTCCAACGGCAGCGAGACGCTACGCTCGTCTAGAACAGCGACGTCAAGCTG
>CBDUST010000040.1:0-22726 GCA_965369945.1 uncultured bacterium | reverse complement strand
CCCACTAATCTTCCTCCGATTCCTCTCGCTCCGGTATGAGCGTCGCCGAGCCGAGCTTGAGAAGCTCATTGCCGACGCGGACAGCGACTACCACACGAAGGACGTTGCGGAAGCCACGGAGATCCTGGCGGACGCGGATGAGTACCGAGCCGCCGGGGCGTTCGTCGTCCCTGAGGACGCCCGCTGGGTCAACATCATCAAGATCGCCCAAGCCGATGACCTCAAGATCCAGCTTGACAACATCCTCGACCTGCTGGAGAAAACCTACCCCCAACAGCTTCGTGGCCTCTTGCCCCGCATTTACGCCGGGTCCAACATGGACCGCGACCATCTCGCCGGCCTGATCAACCTCTTTTCTCGTGACGTATTCACCTTCGACCACGGCGGCGAAGACCTCGTCGGTCGGGTCTACGAGTACTTCATTGGCGAGTTCGCCAACTCCGAGGGTAAGCGCGGCGGTGAGTACTTCACACCCGTCAGCATCGTAAAGCTACTCGTCGCCATGCTCGAACCAGCCGAGGGTGTCGTCTTCGACCCCTGCTGCGGATCTGGAGGCATGTTCGTCCAGTCCGACGTCTTCACCAAGCACTCCGGCAATCTGTCGTTCGTCGGCCAGGAGTCCAAGGACTTCACCTATCGCCTATGCCGGATGAACCTGTTCATCCATGGGATCAACGGCAACATCAAGCTCGGTAACAGCTACCACGATGACCAGCACTCCGACCTCAAGGCCGACTTTCTTCTCGCCAATCCTCCGTTCAACGATGGCGCGAAATCCGAAGCCGGCTGGGGCGCCGACAAGATCCCCGACAAGGATGCCCGCCTCTCCCTGCCGTGCAATTCTGGGGATCGCTTCACTCTCTCACCCCGCAATGCGAACACGATGTGGATCCTCCACTTCCTCAACCACCTCGCCCCGGGAGGGCGGGCCGGGTTTGTCATGGCCACCGGTGAACTCTCAAACCTTGAGAAGGCGCGTGTGGAAGTTAGGCAAGCCCTGGTCGAAAACAACTACGTCGACTGCATCGTCCAGCTCACCGGCCAGCTCTTCGCCAATACGCAGATCCCCTGCGCGCTGTGGTTCCTTGCCAAGGGACGCGATGGCTCGACCGGAGAGCGGAAGCGAGTGGGCGAAGTGCTCTTCATCGACGGTCGCAAGCTCGGCTCGCTGATTCCGGGTTCGCGTAAGCAGAAGCAACTCAGCCCCGAGGTGTTGGAGACGGTCGCCTCCGTTTATCGCCGGTTCCGTCGCGATGGCATTCCGGATGAGCAGCCGGGATTCTGCAAGGTCGCCACGCTTGATGAGATTGCCAAGCACCGCTTCGCTCTCACACCCGGCCGATACGTCGGCTACGACAACGGGGACGAGGAGGACGAACCCTTCGAGGAACGCATGCCCAAGCTACTCGCGACGTTGAAGCATCAGTTCGCCGAGTCCGATCGGCTCCAGGCCGTCATCGCCGACAGCCTAAAGGAGTTTGGCTATGGCGAATGACGGTTGGCCGATAGCCAAACTCGCCGACATTGTCGATGCTGTCACTGTCGGACACGTGGGGCCAATGACGTCGGAGTATCGCGATGACGGCATACCGTTCCTTCGCTCCCAAAACGTCAAACCATTTGTGATCGATCAGACCGATCTGAAGTTCATCAACATAGAGTTTCACTCGAAGTTGGCCAAATCAGCACTTTCGCCCGGAGACGTGGTGATAGTCCGAACGGGCACGCCGGGTACCGCCGCCGTAATCCCGGATTGGCTGCCAGAGGCCAATTGCGCTGACCTGGTCATCGTTCGGCCGAGCAGCAAAGTGTTACCACGGTACATCGCTTACTACATCAACGGTGTCGCGATGCACCACATCAATTCTCATGTTGTGGGTGCTGTGCAGCAACACTTCAATGTCGGATCGGCGAAGGAACTTCCTATTTCGCTTCCGAGTCTCGATGAACAGACGGCAATTGTCCGCGCCCTCGGCCAACTCGATGACAAGATCGAGTTGAATCGGCGGATGAACGAGACGCTGGGGGCGACGGCGCGGGCGATCTTCCGTTCCTGGTTTGTCGACTTCGATCCCGTCGTCGCCAAGGTCGATGGACGCCAGCCCTACGGCATGTCCGCAGAAACCGCCGCCCTCTTCCCGGAGCACTTCGAGGAGTCGGAGCTCAATCCGATTCCGCTGGGTTGGTCGTGCGGGACCATCGCGGACATTGCCCAGTACGTCAATGGACGGAACTTCACAAAGAACGCGACTGGTACCGGGCGCATGGTAATCCGCATCGCGGAACTGAACTCTGGTCCCGGCGGCTCGACCATCTACAACGATGTGGAGGCAGATTCTGTCAGCACCGCTTATCCAGATGACATCCTCTTTGCGTGGTCGGGGTCGCTTGATGTCTACCGCTGGCATCGCGACGAAGCCTTGATCAACCAGCATATCTTCAAGGTTGTGTGCGACGAATACCCGAAGTGGTTCGTCCATATCCAGCTTCAGGAAGCGATGCCGTTCTTCCAAGGCATCGCCGCCGACAAGGCAACAACAATGGGCCACATCAAGCGGCACCACTTGTCCGAGGCCGACTTGACCATTCCGCCCCAGCCGCTAATGGACCACGCGACGACCGTGATTCAGCCGTTCTTCGATCACATCCATACGAATGAACGCGAATCCATGACCATTGCCGCGATCCGCGACACGCTGCTACCCAAACTCCTATCCGGCAAAATCCGCCTGCGCGACGCCAAGCTGGTCATCGAGGGGGTGGCGTAATGCTCTCATCAACTCTCACAAGCTTGGCGATGTTAAAGGTCCACGTCGACCAGCGCAAAGACTATCTCGACTACCTCCTGCCGTTCATTCAGCAGGTTCTCGTAGATCAGAAGCCCGACCCCGTGACTGATGCCGTGGTGGCGGAACATCTCCGAACGCAGTTCGGACTGATAATTCCGGATCGCACAGTGCAGGTCGTCTTGAAGCGGGTTTCCCGGAAGCATCCTCTGAAGAAAGAGGCGGGCGTCTATCGCATTACAGGGAAGTTGCCTGACCCAGGCATTGCGGCCAAGAAGGCCGATGCTGACCGACACATTAAGGCGGTGGTTGCGGGGCTGATGGAGTTCTCAAAGAGAACGGCAAAGCCAATCACGGTGAGTGATGACGCAGTGACGGCGACCCTCGCATTCTTGTCCCAGTTCAATATTCCTTGTTTGCGGGCCTACCTTCGTGGCACTGCGATACCGCCCCTCGAAGGCGACCATGACGTCCAGATTGTGTTGGTCAGTAAATACGTCCTGCACCTACAGGAGACGGATCCAGAGCGATTCGAGAGCTTCCTCGTTGTCGTGCAGGGCCACATGCTCGCCAACGCCTTGCTCTGCCCGGACCTCCAATACGCACCGAAGACGTACAGAGGTGTGGCGTTCTACCTGGATACACCTTTGCTCGTCCAAAGGCTTGGCCTTGAAGGTAACCACAAGAAGGCGGCGGTTGAGAACCTGATCGGCCTGCTCCACAAGCTAGGGGCGGCAGTCGCCACCTTCTCGCACTCGCGCGATGAGCTCGAGCGTGTTGTGAAGGGCGCTGCCAACCACGTGGAAGCATTCGCTGGTGGCGGAGCTATCGTCATGGAAGCTCGCCGGCACGGGACGACAAAGTCAGACCTGATTCTTCTGACAGCTCAGCTCGACGAGAAACTGACGGAAGCGAAGATCGAAGTGATCGACACGCCGCGCCACATCGCGGACTTCCAGATTGATGAAAGTGCCTTTGAGCAGGTGCTTGATGACGAGGTATCGTACTTCAATCCCCGTGCGAAGGAGTACGACATAAACTCGGTGCGCAGCATATACGTGCTGAGGGCGCGTACATCGCCATCGTCTGTCGAGAAGTCGAAGGCCGTATTTGTGAGCAGCAACGCCGGCTTTGCTCGAGCAGCATTCCAGTACGGTCAGATACATGACGCGTCACGTGAGGTGTCCAGTGTGATCACTGACTTCAGCTTGGCGAACATGGCGTGGCTGAAGGCACCGATGGGTGCGCCGTCACTTCCGATGACCGAGATCCTGGCGTTCTCGTATGCGGCTCTACAGCCATCCAAAGAGCTCCTGGGCAAGTTCTTGGAGGAGATCGACAAGCTCGAAAAGCAAGGCAGAATCACGGAGCGTGATCATCAGCTTCTCCGAAGCAGCACATTGGCGCAAGAGGAGCTCATGCACCTGACGCTGGGCGACGAGGAGATCCTGACCGACCAGACTATTACTGAAACGCTCAACCGAGTGACGAGCGAGATCAAGAAGGAGGAGAGCGACAGGCTCAAGGCTGAGCAGGTCGCACACCTCAAGACGCAAGCAGATTTGAACTCGGAACGGGAAGCGAAGGAACGAATGCGCGAGCGGCTGTATTGGCGGTGCCGAAGGAGAGCCAAGGTCTGCGCCTGGTTGGTCTCAGCATTCATCGCAATCCTGGTTCTGACTGGGCTTAGCGCCGGCCTTGGCCTCCAATCGAGTACCCAGATCCTTGGATGGTTGTTCACTATTGGCTCTGGAGTCCTCATCCTGCTCACGTTGGGAAACCTTATCTTTGGAGCAACTGTAAGGAGCTTGCATCAGCGGGTGGAGGACCAGTGCTGTACATGGCTCATCAAGCGCGCAGTGGTTGCAACAGGGCTCGATCTGAGAAATCATCAGTGAACAACCGCGGCACTGAAAGCACTTTTGAGCTGACGACAATTGAGCGTCTTGAGCAGTTCGACTACACCTGGCGACCTGGCCAGGATCTCCCGCGCCCGCACGATGAGGTTGTGCTCAAGGACCGACTCCGTGACTCTCTTCGAAAGCGATACTCCGACCTGCCTGAGAACGCGATTGACTCGGCAGTGCTTCAGTTCAGCCAGCCGGGGGGCGTCGATGCGCTCCGTCGGAATATGGCGTTTCATGAGTTGCTCGTTCGCGGGCTTGAATTGCCCGTGGAGTGGCCCGACGGGAGGCGAGAGCACCGGCATATCTATGCGGTGGATTGGGATGAACCGACGAAGAACGAGTTCTGGGTGGTGAACCAGTTCCCGATCCGCGGTCAAAACGACCGACGACCCGACATCATCATCTTCATCAACGGCCTGCCGCTGGTGGTGTTTGAGCTGAAGAATCCATATGCGGTGGAGCCGACGGTCGAGGATGCGTTCAACCAGATTCAGCACTACCGGAACGAGATTCCCCAGCTCTTCGAGTTCAATGGGCTGACGGTTGCGTCGGACGGCATAACGACGTTGCACGGGCAGTGGACGTCCACGTTCGAGTGGTTCGCTCCGTGGAAGTCGATCGACGGGTTTGACATCGAACCGAACACAACCGGATCAATGAAGACGCTTATTGAAGGGCTGTTCCCAAAGGAAAGGCTACTCGCATACCTGCGCGACTTCATCTTGTTCGAGGTCGTGAACGAGAAGATCACGAAGAAGGGCGCCAAGTACCATCAGTATTTCGCGGTGCGGCTCGCGGCCAGCAAGACCATCGATACTGTCACGAACGGCGAGGACAAGCGGATCGGCGTGATCTGGCACACAACAGGCTCCGGCAAGTCGTTGTCGATGGTTTACCTGGTCGGCATCCTTCGTCGACAATCGGCCTTGAATAATCCCACGTTCGTGATCCAGGTGGACCGGACCGACCTTGACGACCAACTCCACGACCAGTTTGTTGCGGCTCGGTCGCTCGTTGGTGATGTGAAGCACGCCGCATCGGTCAATGATCTCCGCGACATGCTGCAGACGGAAGGTGGTGAGGTGATCTTCTCGACTATCGAGAAGTTCCGACTCAAGACTGACGAAGGGGAAATCGCCCATCCGGTTCTGTCCGAACGCTCCAACGTCATCATTATCGCCGATGAGGCACACCGTTCGCAGTACGGTTTCAAGGAGGGGCACGCCCGCTATCTTGCGGAGGCTCTGCCGAACGCCCGGAGAATCGGATTCACCGGCACGCCGATCAGCTTCGCTGGAGCGGACACTGTCGAGGTGTTCGGCGAGTTGATTCACACCTACGACATCGAACAGTCGCAGCAGGACAAGACGACTGTTCCGATCTACTACGTCCCACGCCAGATCCCGCTCAAGCTGACAGAACACGAGCAGATTGACACGAGGCTCGACGAGATTATCGAAGAGCACGAGGTCGAAGAGGCGGAGCGGAAGAAGAGCCGGTGGGCGGCCATTGCACAGGCAGCAGGCGCGAGTCAGCGAATGGAGAAGCTCGCAGCCGATCTGCTAGACCACTTCAACGATCGAACGGCCACCCTTGAAGGGAAGGCCATGGTCGTCTGCATGACCCGCGAGAACTGCGTGCGATTGTATGACGCACTCAAAACCCTACCTGACTGCCCCGAAGTGAAGGTTGTCATGACCGGCGATCTCGGCGAGGACCCGGCAGCGTGGAGTGAAGCGGGCCATCTAACGACCAAGGCAAAGAGAGATGTCATCAAAGCCCGGATGGTTGATCCTGATGACCCACTGAAGATCGTGATAGTGTGCGATATGTGGCTTACCGGCACGAACATTCCGTGCCTGCACACGCTGTACATCGACAAACCCATGAAGGGCCACTCGATGATCCAAGCGATCTCGCGCGTCAATCGTGTTTTCCGCGACAAGCCCCACGGACTGATCGTGGACTATATCGGTGTTGGTGATCAACTCCGTGAGGCAACCGCAACATACACACGCGGTGGTGGAAAGGGAGATCCGTCGCCGGAGGTCGGTCCCGCCGCACGACCGGAGTTCATGCGACTCCTTGGAGAGATACGCAATCTCCTGCCAGAGGACCATGACTATGGTGGTTGGCGTCGGATGACGAAGATCCAAGTCGAGGACATGTTCTCGTTGGTCTATGGTCGCCTCGCCGACGATGACGGCTTGCGAGACGAGTTTCTGCTGGTCGAGAAGCGACTTACTGTTGCGTTCCTACTCGTGAAGCACTTGGACGACTGCCGTGCCCACGCTGACGAGGTCATCTTCTACCAGCAGGTCAGGAAGCAGATCAGCAAAGCACTACCGGGCAAGAAACCAAAGCGCGACCTTGAAGCTGCTGTTCGCGATCTCGTTGACGAGAGTATTTCTTCCGGTGATGTCATCGACATTTTCAAGGCCGCGGGTATCGACAAAGCCGACATCTCGATCCTGGACGACGACTTCTTGCAGACATTCAAGGACCGACCGCAACAGAATCTTCGCCTGAAGCTCCTTGAGAAAATCATCCGAGACCAAATTCAGCTTCGGCGCGCCAAGAACGTGGCTAAGGCGAAGTCATTTCGTGAACTTCTTGAGACCACCCTTCAGAAATACCATAAGCGCATCATCGACGCATCAGCCGTGATTCAGGCGATGATCGAGATCCGTCGCGAGATGGAATCGGATGATGAACGTGCCGCTCAGCTCGGCCTCGAGTCGGAGGAAGTTGCGTTCTACGACGCAGTCGCAGCCAACGTCGAGCAGATCTACGACCAAGAGTTCCTCTGTGATCTCATTCACGACGTGGTACAGACAATCAAGCGCAGTCTCAAGGTCGATTGGACCGAGCCGCACCGCGATGCGGTCAAGGCTGAGGTTCGTGCGGCCGTCAAACGAGTGCTGCGGAGGCGCAAGGTCGCCGAGGAACACTTCGATACGCTACTCACGGGGATCATGTGCCAAGCCGAAGCGCTGTATCGGTATTGGCCAGCCGTCGCATAGGAGTTCAACGACTCACCACGTCCGCAGGTCCCGTCCTGACTCTATGTAGGAAGCCTCGACAGTATCCACTTCATCCACATGTTCCATTGAATATCAACTTGGCTATTCAACGCGGGCCTTGAACGTAACAAACCACTCCAGAATGAGCTCGAGGTCGTCAACGTTGATCTGCCGCGCACACTTGAGTTCTAAAAAGCCAGCTGTACGTCGTGGCAGTGAAAGGCGATCTGCCCCATCCAATCACCATTCGGAACCGGCCTGATCCCTGCAATCTCCACTCGGCGCGTCTTGAGATCGATCACGAACAAGACCAGGTACCGAATCAGCCCCCTCTTCGTCCGGACTTCGATTGCGAAGAAATCCGCGGCCGCGAGACCCTCCCAGTGCGCCTTCAGGAACTTCGACCAAGGCATGTGCTTCAGCCGCTCTGGGGCCGGTTCGATCCCATGCGCGGCGAGGATTCGACGGACGCTCGTCCGCGAAACAGTGTGGCCAAGCTTGGAGAGTTCTCCAACTATCCGGGCGTTCCCCCATCTCTCGTTCTCGCTTGCCATGCGCACAATAAGCGCCCGAACCTCGTCGACGATTGGTGGTCGTCCAGGTCTTCTCTTCCCGCTGCTGTCATACTTCCGAGCGATCAACTCACGGTGCCAGCGCAAGATCGTGTCGGGCGTCACCATCGTGCCCAGCTCGCGGAGGACGCGCCGGCCCAGCCGCTTGCCCTTGACCGCGAGCCGTCGACGTTGATCGTTATTGAGACGGAGCCGCTTCCCCCCGTGCAACTCCTGAAAGACCCGGATCTGCTCCTGCAAGAACCCGATCCTCTCCCGCTGCTCTTCGTTCAGCCACCCAGCGATGGCGAGGAGCAACATTCTCATTGGCATAGTTAGCATGAACGCCAGTTTACCCGTTCCAGAACCCGTCTAGGGGCTATGAACGGGAGTGCGTTTCGGTGTGCATACGCACCACAGCGCGACGACGCCCCCTGGAATGTGTAGAAGTACTCTCGCCGCGTCCGTGCCGGTCGACTGTCTGGCTACTCACTCTTGATCCTGTCTGGGATCTTTGGCTGGGCCTCCCGATAGTGCGTCTCACAGAGCCAAAGATAGTCGCCCGTGTAGGTCGGCATACGTCTCAGCCCCAGCCGTTCATGGTTCGGGTCCTTGTCGCGCAAGAGACTGTGCAGCGCCAGCACGCCGGAGCGCTCGGTGCCTGCGACCAAACCCTGGCGAAGGCGTGGCTGATCGGTCACAAGCAGATCAGCTTTGAGTAGCTTCGCGGTTGCCTCCTTCATGACGTCCAGGTGATCCTTGACCTTCAGCTGATCTATGATCTGCTTGTCAAAGAGTAGGTTAGCAGCAGGTCCTGCCACGGGCAGGAGAGTCTTCAACACCCCGGCAATCAGGTTGGCATAAGGAGCAACAGTCTTGAGCCATGGGCGCGTTACTTTGATCTCGTAGACGCCTTCGCCTGTCTCAAGCACGGGATGCTGACAACCCTCGGCTTCACACCAGAGATGCACGCGATATCTCTTATTGGTCCAGTCCCAAGTCCCATCTACAGGCTCGATGGTAAACAGTCGAGGTCCATCCTTCGACTCGGTTGCGATGGCCTGCATGAACGCCATGAAGTAGCCGGCGATACGACTATCGAATCCGTCAAGCTCCTTCATCACATCATCGAAACCGCTATCGATCTTGGTTTCAATACGTTCCAATTGCTCGCGTGAATCTACCTCAAAGCCGTAAAGCAGGTTCACGATGTCTAGCTGTTCACGACACGATTGGCAGCGGATTACCTCGTCGCCCTCCCGAAGGAACTGATGCAGTGCGTCGATGTCGAACCATCCGCTACACCGTTGACCCCTCACTTCCTTCTTGCACGGCACCGCAAAGAAATATCGGCCATCCATGCCAAGCCAGTTGTCCGTGATTAGTTTGTGGAGCGTGCGATTCAAGACCTTGGCGAAATACGCCGGCCACCTGGCCTCGGTATGAACGTGGAACTTGCCGTGGCGCAGTTCGAGCATCGCCTGGCCGTGCGTGCCATACTGTAGGAACATGCCCTTCTGCCAATATAGCCGGCGCGCCTTGCCTTGCCCATCTGACCGTTCATGCGCGTACTCCTGGGTCCGCACGATCATCCGCGGCACGAGACCTGGCGGCTCCTCGACCATCACGCAAACCATCTCGATCCGCCGCAGCCCCTGCTTCGGCTCGTCATCAGGAAGCCAAGGCAATTTCGGGCGCACCTGAGGCACATGCTGTGCCACCAGTGATGCGTCGCCACCCTCCAAGCGGTACGACACGTCGTACCTTTCCATCAGCCGCAAGAAGAACGGATATAGCTCAGGGTCGTATCGCGGCTCCTCTTCCAACCCGTGATGCTGCCACACTTCAGTCAATCGTGCGTCCGGCAGAATGCCATCCATCTCGCGTGTGACTCGGTCGTCTAACACCAAGCCGATGGCTTTCGTAAGCCACTCCGGCTTGAGTATCAGCTCGTGCTTTAGGCGATCATCATTTCCGAAGTAGACAATATACCCGAGATCATTCATCAGACCCGCAAGCGTTGCCGTATCGATCTCGTCCAGTCCGTGCTCTCTGCAAATGACGCCGAACTTCTCGTAGGCGATGTGCGTCTCCTCCAGTGTCAGTACCTCACCCCAGGCTGTCTTCCAGTTCCGGTTGACCCCCATCCCCATCTGCGGCAGGTCCGATGCCGCTTTTGAAATCAGCTCCTTGAGTTCCGCGATACCCACCTTCTCGCCGGTGTCGTCGTCGTTCACAAGGCTGTCTACCTTGTGGAAACCCACAATCATCGGCTCATAGTCGGATTCGATCACCGGCTTGTCGATCTGTGCGATCCGCTGACCCGTCTTACAGTGCGTTGAAACGATGATCACTCTCGCGCTGTCGCCCACTCGCAAGCGGATCATCTTAAGCCAGTCCTCCACCTGGCATTGCAGCACTCCTCTGCGCGGTTCCCACACGAGCAGATAGATCGAGCGCTGGCTGAAGAAGAATTGGTGTGTGACGCGGTAAACCTCCTGTCCACCGAAATCCCACGCATTGAGCTGAATCTGGACGTCAACTTTGACCGGATGAGGGACTGTAAGGGACTGGATGTCTACCTCCACGCCGCGTGTTGGCGGCTCACCTTGCCTCGGTTCTCTGCCCGACATCGCATTGAGCAACGTCGTCTTTCCCACATCCCCTTCGCCAATGACGATGAGCTTGGTCTCGTAGAGTTCTTCACGAAGCTCGGCCTCTTCCAAGCTCTGCAGATACGCCTTCACGGAGGCGACACCACCCTCGTAGGCACTCTCGAGCGCGGGAAGCAGGGAGTTGTCGTCAAGGTTGAGAAGCGCGAGCTTGTCCAGGCGCGCCATTGCCCACGGTAGTGCCGTAAGTGCGGCGCCGCGAGCGATCAGTGACTTCAGTCGAACTAGCTGGCCAATGGTCTCTGGCAACGATTCAAGCGGGTTGTCCGAGACATCAATCTCCTCTAGGTTCTTGAGTTGGCCTATCTCGTCGGGGAGGTCGAGCAGACGATTATCCACCAGGTGAAGGCGCTCCAATCCGGTAAGATCACAGGCTGACCTTGGCAGCACCTCCAGGCGATTACCAGAAAGATTGAGTTCCTTCACCTTTGTGAGATCACCGAGAGACTGCGGCAACGACCTCATTCTGTTGGCTGAGAGATCAAGACTTCGCAGATCAGTCAATTGGCTGACCGATTCCGGAAGCGACGTCAGCCGATTGCCGCTGAGGTCAAGTGTCTGCAAGCTATTGAGGCGCCCAATCTCCTCGGGCAATTCCAGGATGCCTGAGTTCGAAAGATCGAGTTCGGCCACATTCTCTCGCTGCGCGCGGCTGAAAATCTGCAACAACGCACTGCGATCCACAAGACCCGAATCTCCTGTTGTCGTCATGGTGATGCCCGCCTTCGTCGTGCTAACTGACTCCGTCGGGTGAATGGACCGGGCACTGATGCTGTACGGTACCTAAACCCCGATCCGGCCGGCCACCTATCGGCCAAGATCGTCATCATAGAGCCATCGATGATTCAAAAGCTTTGTTGACACTGCTTCAAAAGCAAGACCCCGGTTCGCCTCTTCCGACAACCCGGGGGCGGGAAAGGCGGATCGTGCTACGTCCAACCCTCGCATCATTCCGCTGGGGGTATCAGTTCATGCTCTGGTGATTGGGCTGGACCAGATCCCGGCTCATTGCTGGCCTTCGGTTCATCAGTTTGATCTGGCTTCGACTTGTGCCTCCGGCGTTTCCGCTCGGGCAGTGAAATCCTGATCGACGACAGCTCTGCGAGCGCGGCTTCGTTCAGCAGCCGTCGTACGCCCGCGACGACATCCTCCGGGGCGATGGGGACATCGCTACTTCGTTTCAACTCGCGACGTAGCAGCGCGATTGATCCCTCGCTCAAGATTGCCGCAAGGACGTTGCGCGCAGTCAGGACGTTGCTCTTCTGCCAGAGTTTGTCGAGCGCTCCCTTGCGAACTGACTTGAAGGATATGAGCCCGAAGCATTCGGCGAGCACTGCGGCATCGTCCGTAAGAAGATGCCAGCTCTTGAGCAACTTCGTCTCGGGCGGCTGACCGAACGATACGTGATACACGCGCCACTCACGACCGTTGGTGAGTAGGATCCATTCGCATCCCGCGTTTATGGCGTAGGACGAAACCTGCTTCAGGTGCTTTGGCGCGAGATCGACTCCGACGCGTTTCAGTTCGACCATAATGTTTGGCGAAGACTCCGTTGATCCGTCGACGTGTATTGCGAAGTCGACGTGCTCTGTTTCGCCGGCACCCCTAACCGCATGTTCGCGCGATAGGTGCTTGAACGGATCGTATCCCATCATCGAGTCGAAAATCCGCTCAACTCGCCTCCTGGTCTCCGCTTCGTTCCCGTCAGCCTGGTGGACTTCCTCGATCATTTGCTGAGCTGCGACGATCGCCTTCTTAGTGTCCCGATCAATTGTCTTTCGCGCCATCCGCGCCTCCTGTCTCCGGTCCAGAGTTGAGCGCCGTCCGTGGCGGGTTGGCCGTCCGTGCCGTCATTGTCCGAGATCTTGATCCCGATGGCAAGCATTACTGCAGAAAACTCGCTGACTGTAATCGGATGACCATGCGCGAAGCGGAGAAGCGTCGTCGAGATTTCCAGGTCGAGTTGGACCGCAAAGAGATTCCTCGCGACAAGCCACAGTCCATGACACTCGATGAGTTCTGTCGGTTTCACGAACAGGCCATCGGTGATACCCGGAAAGCCACCACTCGGTACGAATACCGAGTTGCGATTCAACACGCCTGCAATGCACTCGGCAAGGACCGATTGATTCGCAGAATCGGGGCCATGGACGCAGGACGGATCCGGGCCAAGATGACAGCGTCTACAACCACCAAGGGTAAGGTCATCGGAAGACTTCGGGCGATGTTCAACCGAGCCAAAGACTGGGAATTGGTAACCGACAACCCTTTCACGAAACAACCGATGCCTCCACCGAAGACGCGCCAGAAGCGAATCTTCGAGTTGCACGAGATTGATGCAATGGTCAAGCTTGCACCGACGGTCTGGTGGAGGGCGTTCATTCAGCTTAGCTACACATCCGGCTTGCGGTTAAACGAGTTACTTAATCTGCAATGGAGGGATGTGGATTTAGAAAGTGAGTCAGTCACCGTTGTTGGAAAAGAGGCTGAGGATTGCCAAACACCAAATGGAACCACGTACCGCACACTTTCTTGGTCTCCCAAGACACACCAAAGACGTTCTGTCCCGATTCCGGAAACTACAGTTGCCATCTTGACCAAATTGAAGGCAACATCAAACGGGTCGCCGTACTGTTTCATCTCTCTGGATCGCCTCTTGATCTTAGAGACGAAGAGGCAATCTGGAATTCTTCGAGAGCGGTTTGAAGTCGTGAACAATGTGCTCAGGAATTTCAAGGTCCTTCAGCGATGTGCGGCCGAGACGCTGGAGGCCGAAGATTGGGTGACCGGAACAGTTCATGATCTACGTCGCAGCTACGGAACGCGCATGGCGGATGTTGTCCCGATGCACGTCCTGATGAAATGGATGGGCCATTCGGACATTTCGGTGACGGCGAAGTTCTACCTCGATGTCTCCGACCAGCATGCTGAGACAGCACGAAGTGCCTTCAGTGCGGTGCGGTAACGCCAGAAAGACTGAGTCATTTGTTAGCTCGGACGGATCCGCGTAGTGCTTCGCATCTAACCCAAATACTTGGCCTGGCTTCCCAAGCTCAGCTGTTCACAGTTTTTCCATGGCGCCTTATCACTCTAGTACGTACTCGTTCGCAGCCGGGCCGAGAATTGAAACAGGACGAGTTTGACACTTGCCGCGAAGAGTATGACAGTTCCCTTTCGATATCCCACACGCGTTTTTGTGCGGTTTCTAGTCTCAGTTACCATCGGAGGAGTTGTACTGCAGCGTCGGAAATCTAGCCTTGCTCCATAGCCACAACGGAGTGTGCATGTCAATTGGAACCAGTTCCGTCGCGGCAAGGAGATCCGTCCACGCCTCCGTAACCATCTCCTGCGCATCGGCGTTCTGAGCGAGTTCCGGATCGACCAGTCCCAGCCGCTTGCTCGATTGAATAACATGAGTGTCCGGCGCTACCGAGAGACATCGCCGATTGTGCAATACGAGATCGGTGTACTGCTCAAGGACATATAACCAGTAATTGCTGATCTTCGGACCGCTTAGGTATGGGAACTCTTTCTTATGTTGCACTCGGATGTAATCAAGTACCGCATCAGCCTGGTACCCCGTATTCACGAATAGCCGGCGAATGTCTCCGTTCATCAAATTCACTATGGCTGTGCACAATCGATACCATGTCTCCGTGTGTTTTCTTGGTTGTAGAGCAACGCGATGCTTGCAAAGAGCGTATCGGAGCTCGGAATCACGATTGAGTACTGCCCGAGGATCGAACACCCACTGCGTATCCGCGTCCGTGAACGCTGCTGTTGCTGCATCCCATAAGCGGTACGAGTTCCGCTGATAGTTAAGCGCCATTCCTAGCGTGAAGTAATGATACAGTTCCTTGCTCGCCGGCTTGAGCGGCGGGTGAGCGTCTTCCGGCATACGCTCCCCACCCAGCACACCCTCCTTCCACATACAATGGAGGGCGCGAGCGTCTTGTAGTATCGCCGGTGCGGCCCTGCGACTCCAAACGGTCCGAGCGAACAACGTGTTCTGGTTATCTGGCATTGTGACTCCACCGAGCATACGCTTCGTGAAGTTTTATTTCTTTCGGTATTCTCACACCTCGCTTGGATGCCACTATAACCATTGTCATGTTGATAATGTCAGCCCAATAGTCATCAATGCCGAGGGTACGTGCGTCGAGCAGCTGTCCAGATTCGACCGCGCGTCGCGACTCGCGTTCCGCTGTTACAATCGTCGCATCTTCAAGCGGAGATGAAGTCATGCGCGGCATCTCGTAAGCGAAACCATCTTCCTCGTCAAGCAGTGACTCTACCATATCCCCTTCGTCATCGTAGAAATGCAGTGAGCCACAAAAGTGAACGTAGTCCCCCACATCGCATCTGAGCATCACCGCGACGGCTTCCTGGATCATTGAGAACGTGAAAATATCGTACGGTAGCAAGAACGCTACAGACTGTGATCGCATGTACACGATCAAGGTAAGCATGCTATCGCGGAAAAGAAATTGCAGAGTCGCGGTGCACGGCGTATCGAGCGGACGATTCACGAGATCGCACGGTGAGAATACCTGAACGACAGCGCGACGCGTCCCCGGATCTTGGCGAATATAGCTAATCGCCCTTTGTAGCTGCGACCCATTATCTTCACCGATCAGCCGAGGGCCGATGGCTCCCTCTAGTGTCTTCGAATCGCGTGAGAACAATCTACCTCTTGGATTGTAGAATGCGATGTCTGCCAGCGCGTTCGACCCCGACAGCGTCCACAATACATAACCCACAGCGAAAGCAAGATCAAATGCCCTAGCTGGTGAGAAAACTAGTCGGGCGCGTGGATTGGTGATAACGAACCCGGCACCTACGATTTCGCGAGTTGCGTGTACAGCTGATCCAAATCGGGATCCTATAGACGTGCAGTCCGCAACCGGCGCAGCGCTCTTTCCCTCTGTCAACACATGGCGTACAGCGGCGCGATAGGCTGCATACGAATTGTCGAACCGCGCAAGATTCTCAAACACGCAGGTTTCTCCGACAGACAACGCAGTTGACAACTTCAACATCGCGCTGTGCTTTGTCAATTGCATCGCGAATCGCCGGAGCCATGCAGCTTGGATCGAGACGCGATGCGAAGACTGCTTCTGACTCGACGTGATCCAGCCCACACTGCGCAAGGATGTTAATCATCTCGTCAAGCAAGTACGTAAACGAATATACACTAACACGTTCGCCCGCAGATGTTACAAACGTCGTTCGTCCCTCATCGCTGCGATTGCGGATCTGCTCACTCCAATCGCGGCTCGGGCTCGTAAGTATAAAGAAACCCCCAGGACGGAGCACTCGACGGATCTCAGCGATGGCAGCGGGATGACAGAACCCATCAATGAGTGATCCGAACGCAACGTCAAACGACTGACTTGGAAACGGTAGCGCTCTCGCCGATGCCTGTCTTACTTCGTCGTATGCGTGGTGTGCTCTCTCAAGCATACTCCCTGCGATATCCACGCCAACAAAAGAGCTGCACGGAATATGCATCGACGTTCTGAGCCATCCGTGACCTATCCCGATTTCAACGCACCGTGCGCTGGACGAGCAGTAGCGGTTGGCACCGCGAGATAAAAAGGGGAGGGAAAGCAAGTGAAAGTCTCGAGTTGTCAGGCGCCTCTTGTCCGTAAACTCGGCAGCGATGCGATCGTAACCGTCTGCATTGCCAGCGTCGATTACACCAGGCCTCGGAAAATGGTGGAAGGACTCTGACACGGCTTTGATGGCTAAATGCAAGTCATCTGCGAGAATGGACGGTTTGCAGCTGCGGTCGACGTGGAGGATTAGATCAAACTCAGCGTCATGGGGATTCGACGTCGTATCCTCAAGGTCAGCGCGATTCCTTTGCTCTTGCTCCTGCTCGATGTCCTTTACGTCCAACGGTCGGAGTAAAACACGAACGGTGTTGGCGTATTTGGCGAGGATACTACGGTGGTTTAGCGGGTGAATCTCCTTGATCGGGATTCGGTTCGCACAGAAGCTCGCATCGATCGTTCCGACCAGTATCCCGTAGAGATTGCCGAACACCTCATCAAGATTAACAAGTTGGCCGCTTTTCCAAAGCGCAAGCACTTCATCCCGCGACCTGAACAGGTATTCATCGTCACGTTCGTGTGGTCGGCGAGCCCGTGACGTAACGGAAAGGGCCCGTCGGTAGATATGAGGATATCGATGGATCAGTTCGTTGACGAGAGTGGTTTTTCCGACAGCAGACGGGCCGCCGACAACAACTGGTCCGATCGTGGTCATTTCATCGGGCATAGATTAATGTGGTAAAAAAACTACGCTGCCCGTTGAAGGCTTCATGCAGAATCCGCACGACGCACAATTCTTCACTGCTCTGATCTGCTCCGGACAGAACAGATCGCTCGCCGCATATTCATAATCCTCACGGGTATTGCAAACTACACTTAGGCGCCAGCCTGCCGGTGGCGATGGCATGGTGTCATCCCAACTCGCAAACAACTCAACGTTTGATTGCTTGCGCAAGTTCTCCAAGGGATCGAGAAGGGTCTTGACTACCCACGACCGCGTGTATCCCCAGAACGTCGCATCGAGAGCACTTCTCGCAATTCTCAGCCAAAACCTAATGTACGCATCGCTGTAGAAGTCACCTGAAGAATGAATACGAACAGCAACTGGCGGTTCCGCCGTCTGAATCTGATCGACGATTCGCCGAAGCAGCTCCTCCGGCGCATGCACATACCACGTCCAATTGAGCAGCCACCGGTCAACTGGCAGCACATCTGGACGAACATCCCCGTTATAGCAGTGTTGGAGGCACCACTCTGACGCGCCAGGGCAGGTAGCTGCTGCGGGCAGATTCCATACGAACACGGTGCGATAATACAAACCACTTGTTCCCGTCTTTGAATTCCCTGGCTCCAGCCCGTCCGGCATTCGGACCGGCGGCAAATCCGTCGGCCGAAGAGTGCGCAGGCGAACTAACTCTCTGGTTCTCATTTGCAGGAGCTCTGTTCCGGGGGAATTTCGTTTGGATTTTAGCATATTTCCAACCTAAGTAGGTGCCGCATTATACTCGCCTATATTGCCTCTGCGGCCAATGCCTGTGGCGACGAGGCAACGCGGCCCCGCTGCGGCGCTCTCGTTGCCAAATTCGTGTGTGTTCTCGAATCAACCCGACTACTTGGGTGCTGCAAGACTCGCCGGACCCTCTGACAAGCTGCCAAGCAACGCTTCCGAGGCTTATCCAGTCGTCCAAGAAATGATAGCGAACCGCGCTCTACGACCCCGACTCGGATCGTCTTCTTGTTGTCGAGACTGATATTTACGTCAAAACGCCTACGGTCACGACCACACCCAATGCGACCGAACTTGCCGACGGCCAGGTCACCCATCGCCTCGCCTGGCGAGAGGATGGATAGTGATCGCACAGATCTCCAATGATACGATGCACCTGTGGTGGCCGGCAGCCGATCGTTTCTCCTGGGCGATCCTCGATACCTCATCCATGCCGTGTTCGGATCGAGCGCAAACAAAAAGCTTCAAACCGATGTGTTCCGCGTCACTCTTGCTTCGGAGAGGCTTCCCCAACGTTCCACGGAGGTCTCAGTCGAAAACTTCAACGCTTTGCCGTTGTACGACTTCGACCGCTGACCAGTATTTTTCGAAGAGCTCCGGCATGGCAATTCGTGATACCTGAAGAACAGGACATTCCGCGCGCGACAAGCCGGGTAGATATGGTGAGAAAAGCATACGAGCATTCAAAGCATCTGTTCCGTCGATGCAGAGACAATGAAAAACTGGTGCGGTACGGTAACAGTAATACTCAAGTTCTGCCGGCAACCCCTGCGCGAGAAAGGTCTTCCTTTCCTCAATGATTAGCTCTTTCGCCCGCATCGAATCGCCAAGGTATTCCTTAGCACCCGCAACGCTAGCTATAGCGGGTCCATGCTCAGGGTCGACCGCAAAACACTTAACAGAGACTCCTCGCGACAGCAATTTCCTGATATGGTCCTTGAACTCTTTCGGCTTTTGGCCAGTGAAGTACTTGGCAAACGATGTCAGGCCAGTACCGATCTCGATGATCTCTGAGTCCGCTTGACACATGAACTGAACCTTCTCTTCGATCGCGAGACGACCGGCGGTGTGAATGTGGAAATGCGAGCCTATTTTCCCTATCAGACCGAGGTCATGCGTCGAGATCTCGCAGAGATGCAGTGCACCTGTACCTTTCGCCTGCATTGTGAACAGAGCGCTCACCACGAGGTCCGCGTAATCAGATAGATAGCTGCGGAGAATCTCGTGAAGGGCATCATCTATTACTATCTGTCCAGGGAAGGCAACGCTCTGTATGCGAGCGCAACGATCAACCGCAGCTCCATAAATGTCCTCGCTTCCATTGGATCTAACGTATCTTGTGATTCGACCAATCGTCATGCCGAAGCTACCTAGTAGCCCAAGATCTCGGCAGAGCAGCTTGAGATTCACTGCGGCTCTACAAGCATCAATCGGATCCGCAAAGCGTGCCAGAATCCCATCGCCAAGTTGCTTTACGACGACTCCATCACAGATCATAGTAATCTCTTCCGCAGCACAGCAGAATCGGAGCGCAGCTGTCAGTCCCCTATCATGGCCTTTCTGCAGCTTCAAAGGCGTCGATCCACAGAGGTCGAAGAAGGCGATCGCCTCAGTAAGTGTCTCTGGTTGCAGGCAGTCGATAGCCTCCTTAATCTGCCCGGGCAGATCCGAGAGAAATGAAAGGAGTAGCGGTTTCATGTCTTCGACGTTCCTGCAATGTCAGACCCAATGTATCGGAAACGAGGTAGGCGATGACCGTTGATCTCGACGCTACCCGTAAACATCTCTTTGGGGCGAACCCAGAGCTGCTCATCTCCATAGAGCGCGCGGTAAACAACAAGCTTCTCGCCCGTCTCCGTATGCGTTGCGCATCCGATGACCTCGTAGTCCTTGTTCTTGTAGTGACGATAGCGGCCAGGTTTCAGCATGGTTGAGTTATCCTCCTTAGGATATTCTAGAGCAATAGGTTTAAGAAAGTTGCGCCTGTATGGTTTCAATACTTAGCCCAACGCAAACCCATGCAGAATCGCGTTGTTAGTTGACTGGTCAGCACCGGTTGGCGGATCTGCGGTCTTCCATCAGGCAATCCTCAATCACACGTTCCCTTTCTGAAGTTCAACCTAATCCCGATTATGGGACTTGCAAATACACCAGCCCGACACGAACAAACTAATCAAAGCTAGGTAAGCCGCAAGCACACACCCGCAGGAATCGCTTCCGCAACCGAGGCCACAGGCTCAAGACGGTTGACTACTGCCGAGATCGCGTGAGAGACGCCTCTTATGCCTACGGCCAGGGTGCTAACTGACATGCTGCCAAATCGGGTCGACCTCCGGGCTGAGCATATGAAGGTCGCCTTCCAGCGCCACAGCGATCAGCTTCCCAAGCCGAATGTCGCGGGTTCGAGTCCCGTCACCCGCTTTTCCGCGCCGGTCGAAGCACCAGGGCGCGGATCTCTGGCCGCGTACATCGCCCGCCGCGGGTTCGGCTACCGGGCCCGCTCCATCGCCGCGTCGCTGGGCTACGGCGTCTCGAGCAGCGTCGCCCACGCGGTACGGACGGTGGAATCGGACCGCCGCCGGTTGCGTGACGCGAAGCGGCTGGTGAGGCGGTGCGAAGGATAAGCTAATTCATAATTCACGGCCTGACCCGAATCCGCTGCGTGGCTTGGTTCTTCTTGCGTTTGTCGTAGTCGTGCGGGCAGACTACGCTCCCCCACCATGAAGATCAGCCGCGTCCGAATCCAGGGTTGTGCGGCTAGAGAATGAGGTGAGGTAGCGGCCCTTAGCGCGACACGTTATCCACAATACCTTGAGTTGTCTTCGGTCTCAGGTACAATAGAGGGTTGCGATTCGCTGCCCGCCACATTGGCGGGGCTTGGCGTCGCACCCACGCGGTTTGGCAGGCGTTCGGGTAGTGTAGCCGCGTTCTCGAACGCTCTGGCGCGAAGAGCATTGGCCTGGCAATTGTTGCCGCATCCACTATCGAGCGAACAGTCGTAGACGTCGCGACACAGTACTGAAGCTGAGGTGTCAGAGAATGACCCCAACCTACACGTTCTTCGCAGTCGGCAAGGGCCACATGATCTTGGTCGAGTTCCAGACCGGGATCAACATGCTCGTGGATTGCAGGCGCTCTGCGGATTGGCCCTCTCCTCTCGAACACTTGAAATCGAAGATCCAAGCGCTTGACATTGTGGTCATCACGCATCCGCACCAGGATCATCTCACGGGTCTCCAGGAGGTGTGCGAGTGGTACCGACCGCGCAATTTCTGGCACAATGGACGCTATTTCAGGCCCGATCCGGTATACGACGACTGGGTCTACTACGAGCGTCTACGCAACGGGAAGGTATCGTTTTGTACACCGGTTCGGGTTCAGGAAGGTCAGACGACCACGATCGGCGACTCAGGGATCTACATCGGCGGTCCCACCACTCCGAACCTGAGTGGTACGGAAGATGACGAGAACAACAATGGGATTATTCTGGCGATCACTACCGGCAACTCGAAGGTGGTGCTCACTGGCGATACTGAAAAGGAACAGTGGGACGCGGTTAATCTGACGCCGCTCGGTCGGGCATCGGTATTCCTGGCCAGCCATCACGGCCGCGAGGACGGATATTCCGACCGCGCGCTCGGCGTCTTAGAGCCACAACAAATCATCATCTCGGATGGCAAACCCGGCGAGACCGATGCGACAGCCAAGTACGAACGCTGGGCTCCCGTCGCGACCACACGGGATAGCTCTGTTGTTGTTCGACCAAGTCAAAGCGTTTTACGCGTGTAACGAAAGCCCGAGGTTGAAATGACACACAGCTCAGAAGAAGTTCTGGTTGAGCAGACACCTGAGGAGATCATCGAGATTGACGAAGATGGCGTCGTCCACGCGGTCGGTAGGACTCCAGAAGGATCGAAGTCCACGGTGCTTCGTGATCCAGAAGGAGAGTATTGATGTCTGAGATCACGGCGGCCGCGGACCTGACCCTCACGTCGTCAGAGATGCAGTCGAACCGCTGGTACCATGAGCAGCAGAAGCTTAAGTTGTTCCCCGCCTTCGCCCTACTCCGTGCAAATGGTCAGATAACGGCTGCCGAGGGTGCGCTCGACACCCAGAAGAACAATACTTACGGAATTCGGATCGTCCTTGACGGATACCCGTACTCTCTTCCGAAGGTCTTCCCAAAGGGGTGGACGCCCCATCCCCTCGCTCCTCACAAGTTTCCGGATGGCTCAATCTGCATCATGAAGAGCATGCAATGGCGGCAGCATTTCACTGTTGCGCTCGTGGTTGCAAAGGCAGCGATCTGGCTCGGCAAGTACGAGATTTGGAAACGGAACGGCCATCGGTGGCCCGGCCTCGAACAACCGCACTAGGCACATGATGCAATTCGATCGAATCCAGCACTTGTTCTCGCCAGAGGAGCTTCACGACAAGCTCGTTCTTCAAGTGGGTGTAGGCAGCGGAGGCGCACCGGTAAACGAGCATCTGACGATGAATGGGGTTCGGCGTTGGGTGCTATTTGATCCGGACGTGTACGACGAAATCAACCTCGTGAAACATCCGCACCGACGCAGTGCAATCGGTCAACTGAAGGTTCAGACGCAAAGGGATTGGATACTAGATCGTAACCCGAGCGCCGAGGTGGAAATCCATGCCGAGGATGTAATGAATTGCTCGCACTTCCGTGCGTACGCGACGGAAGCAGACCTGATGCTCTGCTGT
>CBDUST010000039.1:0-23108 GCA_965369945.1 uncultured bacterium | reverse complement strand
ATCATCGCGAGACACCTTGGGGTCGTCGGCGGTCGTGTGCAGACACATCCGATAGGTCACCGCTTCGAGCAACGTGGGGCCTTCACCACGGCGAGCTCGCTCAGCAGCCTCAGTTGTCGCAACGATCATCGCAAGGATGTCGTTGCCATCGACTCGCATGGAGGGGATGCCGTATCCGATGCTCCGCCCGGCCAAGTAGTCAGCGCCGGTCTGCTTTTGCACAGGCATGGAAATTGCGTAGCCGTTGTTCTCACAGATGAAGACGATCGGCGCCTTGTCAACAGCGGCAAAGGTAAACGACTCCGCCACGATGCCTTGGGATATCGCGCCGTCGCCGAAGTTCGTGACTACCACCGCATCGGAGTTTCGCCGCTTGATGCCCATCGCTACGCCGGTCGCGGTTGCGACATGCGAACCAATGACGATAGAGAACGGCAAATCATTGACGCCCTCGGGAATCTCGAATCCCTCACCGAATCCATCCCATAGCAACATAAGACCTTCGATCGACCATCCGCGCCAAAGCTGCGCGCCGAACGAGCGGTACGATGGGCTGAACCAATCTTGCTCTTGTAGAGGATAAATCTGCCCAATCTGCGTCGCCTCTTGACCGATACTCGGGGCGAATGTTCCCATTTCGCCTTGACGCTGCATGCCGAGCATGCGCAGGTCGAGCTTGCGCGTCAGGACCATCGCACGATAGATGCGCAACAACTCGGCCGGCTCGAGCTTTGGCTCATGCGACGGGTCGCTTATCTCGCCCTTCTCATTGAGAATCTGGAGATTGGGTATTTCACCCAGCGCGATCGAGGGCGTGCTGATGTCTTTTCGAGGTTTGGGCGGCGTGATCTTGGGTCTCCGCTGCAAATGCGAACTCTTGACGGCCAGCTCCGGAGCGCTCGGCGTCACCTTCGACTCGTGATGAACGGTCTCGTTGGCCATAATCCCTTTCGTCCCATCGGCGGCAGGACTTTTGTGCGATCAGCTCGGACCAACCCGATCGCGGCTACAGAACTCAGCCACTTCATCGTAGCGGCGATATGAAATTCTCTCCAGTTGACGCCCCCGAACGCTCCATCACACTCGTTTCATGTGTTCAAACGAGTTTTTGCATGATTCGCAGTAGTAGATCATGCGACATCGCGTCGGGCCGAATTGGCTTTCCATTCGCGTATTATCCGAGCTACAAAACGGGCAAGCGATGGCGGAGGTACGCAGCTGAACCGGCGAGCTGTGCCCGGGGATCGCAAGCGCGGAGCCTTGCTCGGGGACCGTCACACCGTGCGCGGCCAGCGACGCTCGGCCGGTATCGCTGATGCGATCGACCGACCAAGGCGGATCATGAACGAACTGCACTGAAACGGCGCTGATTCCATCCAGCTGGCCTACCTTGGTCTTGATCTCATCCTCGATCATCGGCAATGCGGGGCATCCGACGAATGTGGGAAGGATTACAATCGACACGCTTACAGCTTCGCCAGTTGATTCCACACGAATATGCTCAACCAACCCCAAATCGACGATGCTGATCGGCATCTCCGGATCGGGGATCTCCCGCAGGACGTCCATGATGGTTTCGTTGTCAATCATTGATCCGGCAATCATAGCCGTGGTATCGGTGATTGGCTGACGGCTGATTGCTGACCGCTGATGGCTTCTTCTCACCACGCTGCGTCGGGTTCGAGGCGATAGACCTCGCACATTTCATCAAGCAGTGGTTTGAGGTGCTCGCTGTGGTGGCCGTGGCGGCCGCCTTGTGCGCCTTCGTTTGGCTGGTATTGTTCCAGTTCAAGTCCTCCTTGGTGCGCGACGTGCTTAAGCACGTCGCGACAGGCGTGGAACATGTCCTTTTCCGCCTGCGGATACAGATTCGCAGCAACTAACTCATCCTCCATCTCAACCGGCTCAAACAACATCGGCGCCATCGGGGAAAGTTGATCGAGCGCCGCTTGCAGGCGCTGCTTGGACTCGTCACTACCACGTCCGAGTCGAACAACCCACGCATCCACGTGCTCAACATGAACCCGCTCTTCCGCCACCAAACGCTTGGCCAAGTCCGCCAACGGCTTATATGACGATTGCGCCAACCTTCCCAGGCGCAATTGATCGAAATGATCGCAAAAGAACTGTCGAGCGATCGCCACCGCCCAATCGAATTCATCAGGAACCTCGACGATCTGAGCGCAGCGGTATTCCTCCGGCGATCGGCCGTAGGCAAGTTGATCAGCCGTGCGGTCCATTAGCGACCCGATGAGCTCGTAGAGCGCTTGCGCATGGGCGATCTCGTCCTGCGCCAAAGATGAGAACGCAATATCCTCCTCCAGGATGGGCCCAAGACCCGTCCAATCGGAATTGCGATGCCCGAGCATCAGCTTGTCATCCGCTGCGGCGAGCAACAGATCTGCTAACGGTTGTTTGAGGTTGTCCGAGAGTGTGTTCATGACTATTGCTAGGTGAAGTATCAACTAAACCCACGGATTGCTACCCGTGGGCGTCAGTTACCTTTTCTAAAACATCTCAGTCAAATCGTCCTTCTCATACTCCTTGAGATCCTGCGCCGCTCGAATCTTCTCCCATTTCTCGCGCACATCCTTGGCGTACCCGCGCGCCATGCGGTAGTCCTGATCAGTGAGCCGCCAAATGACATCACCCTCAGCGGTCGCGGCGATCGAGTCGCGAGGCACTACCCAAGTGCTCTTTGGCGGGCCTTCTTCACTGAATGTCTGTTGAGCTGCGGCGAGTGCCTGCTCACTATTGGTCGCATCGACATGTCCAACACAGATGTGCTGAGCGCCCGCCTGCTGTTGGGTGAAGACCTGGTATGTACAGTTGGGGCCTGCCTCGCTGGAAGTCGGATACTCAGCCTCCGTGCCCGCGATGGCGTCGCGCTGAATCGCCCAAATACGAACGCACTGCTGATCCTGCCCGTAATGCTCGCACGCAAATTGGATCGCCATGTCATCGTCCGCGGCATCCACCCATCCTGCATAGATGAACGGGCCACTGTCCTTCAGTTGTGTGAAGATGACGTACGGCTTCATGTCTCCTTCGGCGGGGAAGTCCAGGTCGTCCACGTGTATTGGAATGTCGCGACGTATCTTTGACGTTGGCATGACGAAACGACTCTCTGTCTAGGCAGCCGGCGGAAATGCAGTGCTTCCATGCAAGATCGCGTTGCGCACCCATCGACCTTGTTCATGGGACATTCGCCGCAGGCCGATGCGCTGTTTGTTGCACGGACCGTTGCCGCGGATCACTCGATAGAACTCATCCCAGTCCGGTTCGGTGAAGCGCCAGTCACCGGTTGCTTCATCACACCGAAGATTGGGATCGACTTGCTTCTCAATGACCATGCCCTGGTCGTCTTTGTTGACGATATGAATCTGCAGGCCAAGGTCCAACGCTGCAGGCGCGAATCGACTGACAAATCGTTGTCGCAAATCGTCATTGGTCACTGTTTTCATGCGCCAGCGCATCGGCGGGAGGTTGCGGCAGTTTGGCTTGTCCGGCGGGCCGAAGAACATCAGCGATGGATACCACCAACGATCGAATGCGTCCTGACAGAGTTTCTTCTGCGTAGCGGTGCCGGTCATTAGTGTGAGCACCATGTCCTCGCCGCTCTTGAAGTGGAACGCCTCTTCCATATTGATCCGTCGCATCGTGCGGACATATGGACCGTACGCGCCGTCTGCCAGCGATTTTTGGTTCATGATCGCGGCGCCGTCGATGAGCCATTGAATCATGGCAATATCACCCCACGTCGGCGCAGGGTAATTGAACACGTTGTGGTACTTGGTCTTGTGGGTAATCAGATCACGCAGCATCTGATCGCGCGGCTTGCCCAAATCCTGTGACACGCGATACAGCATCTGCCCATGACCAACTTCATCCTGCACCTTAGCGGTCAGTGCGAGTTTGCGCCGCAGGCTTGGTGCGCGCGTGATCCACTCGCCTTCGGGTAACGCGCCGATGATCTCGGAGTTGGCGTGGTGCTCAGCCATTCGCAGCATGCCTTTGCGATAGGCGCAGGGCATCCAGTCATCAGGTTCAATAAGCCCGCCTCCGCTCACCTTCGCCTCAAACTCAGCCAGCTTCTCGGGATCCTCCTGTACGTCGTGATCGATGTGCATCCCTATGTTTGAACTACCAGACATACGATCAAGTCCCTTTAGAAATCAATTCACCACGGAGGCACTGAGACACAGAGTTAGGACAATAGGTGAAGAGATGAAGATTGGTTGCGAAACGCATTAGCGATTCTTCATGCTTTGAAAATGCTGTCATTCCTCTTACCTCTGCGTTCTCTGCGTCTCTGCGGTGAATCTGCTTACTGTCTTTCAATTACGGTTGCGACGCCCTGGCCGACGCCGACGCACAGTGTAGCGAGGCCGTGCGCTGCGTTTGTGCGATTCATCTCATGGACAAGTGTCGCGACAAGCCGTGCGCCGGTGCATCCGAGCGGATGGCCGATCGCGATGGCTCCGCCGTTTGGATTTACCTTTGATTCGTCCAAACCAAGTTCTCGTATACATGCAATCGCCTGAGCGGCAAACGCTTCGTTGAGTTCGATGATATCAAGATCATCCAGTCCGAGTTTGGCTCGCTCAAGGACTTTCTTCGTCGCAGGGATCGGCCCGAGGCCCATACAGGCTGGATCAACCCCCGCCGTCGCGGAGGGGCCCACGTAGGCGAGAGCCTCTAAACCCAGGCTCTTGGCGTAGTCCGCCTCGACGAGCAGGACCGCCGCTGCGCCGTCGTTGATCCCCGAGGAGTTGCCAGCCGTGACCGTGCCTTGATCGTCCTTGGCGAACACCGGGCGCAACGATGCGAGTTTTTCGATCGTCGAATCAGGGCGAGGATGCTCATCAGTGTCAACGATGATCGGCTCGCCCTTTCGCTGGGGAATCTCGACCGACACGATTTCGGCCTCGAACTTGCAGGATGCCTTCGCGGCCGCCCACTTCTGCTGACTTTCCAGGGCGAAGCGATCCTGATCGGCGCGACTGATGTTGTGCTTGCGCGCCACGTTTTCCGCCGTTTCACCCATCGCGTAGGGGTGATACATCTCAGCCAGCTTGGGATTGGTAAACCGCCAACCGATCGTCGTGTCATACATCTCAGCGTTGCGATCAAACGCCGCTTGGGGCTTGGCGATAACAAACGGCGCACGACTCATACTCTCGACGCCGCCGGCAATCATCACGTCGCCGTGACCTGTCTCAATCATCCGCGCCGCGATGTTGATTGCTTCCAGGCCGGAGGCGCAGAGGCGATTGACCGTGCAACCGGGGACGGTTTCAGGGAGTCCCGCCAACAGCGCAGCCATTCGCGCGACGTTGCGGTTGTCCTCGCCAGCTTGGTTGGCCGCACCGAAGTAGACGTCCTCGACGCTCTTTGCATCAATACCCGATCGCTTGATCAACTCACCAATGACCAAAGCGGCCAGATCATCCGGACGGATGGACGCAAGCTTCCCGCCGTAACCACCGATCGGCGTTCGAATAGCGGTAATAATCGCAGCTCGTCGCATGGGCCCAATGATAGCGGTTTGGAAGAGAAGAAGAATTCAGGATTCGCGGATTGTAGTGCCACCGACAGCGAGTCTTCGAGTCGTCGGTGCAATACATGTGGCAAACTTCCAATGGCACCGACGACTTCGCTGCGCTACGCTGTCAATGGCACTCAGCTTTCAGCGGTCGGCGTTCAGCCTATCGCACGCCTCAGCGCATCGATGCACTCGGTTCCAATCTGATCGGCCCATTCGAACGGTCCTTTGGGATAGTTCACACCGAACTTGAGCGCTGTGTCGATATCGGCTTTCTCCGCCACACGGCGCTCGTTGGCGAGTTCGGCCTGCGTCATCAGCGCGACGAGAATCCGCGCGAAGATGTACTGCTCTAATTCACTACCCGTTTCGTTCGTCGCCTTTGACACAAATCCGCTTGCGGCTTCGCGCACCTCATCAGTCACATTCAACGGCCTGTGATCCACCTGCAACGCAACGGCCGGCTCATCGCCAGCATAGTTATACACACCTCGCCCCGTCTTCCTTCCCAAACATCCATCAGCAACAAGTTGTTCCTGCAATCGGCTCGGTGTAAGCAACGCCGGTCGGTCCAACTGCTCCCACACCGATCGCGTGGTCGCCGTGTTGACATCTTGGCCGATGAAATCCGTCAGTTCCAGCGGCCCCATACGAAATCCGCCAAGCGACTTCATCGCGCCGTCAATCACATCCGGCGAAGCGTAACCATCTTCGAGGATGCGAAACGCTTCGAGGTAGTACGGCCGGGCGACGTGGTTCACAATGAACCCGGGTACATCTGCGGCCCGCGCAACTTGCTTGCCCCAACTCTCCGCGATCTCAGTCACACGATCGACGACGGCCGTGCAAGTGTTTTCTCCTTTGATCACCTCCACAAGCTTCATGATCGGCGCGGGATTAAAAAAGTGCATACCGACGGTGCGTTGCGGTTGACCGATCGCTTGGCCAATTTTGGTGATGGACAACGACGAAGTGTTCGTCGCGATGATGCAATTATCGCGCAGTGTTGGGATGATGTTGCCCAGCACCTTAGCCTTGATGTCAAGGTCCTCCACGACCGCTTCGATGATCAGTTCGCAATCGCTGAAACACCCTGGCGTTGTTGCGATGAGCAAGCGTTTCGCAGCATCAGAATGTTGTTGTTGTGTCAATCGCTCCTTTTCTACGAGACGATCCAAGCGCTTGTTTATGCCTGCGATTGCTGTGCGAACGGTTGCTTCATCAACATCCATCAGTTCGACGGTCCAACCGGCGGTAGCGGCAACCTGCGCAATGCCGGCGCCCATCGTGCCCGCGCCAATGATGCCGAGCGTGGACGAGCGATCAGCCATCAGCGTGTTTAGCCGCGACCCAAAGGGGAGCGCCTTCCTCGGCTACCGCTTGCGCAAAACCCCAAGTTTGTCGCCGCTTTCCTTCTTTCAACGGATTATGCTGGACGTATCGCACAGCTCGGGAGGTATCGGCCTCGGAATTCAGAAACACCTTCCACTGCCCCCGAGCCCAAATCTTCGGCAATCGTTCACCCTCAACAGCAGACGAGGCGAATGGATGTAGACGATCGTTTGACAACTGCCTGCTCGCAGCCCCCGTGAGAAGATTCGTAATCTGCTCTGCCTTGAACCGGTGACGGGATACGACCATATGGACATGCTCTGGAAGGATAGAGCACGCCAAGACCTTCACGCCGGAGCGCTCGACAAACCCGGCGAATCCACGGCCGATGCTCTGCGCCTGCAGACCGGTAAAGTGAACCGGTGGGTACTTCAGTTCACGCTTGGCGGCTTGCCGAACGACTTGATCATGTGCAACGCCGGCGACCGATCGATGGGTCTTTGTCTTCGTAGCCGTTCCAAATCTCAGCAGCTCCCAAGCACCGACGAAATCCGACCACGATCCGCGCGGATCGTTGGGGAGCCAGAATCCGTAGGCACAGAAAATGAGGTGGTAGGCGTGGACCATGCTGGGAGAGCGCTCCCCTTTGGGTCGCGGCTAAACGTTAGGAACCTTTGAATTGCGGTTTGCGCTTTTCCAGAAATGCTGAGACGCCTTCAAGATGATCCTCGGTTCTGCCGGCCGTGTCCTGGGCAAACGACTCCGCTTGAAGCTGACCTGCCAGATCGTTGTCAAACGATTGGTTGAGCAATCGCTTGGTCAACGCAAGCCCACGACTGGGAAGCGATGCGAGCTTCTTGGCTAATGCTCGTGTTTCGTCCATCAACTGATCCGCATCCACCACGCGATTGACGAGCCCGATCCGCAGCGCCTCGGCAGCATCAACTTTATCTCCGGTGAAGCACAGTTCCTTCGCCTTGCCGAGCCCAACCAGCCGCGGCAGTGTATAGGTGCTGCCGGTATCGGGAACCAATGCGACGTTGATGAAGAGCTCGATGAACGAAGCGTGTTGTGAGGCGATGCGAAGATCACACGCCAGCGCCAGGCTGCAACCAGCGCCGGCCGCCACGCCGTTGATCGCAGCAATGACGGGCTTGCCCATATTGATGATGCGTTTGGCGATGGGGTTGTATCGCCGATCGATATCCTTGCCGAACTGGGGGATATACCCGGGCACATAGCGATCTTTGAGATCGCCGAGGTCTTGTCCGGAGCTGAATGCTTTACCCTCGCCGGTGATGATGATCACGCGCACGTTTTGATCGCGCTCAGCTTGCTTGAGTGCATCTTGCAACTCCGTAGTGAGTTGATCGTTGAAGGCGTTGTAGACCTCGGGGCGATTGAGCGTGATCGTGCAGATGTGCTCGGAGGACTCGACAGTGAGCGTTTGGAAGGATGTTGCGGTGGCGGTGGCGGGCATGATGGGTTTCCTGCGTGGAAGAGCGCGGGGCAAGCCCCACGGCTAAATGGCGGATTTCCGAAAACTATTTTCCCTTGAAATCGGGTTTGCGCTTCTCCATGAAGGCGCGCATGCCTTCTTTTTGATCGTCGGTCGAGAAGAGTGAATAAAACAGCTTGCGCTCATATTCCAAGCCTTCGCTCAGAGCTGTTTCGTGCGCTTTGAGAACCGATTCCTTTGCCAGGCGAAGTGCGATTGGTCCCTTCTTAGCCATTTCATGTGCGATGCGCATCGCTTCAGAAAAGAAATGCTCCACCGGCACGACGCGGCTCACCAGCCCGCCGGCGAGCGCTTCGGACGCGCTGAGAAATCGACCCGTTAGAATCACATCCATTGCCGTCGCTTTGCCGACCGCGCGCGTTAAACGCTGCGTTCCACCGGCGCCGGGCATGACACCGATATTGATCTCCGGCTGACCGATCTGCGACGTATCGGAAGCAACGATAACATCGCACAACATCATCAGTTCGCAACCGCCGCCCAGCGCGAAACCACTCACTGCCGCGACGATCGGCTTCTTCGTGCGTTTGATACGATCCCATACGGCGAACTGATCTCGCTGGTACATCTCAAGGGCGGATCGCTCAGCCATGTCGCCGATGTCCGCCCCAGCTGCAAAGGCGCGTTCACTGCCAGCCAGGACGATCACATAGATTGAATCGTCTTGATCGAAGGCTTCCAACTGCTCAGCCAGTTGCGTCATCAACTGCGGGTTGAGGGCGTTGAGAACCTTGGGGCGATTGAGACGAATAATGCCGACCGAACCTTCGGTCTCCACGAGAATGAGTTGTTCAGAAGTCATGGGTTTGGTCTCGAAAGTTGCGGTAGTCATCGCGTTGCTCGCTCGATGAGTGACTTAAGTTTCTTCTTCGGCAAGACACGTTGGATTTGCCGGCCTTGACCCACCAGTCGTTCACCATCATAAACGCAGATGTCGCAGACAACAGTTGAGTCGTCAACTTCAACGGCTTCAGCAACGACTCGAACGGTCCGGCCCAGGGGGGTCGGTGCAAGATGGTCGATCGTCAAATGTGATCCGATGCCCTCCTCATGGTCGTCCAAGTGCGGGACCAGCACTTTGCGGGCGGCCAATTCCATGTGATGAGCCATGGACCAGGTTGAGTAGATGCGGTGAACGACGACATTGTCGAAAGCGGGGCACATCTCTTCGGTGACGATTGCGGTTACTTCGGCCGTATTTCCGACTTTGAGCGTGGGCTTCATGAGCATCGGCAGTGTAGCAGCACCGCCGGGGCGGCTAGACTGCTCGCCATGCAGGAACTTGTGGGCCTGGCCATTTTGTTGCTGATCGCGCTGGGGGTGCTTGTCGCGCTTGTGGTGGCGATGCTGGTTTATGGCGCGACCCACCCGCCGCGCCATACTGCTGGGTATGCCGTAGCCAACGGGATGGCGTGCGATCCTGCCGAGCTTCAACTGCCCTTTGAGTCGTGGACGCTTGATCGACCCGATGGAGTTCGGCTCCCGGTGTGGGAGGTTACTACGAAGAAGGCACGGAGGCACGAAGGCACGGAGGCACGGAGGGAAGAGGGGAATCTGACGGCCGTGTTTTGCCATGGCTGGGGGCAATCGCGAATCGATATGCTCGGCGGCATTGAGCTGTGGCTCGATCTTTGTGATCGAATCGTGCTGTACGATCTGCGCGGCCACGGCGAGGCGACCGGTGGCCCAAGCCGGCTTGGCTGCAACGAAGACGATGATCTGATCGCACTGCTTGAGCGCCTTGGTCAGGAACGACTCGTTCTTGTGGGGCGATCGATGGGCGCGGTGATCGCCTTGGCGGCCGCGGCGCGCCAAGCTTCGGCTCGCGATCGGATCCTCGGTGTTGTGGCGTACGCCCCTTACACATACTTCCATATGACGCTGCGCCGACGCCTTCGCCGTGATGGGGTTCCCGCGCGCCCGATCACCGATCTTGCGGTGCTCCTCTGGAGGCTGCGCGGCTTGCGTCAGCGCAACACCTCAGATGACGCACAGCATCTACGCTGCCCGCTGTTAGTAATTCACGGAAGCCACGATCCGATCACCCCGGTCAGTCAAGGCCGGCAAATCGCCGCTGAGGCGCCCGATGCGCAGTTTCATCTCGTGGAGGGGGCTGATCATTCCCACGCTGAGCTGACCGAAGGCGAATCGCACGACGAACTTGTGCGCGCGTTTGTTGGGGGGATTGTGAGAACAGCTGACGACGAGTAGAAATCGCTGATGGAACCCACCGATTGGTATCGGTGGGCGTCACAGCGTGGATGGTTGAATGTTCTGCTAACTCGGCTCGGTCATCGATGTGGCGTCGAGCAGCTCATCGAGTCGTTTGCGTTCGACCAGCTTGTGCTGGAGCACATATTCGCGCACGGTTTGACCCGAAGCGAACGCACCCTTGGCGACTTGCGCTGCTTTGTCGTACCCGATCTCGGGCGCCAGTGACGTACACATCATCAAGCTTTTCTCTACGAACCCCGATGCGATCGCCCTGTTGAGCTTCAAGTCTTTGATGCACTTTTCCACGAACACACGCGAAACGTTGGCAAGCAACTCGATGGTTTGCATCATGTTGTCAGCCATCATGGGCATCGCGACGTTCAGTTGAAACAGCGAGCCGACGCCCCCGATCGCTCCCATCGTGATCGCTGCGTCGTTGCCAATCACTTGACAAGCAACCTGCACCACCGATTCGCAGATGACGGGATTCACCTTGCCGGGCATGATCGACGAGCCAGGCTGAATGGAGGGTAATGACAGTTCATACAACCCGCAGCGCGGCCCCGAGCCCAGCCAGCGTATGTCGTTGGCGATCTTGGAGAGGCTCACCGCGATGGTTTTGAGCTCGCCCGACGCTTCGACAACACAATCTCGCGTGGCCTGCGCTTCGTAATGGTTGGCGGCTTCGGAGAACTTCACGCCGGTTGCTTTGGCGAGGCGAGCCGAGACGAGCTTGCCGAATCGCGGATGGGTGTTGATGCCGGTGCCGACGGCCGTTCCTCCTATCGGCAAGTTCTCGGCCAAACGCATCATCGCGCGCTCAGCGCGCGTCACGCCGTATTGTGCCTGAGCGGCGAACCCCGAGAATTCCTGACCCACACGGATCGGCGTAGCGTCCATGAGATGTGTTCGCCCGATCTTGACCGTCTTATCCCACTGCCTGGCCTTGGTCTTCAAAGCACTCGCCAAGGTCTTGAGGGCTGGAAGTAGATCGTCGTGAATTGCTACCGCCGCCGCGACCTGCATCGCCGTGGGAAACGTGTCGTTGGACGATTGACCCATGTTCACGTGATCGTTGGGATGAATCGGATCCTTCGCGCCCACCTTCTTGCCCGCAGCTTTGCAGGCAAAGTTCGAGACGACTTCGTTGACGTTCATGTTGGTGGACGTGCCCGAGCCTGTCTGAAACACATCCACCGGAAAATGTTGCATCACCGGAAGCGAGCTCGCCTCTAGTTCTTTGATGATCTGGTTGCAGGCTGAGACAATGAGCTTTGATCGCCGTTGATCGAGCTTGCCTAATTCCTGGTTCACTTCGGCGCAAGCGCGCTTCAGCACCGCGAAGGCATGGATCACCTTGGGATGAACAGGCCGCCCTGAAATCGGGAAATTCAGTACCGCGCGTTGGGTAGATGCGCCAAACATCACCGTGGCGGGGACTTTCATCTGACCCATCGAGTCGCGTTCAACACGTGTCTTTGCGGTTGATTTTGTGTTTTTCGTGGCCATGAATAGATACCGTAGCATGACCGGCCGTTGGCGCAAAGTACGACACAGGCCACGCCTTCTTTAAGCGACCAGGGTAAACGAAACATGGCACGGCCATCCGCTGAATGTCCCCGATGCGGCTACAACCTTGACGGGACGGTCTCGACGTGGACCAAGCAGTGCCCCATCCGCGGGCGTTGCAACGAATGTGGATTGGAATTCGACTGGCATCGAGTTTTCGTCCTCACCGTGCATCCGTGGCTGTTTGAGTATCACTGGCGGCGGAAACCACTGTCTCGATTCGTACAAACAGTGCTGTATGCGTTTCGACCTCGCCGGTTCTGGCGCGAGGTGCGATTGACCGATCCGGTGCATCTGTGGCCGGCGGCGGTTGTAGCGAGTGTAATCGCCACAGTTGCGTTGATTCTGTCTCTAAGCAGTTTCGTCCTTCACGATTTCGTCTATTGGGGCAATTGGACGGGGGCGCAGGGATGGTCGTATTGGTTGCAGACTACCTGGGAAGCGGTCCAGAGTTTGCTGCGGTACGTTTTCTACGTAATGCCCGGCCTGGCTGTCGCGTTGTTCGCCATGCCGGCCATTTTCGCGCTCATTCCAACAACGCTGCGGCAGTCGAAGGTTCGTAAAGGTCACATTTTCCGTATTTTCTTGTATTCACTTGTTGCGCCACTTGGTGTTGGCTGCCTGTGGTGCATCACTTTCCTAGCGCTGATGTCAATGGGAATGGACGCCACAGCCGAGGTGTTTGATCCCTTTTATTGGAAATGGCGCGTCGGGGAGTTTGCCTCGACGAATATCGTCTATTCGCCGTTTCCAGGCGCAGCGCTCTTCACACCGTGCGTGCTATGGATGGCGATTTGGTGGTATCTTGCGTGCAAACACTACCTGAAGCTGCCAAAACCGGGCCTTGTTGTAGCTACGCTCACCGTTGTATTGTTTCTTTCTGCGGCGGTTGTTGATTCGCTCGTCTGGTAGATTCGCTTCATTGGACCAGCAGATCAGGCACAACCTCGCTGGCCTTACCAAGAAGTTCAACGTCCGCCAGGGAGCTTGCGTCGCTCGACTGTGTATTGACGATGATGATCTTCGCTCCGGCGGACTTGGCCAAACCGATCAGACCAGCCGCTGGGTACACTACGGCGCTGGTTCCGATGACCAGCAGAACCTCGCACTCGCCGCAGGCCCGCTCCGCCTCCGACCAAGCATCACTTGGCAACGCCTCGCCGAACCATACGACTGCTGGGCGAAGTTGATCGCCACACTGGGGACAAGTGCGCAGGGCCGGTGGATTGGTCATGTCAACCTCTTCACGAAATCCACAGTCGCCGTTGCACCGATCGTGCGCGATCGTTCCGTGCAATTGAATGACGCGGCGTGCGCCTGCTCGGTGCAGCAGGTCGTCGACGTTCTGCGTGACGTGGATAATGTTCGATCGCTGCGCCAGGGCGATATGCGCATCGTTGGGTTGAGCCTCAGCGATCGCACGCCGTCGATGGGCATACCACTCACTCACGAGCTGCGGATCATCAGCGAAGCCTTGTGGCGAGGCAAGCCGCATGGGATCGTGCTTGGCCCAAAGTCCGCCGGTTCGCGCATCTCGAAAGGTTGGTATGCCCGACTCAGCGCTCAGCCCTGCTCCGGAAAACGATACGACACGTCCGGCTTGGGCAATGATTCGTCTGGCTTGTTCGATCACGGCAACGAATCGGACTCAGCCGCTGCGGGTGCCGGCGACTGCCCAGGCAGTCGCCGATTCACCGCATCGAACGCCGCTTGTGTCTGCTCATCAAACGCGCCCTCGAAGCGGCGCTGAATCTCATCGCGCAGCCGAACGGCCGCCACCGCGTCAGATTCAGCCAGTTCCGTCAGCAAGACCACCCAGACCGCCGCGTCGTTGTTCAATCCCGCAGCCGTGTCGTAGTGCCCGCTCAGCGCGGCAGCGCGGAACCGAAGCTGCGCAAGATTCAACGGTGCCGACGCTTCGTCGATCCGCACCAAGAGATCGTGTGCCGATTGCGCGTTGCCGGTCGCGAGCCACAGTTCAGCCAAGCGTAAGAAAAGGGCCGCGCGTTGATCGGCTGGAAGCGCGTCATCGGGCAACTGCGCAGCTCGTGCAAGAGCCGCTACACGCAATGTTTGATCAACGTGTTCAAACGAAGCGAGCAGGTCGTCGCCTTGCAGCATTTGGCCCGGTAGGAGTTTGCTGAAGAATCCCGTCATCGCGACCATCCACATCTGTTGATGGGATTGGGGCGGAGCGACTCGCACCAGTTCGCGCAACGTGGCCAGATCAACAGCGCCCCGAGCGAGCAAGTTGATGCGATGTGGGTAGATCGCTTCGTCAGCGGCGCGCTGCTGCAAAGGCTCCAACACGCCGGCCCAACTCAGCCCTTGAGCCGCGGCGCTTCGGATGGCCACGTCATCTGAATCGAGCCACTTTTCAATACCCTCCCGATCGATGTCCCGGCCGATACCCGCCAGCAGTCGAACATGGGCCGGCGTGACGTACTGAGAAGCAGCGCGGTGTGCCTCAGGCCGAAGCTGCCCCAGCGCGGTTTCGTCAAGAGCGGCGCTACTGACGAGGGCCCACAATGTATCCGCAGCCGACGTAGTGGTTTGCGCCACGGCAAGCCAGCGCATCAATACTGCCAGCGCTTCGGGACTGGGCCGTTTGGCCAGTATCTCCAGGTAGCCTGCAGCTCGAGCGGCATCCGATTCCGCCGCCAAGGCCGCCCCGACAAGTTCGCCTGTGCGCGGGTAATTCAAATCGTTGAGCAGTCGGGCCGCCGAGAGTCGCAGGCCGCCCAGCTCGCCGGCATCGGCCAACCGCTCAGCGAGTTTGTCCTGCACTTGCACCGGCGCTAACTCGCTGTCGCGAAGCAGCCGCTCCACCCGGTCGACGGCGAACTGCCGAACGGGCGTCAGCGCATCGCTCAAGAGCGTCTCCAGTCGGGCGAACTGATCTTCAGGCGGAAGTATCACAAACAGGTCACGATACCCGTCGACCACACGTTGAGCCGTTGCGTCGTTGTCGCGCCTTAGCTGCTGACTTTGCTGCTCGAGTTCGGCAACACGAGTTCTCAGTTGTTCCAACATGATGCGCAGCCAGTCTTCCAGCGGCTCGTCTTTATGTTCGGCCCACCATGTTCGCCATTGGTCTGCATCCGATCCGAAGGAAAAACCGGTAAGTCGCTCAAGGCTGTTGCATGCTTTGGCGACGACCTGCGGCGACTCGGGCGGATCACGCTCCAGCAGCGTCATCAGATACCCGGCACTCTCGCGGCTTTGAAACGACCCCAAAGCGGTGATCGGGCCAAGCCGCGATGCGGTGGGTGAGTCGCGATTCAACGCGGCCGCGCCGGTTTGTTGCAATGCAGGCTGGCCGTAGCGCAGCAACAGCGAACTCAACCGCTCAGCAATCTCGGGTGATCCGGTCTGCAGCGTCGTGATGACCGTCGCCAGCAGTCCGGCAACCGGGTCGGACGATGCCTCCATCGCCTCGATCACAGCGATCACCGGCGCCTCGCTATCGCTACCCAGGGCTTGGGCAAGGATCGATGTAGCTGGAGCGATCCGCATGGCGATGAGTTCCTCAGCAGCGCTTCGCCTTGTCTCCGGGGCGACGTCGACTGACGATGAGCTGAGCAGAATGCTCTGAAATATCTCTATCTGCCGACGCTGCCGGGTTGTGAGGTCCGCCTGGTTCTCCTGGATGGGCTCCATGTTGGCCGCGGAAAGTGCACCGGGCAGCGTCAATGGCGCCGGGCCGGGCGCGGCACAGCCAACGAGGCAACCGGCTACCGGGCCCAAGAGGCGCCGCACCGGTTTGCCGTTTCTAATTTCGTCGAAAAATCTAGACATGTCGCACTGCCGGAGCCAGACTACAGTAGTACCATGGCATGGTGTTGAATCGTATCGGCTACATCTCGGCAGTGAAGCAACCCAAAGCAACGACCTGCGGGAGCGTCCACTCATGAGCGAATGGCTCGACGCTGAAGAACACGCCGATCGGGCGCTGGAGATGTATGAGCGAGGTCGCTGGGCGGAGGCCGAGGCGGAACTCCGCAAGGCCCTCTCGCTCAATCCGCATCAGGGTGAATGGCATTTCAACCTCGGGTTGACGCTCGAGGCTACCGGGCGCGAATCTGAAGCCCTGGCCTGCTATGACCGAACCATCGCCCTGATGCCCGGCCAAGTCGATCCTCTGATGGCCGCTGGGGCCGTGGCCAATCGGCTCGGACAGTTCGAGCGGGCTGTCGAGTTACTCCACCAGTCGCTGCAAATCGATCCTCAATTCGAGCCGGCTTACGCACAGCTGATCGAAAGTCATCTGCGGCTGGGGGAACATGACGAAGCGGAGACAGCATTCTATCTCGCTCAGCAGGCGTTGCCCGAGCCCAGCCCTCATTGCCTGGCGACCATGGCTGAGAGTCTGATGCAGCGCGAGGATTATGACCGGGCCGAATGGTGTCTGCGTGAGGCCTTGCGACTCGACCCCTCTATTCCACGCCTACGCGCCCGGCTCGGATCGGTGTATGCGGCGACCGACCGCCATCGCCGCGCATTGCAGATGTTTCTTCGCGACCTTCGCACCGACCCGGGCAATATCGAGACGCTGCTGGACTATGGTGAACTGCTGATGGAGCTGGGACGCAGACCTGAAGCGGCAGAGAAGTTCCGTCGCGTCCTGGAGCTCGAGCCGGCCAACGTCGATGCGCACCATCGGCTTGGCGGCATCGCGTTGGCCGCACGACGGTACGAGCAAGCTCATCTCGAGTTCGAGCTGGTTTTCAGACTCGATCCGGAGTTCCCGCAGATTCGCCTGGCTCTGGGAGAGGTGCTCTTACGCCGTGGCCGTGTCGATGAGGCCGGTCGGCACTTCATCGAGGAGTTAGATCTCCCTCGGGCGGCAGTGGACGACACGCATCGCACCGATCTGCCCTGGTTCGGGAAACTGCTCCTTGAGGCGGGGATGCCGGCACAGGCGGGCGAGGTCTTTGAGCAGGCGATATCCGACGACGGCCGCGACGTGCAGCTGTGGTTGAATCTCGCTCGATCTCGCTTCCGTTCCAATGATCGAGATGGCGGAGTGGTCGCCTCGCGCAGGGCCGTCCGGCTCGATGGACGGTGCATCATCGCCATGCACAACCTCGCACTGGCCGCGCTGGAACAGGGCCGACTTCGACTCGCTGCCGGCTGGATCGCGGGCGGTCTTCGTGTTGATCGACATGACCACGGCTTGCGCCGGTTGCGAATGAAGCTGTACCTGGCGTGGCTGGGCCGCGCAATGAAACGACCGTGGCAACGCTTACGCCCATCACGCCGTTGATACTCGATTTGCAAGGTGCGGCTTCAAGTGCAGCACCTCTGTCGGCCGGTACGAGCTGCCCTCTTAGAGCGTCGCGCTCGTATATGGCAGCAGACCCATATACCGGGCTCGCTTGATCGCCGTCGCAATCAGGCGTTGCTCCTTGGCCGAGGCTCCGGAGCGCTTACGCGAATAGATCTTGCCATTGGGCGTCATCAATCGGCGTAGCTCGTCCGATCGCTTGTAGTCGGCGAACAGTCGCCCGCCCGGACCGACCTGAATGCAACCGGACCGCCGCGGGCTCGGACGAAAGGAGTGACTGGATGAGCTTCGTTGTCTTTCGGCCATGGTGCAAGCGAGTCCAGGTCTCACCCTAATCAGGGTGATGCGAGGGTCAGGATAGCCGTCCCGCCGACGCAATCAAGCCACTGTAGGCGGCCGGCAGCCGGTATGGGGAGGGTTTTTGCGTGAAATGACACGAGACAGTGAAACCGAAGACCACCGAATGCGAAAAAACCAATGAAGCCTTAGGGCTTTGACAACCCATCCTCCTCTCCTCCTTCCTTCTATCGCCGACCGGTACCCGCCCGACGTTGCCCCCACCGTCGTGAAACCGGTCGGCGGTCTTTTTTGGAGCAGCCCATACAATCTCGTTCAGTCCCACCCCGATCCGATACTTCGCCATAGACCCATGCCCCAGCCGGTCATCGGAATCACACTCGACCTGAGCGACCATCGCTTTAGCGCCAGACCGCAATGCGCCCAAGCCGTCGCACAAGCTGGGGGTGTACCCGTTCTCCTTCCCTGCCTGCCCGAACGTGCTGAGAAGTTCGTGGCCTTGTGCGACGGAATCATCTTCACTGGCGGCGACGACCCGATTATGGAAACCTGGGGAATTCCCACACACGAGCTGGCCAAGCCGGTCGCGCCCCAGCGCCAAGCTTTCGAGCTGGCGCTCTTGAAACACATTGACGATCGTCAGCAGATACCCGTGCTCGGGATCTGCCTCGGCATGCAACTGATGGGTCTGCATCGCGGCGGCGCACTCGACCAGCACCTGCCAAGCACGCTCGCAACGGCCGATCAACATTGGGGTAAACGTGAACATTCGATCTCGGGCCCACTGGGCCAGGGGACCGTCCACAGCCACCATAAACAGGCGATCACCGAGCCAGGCCAACTGACCGTCGTCGCCACCGCACCGGACGGGGTGATCGAGGCAATCCAAGACGACCAACGCCCCTTCTACCTCGGTGTGCAATGGCACCCTGAGCGCACCAACGACGATCGCTTCGGATCGGGTTTGATCCGAGAGCTCGTGGAGGCCGCCAGGGATGCAATTGGCAGCCAGCCGGAATAACGCTGCGATATGCCCCGATCCCGCGTCCGGACGCCATTTCTGTAACGTCGGCCAAGCCGGTTCCGTATAAGGCCCGTACGCAGCACTGCTGCCATCTCATACCTCTACGGGAGTCAATCCAGATGAAGTACCTCACCGCATTCGCAACTGCTCTTTTGACTACCGCCTCGGTTGCCTGTCCTGGAGGGTTCAACCCGGATGCGGTTTCCGTCGAAGCCCGCTGGGTAGTTCATCTGGACCTCGAGGCTCTCACCAGCTCCGAGTTCGGCGCCTGCCTGATCAAGGGTCTGCAAAGCCAGGAAGAGAACCCGCTCAGTAAAATGGAAGCCGAGATCGGCATCAACCCGCTAAAGGACATCTATTCCTTGACCGCCTACGGCACCGGCGATCCACCGGCCAAGGGCGTCTCTGTTGAAGTCACCGGTGAGGAGGTCAACGTCGGAGCCGTGGCCCGACCTGGCGAAAATGCCGTCGTGATCGCAGTCATGAGCGACGCCATCGACGGCTTGATCAAGCAGCTGGCCGCGGACGAGCAGCGATACGAGAAGATCAGCCGCGCTCAGTACACGATTCACTCCTGGGCCGACGAAGACAGCGACGCGCGCTGGTATCTCTATCAACGGCCGACCGAGGATGACTCGCGCCGTCTCGTGCTGGCCAGTGACAATAGCGACGCGCTATTTGCGGGAATCAGAGTTCTGGCAGGCGACGCGCCGAGCCTCGCCGATGTCAATCGTGACGAGAGACAATTCCCGAAGCCGGGCTCGATACTATTTGCTTCCGTTGATGACATCGCAGACTTGGCTGGGCACGAGGCTGCCTCTGAACTTCTCAAGCAAACGAAGCGGTTGGCTGTGAATCTGAGCGAAACCCAGGGGAACGTTCTCTTGAGCATCTCAGCCAATACCGATTCGCCTGAAGCAGCAACAACCATTATACAAATCATCCAAGGCGCGCTAGCGGTCGCCACATTAGCCGTTGATCCGAACGATGACGAAGCGGCTGCGTTCAAGACACTCGTCCAAAATCTCACCTTCACCGCTGAGGGCAGGCGAATAAGCCTAGAGTTGCAGCAGCCAGCTGAAGTACTCTGCAAGTTGCTCGAACTGGCCGGCCAAGGCGCACAGTTTGGCGTAGGAGATTGACAGCGATCGCAGCTCCTGAGCAACGATCCATCGCCTCCAAACGACGGGATTGATGACGAACACGAACCAAGGCCAATTCATCGCCCTTTCAGCGCTCAGTAGCCGGCAACTCGCGCTGCGCGCCCAAAAACAATCGCTGCCCGCGTTTACCGAGTTGGTGACGCGCTACGAACAGCGGCTGTTCAACTTCCTTCTGCGACGTGTGCCGTGCGCTGCGGATGCTGAGGATATTGTCCAGGAAGCGTTCGTGAGGGCGTGGCAATCGATCGATCGATACGACCCGACCTGGGAGTTCTCCACCTGGCTGTACACCATCGCGCGGCGGTTGGCCGCCAACGAGGTGGCCTCGGCTCGACGACGTGCTCGTCACCAGCCCACAACCAACGCTCACGCTCAATCCACCGATCCGTTGCAGATCGTCGCTGATCGAGAGTCGCAGACCAACCTGTGGACGATCGCCCAACGAGTCCTGAACAGCGATCAACAGACAGCCCTTTGGCTGCGCTACTCCGAACAAATGTCAGTTCAGGATATTGCCAACGTCCTGGGCCGAACCCGCGTTTCGGTTCGCGTGCTCATGTTTCGGGCCCGCAAAGCCCTCGCTGACGAAATGACCCAGACTTCCGGAATCAGTCAGTCGGTTCGCATCAAGCCGCACTCGCGGCCGGAACCCACGCTACCGACGGCCCGCGTGGCGGGAGGTTTACGATGAGAACGATGCTTGCAAAATGGTTCTTCCTAAAGTCGATCGATGACGGCAGCCACTCGCCTCGCTTCGTCGCCAATCGCATTGAGCGCTGCGCGAAATTCGCCGCGTGGACTCGTTCAATGGCTGAGGTCGACCAACGACTCACTGACGACGTCGGTCAGGCTGAAGTAACGCCCTCACGACAAATGCATCGACGCACGATGGATGCCCTGCATGAGAACGCCTTTGCGACCAACGCCGACCGATCGCAGCGTCGTCTACCACGGTTTGCCGCAGTGGCCCTCTGTGTGGTCATCGTCGCTGCGGGCGTGCTCGCGGATCGATTCGTCACCTCAACAAGACCAAGCGATCATATTGCTGTGGCCATTCCACGCGGATCGTTCATCGATACCATGCCAACATTCCATCTTCGTCAGCGAAGCGATGCGATCTTCGCTTCGTACGTTCACAAGCCGCTGGACGATGAAGGCCGAGCACTCGCGCGCGATGCCCAGCGCGTAGGTGAATACCTGTTGAATCGACTTCCACTGCGATCAACCATTCGTCCAGCCAGCTACACGCCCGATCCCGAATAATCGTTTCACGCACCCGTTTGGCGGGTGACGCGCAGCGTCCTTCTTCGCGCCGCGTGACCACCCCCCGATGGAATCGGGACGCTATTATCAGCCAGGGCAGCACACGTGATTGTCCCTAATTCACATGGTGCCGGAGCGGGGTATATGCGAGAGTAACCCGTAGAAGTCGGCTCTTGGAGCCGCACAATTCAAATCGTGGGAGGTTTCCTGGTTCCTCTCGCTCTCTTGTTCTATTGCGTTTACTCTTGGGCGACCGGCGAAGCCTTCATCATCGGAAACAACTCGCCGTCAGGCGGCTTAGACATGTATCGAGTGACCGGCTCGCAAGCTATCGCCGCGGGTGTTTGCGGCTTTGGAATAGCGATAGCTTGTCATTTCCATTTCTTCTGGAAGACAAGACCAGTCTTGTGGCGGGTGGGCGTTGTCGGCGAGGTGATCGGAATTCTAACGTGGCTCAGTTCGACTTGTTATATGATCTGGACAATGGCGATGGAACCCTGGTAAACCGACGCGTCCCCGGAACCGTCGCTCTTCGCTAACCGCGACCACCGGTCGCGGCTTTATACTTCGCCCCAAGTCCCTCCCGCTCATTTCGACGTTCCGACGCTTCGGCGTTTCGGCGTTTCCACCCATCCGTGTCCATCTGTGTTCATCTGTGGTTCCCTCCCCTCACCCCACCGTCCCCAACCACGCCGCGAGCAGATCGATCGTCGCTTGCAGATCACTCTTATCAATCGATTCGGTCACGGTGTGGATATACCGCGTGCCGCAGACGACCGCAGCCGTTCGCGCGCCAGCCCCGGACTTCTGAATCGCTGCGCCATCCTGACCGCCGCGAGGCAGGATGCACCGTTGGTACGGAATCTTGTGCCGCTTGGCCACCTTGCAAAGATCATCCACCAACTGATGGTCCGCGATCATCGATGAATCCTGGATCATGATCCCCACCCCGTCGCCATGCTTCGTCACGCGCTCCGTATCCGGAACGCCCGGCGTATCACAGGCCAGCGTCGTATCCAAGCCGATCCCGATATCCGCCTCGACCCCGCTCGCCGCAGTCGTCGCGCCGCGCAATCCCACTTCTTCCTGCACGGTAAACACCACCACAATCTCGCAACTATGTTTCGAGGTCTTTGCTCGGCTCTTGGCCAACTTCGTCACCGCCTCAATTGCAACAAAGCACGCAATACGATTGTCAAGCGCCTTAGAGACCACCTTGCGCGGCTGCTCGATGAACGGCTCGTTCATCACAACGAAATCTCCCACTTCCACCTTGCGTTTCACCGCCTTGGCGTCCATTCCAAGATCAATAAAGAACTCACTGGTTTCCGGAATTTTCTTTCGATCCTCAGCTGAGGCAATGTGTATCGGCTTGCCGCCGGGGTTCATCACCCCTTCAAAGTCGCCGCCCTTGGCAACCACCAATACCCGCCGAGAAAACAGATTCCTCGCATCGAACCCTCCGGCCGGATTGACCCAAAGAAATCCCTTGTCATCAACATGCCTGACATAGAACCCGATTTCGTCCATGTGCGCCGCCACCATCACGCGCGTGGTCTTGCGTTTCTTTCCGGTTGCGGTCGGTTTGCGCGTGCAGATCAACGAGCCCATCGGGTCGGTGGTGACCGTGTCGAACAGGCCTTTGATGTTCTTTTTCACAAGATCGCGCACGCGTTCCTCTCGGCCGGGGATACCGGGCGTTTCGCAGAGGCTTCGAAGCAGGCTGATGTTCATCTGATTGTGTTCCTTCGTTCTCGGGCGAGGTATTTGGCGCGACCGAATCGGTCGCCACCCCTCATCCGCTGCGATCCCCTACCATCTTGGGGAGAGTCTCGCATGATGGTGCACGAAAGCCCACTACGCAAACGCCACGAGTTGTACGCCAGCCATATCCG
>CBDUST010000038.1:0-23452 GCA_965369945.1 uncultured bacterium | reverse complement strand
ACGGGCATCCTGCCCGTGCGGTTCTTCACGGCCGGACTGCACGGGCAGGATGCCCGTGCCACCGGAGTCGCGTCAATTTCCTTTGGGATTGCCCGGACTGGCGGTACACTTATGTGGATGTGCGCTCCAGCCCAATGGAGAGAACTTTGCCGGTTCGACGACCCGCAGTTGGCCCACGCGGTCGCCACATCAGTCGCGTCGATGGAGTTTGAGGTTAGACTGAACCCCGATGATCCGACCGATCTCGCAGCGCCTCCGTTTATCGTGCAAGTCGATGACAGCGATTGGGCGACGCTAACTGACGTCTGGGACGAGATCATCGACGAGCAGGTCCAGTTCGATCGACTCTTCGAGATGCATCACGTCAAGTACCGCCGGCAGCGCATCGTGCTCATCCTCACCCTCACCGGAGTGGTCGAGGCGCTGGTAATCCTCGGCTTGATCGAGCTGTAGTGGGGAATCCGATGGATGATGAAGCAGCCTCACCGTTGCCAGTCAACGAGCGGATGCTGTGCCCTCGCTGTCGGTACGACTTTCGTGGCAGCGCTTCTCCTGTTTGCCCGGAATGTGGCGCACCGAAGAGTTGCACGAAGATCGCGTTCTTCAATGATGACGAATTCGATGAGGCTGCTCGCGTTCTCAAAGAGGCGGATATTTCCATTTTGTGCGTTGACTCGACCTCCGGTCATCGGGGATTGGGCTCGTTCTACAGCGGTCACACGAACAGGCCGGAGATTTGGTTCGGTCAACAGGATGCCAAAAGGGTATTCGCACTTCTGGACGATGCCGGTGTGGCGACTCCGTTGCCAATCGTCGATCGGTCGGAGCCGAATTGTCCATCTTGTAACGGACCGCTCGACACCGAAGGTGACGAAAGTTGCCCGGAATGTGGCGCGGCCTTCCAGTGGGTCGATATCGACGAGCTGCCTGGCGACGAGAGATGACTCGGCATCGCCCCGCCTCATACACTTGAGGCATGATGGTGGAAGATGGCAATACATTCCTCCCGCAGGGAGCTGTCGAGACTGACGCCGATCCTTGGGCGCTCCCTCAACCCGAACCGACGACGTTGATCGCGCTGTGGCTGGGCGATGAGCCGCCAACCCAACTTGAGATTCTGGCTGCGTTGAACAGCGCCTCTGACCACGATGTCGATGTGTTGGAAGAATTCTCGCCGGACGAACCGGATGTGCCGTGGGCGGTCGTTGTTGGTACTCCCTCGCTATGTACAGCACTAAACATTTGGATCGAACCCGCTCGCGCGCTTCCGCCCGATGAAGCCGACGCGATCGGTGCGGCCGATTGCAAATGGGTCGTCGGCATCGAAACGCTACTCGATCCCGCTGATCCGCATGGCAATTTCGTCGCACTCATGCGCCTCATCGCGAATGCGCTAAACAGCGCACCGGCCATTCTTGATGTCAACACAACACAGTGGCACACGCGCGGCGATCTCGATGAACACTTCATTGATTCTTCGATCGATCCGCCGGTCGAAATACTTTGGGTCATCCAAGCGGTGAGCCGAGGTTCCGACGGCGTCGATTCGTGCTGGCTGCACACGCACGGCCTATGGCGTTGCGGCAAACCCGAGCTGGAAATGCTCGAAGTGCCCGCTGACAAAACCGTCAGAGCGTGCGAACTGCTCAACACCATCGCGGGACGACTGTTGGAAGAGCAACTGCCCGCGCCGGGTGAACCGATGATTATTGGCAACGAGATGGCCGTCACGTTCCAACCCTGGCCCGACGTTGCGCCATACCTTGATAACCATGCGCCGGGCGGCATGCGCGATCGTGACGACAAAAACAACGACGCCCACATCGGCGTACGGGCTGTGGTCTGCGATCCGACGCCGCGCGGTTCGTATCGCAAACTGTGGGTGTGGCCGCAGACAGCGCTTGATCGAATGGAACGCGATGATGCTGTGCTGTACCCCGCCAAACGAACAACACAGCGGCAGGCCACCATCGCCCGCGCAACTTGGCCGGACTTGGCGATCGCCTTCGCGTCCCTTTCGTCGCCGCTACTTCGCACGGATGACAATCCGTTCAACGAATCCGATGAGCCGTGCGTGCGCTTCATCATCAAAGCAGGTCTGAGCAAGACCGATGAATCAAGTGACGACCGCGAGCACATGTGGTTCGTAGTTCGGCAGTTCGATGGCGATCGCGCCGAAGTCGTCCTCGTCAACCAACCGATCCACGTTGAACAGCTCAAAAAGGGCGACATCGCCCGGATCGACCGTGAAACGGTCTCGGATTGGACCGTTCTCACACCCGCCGGCAGCTTCGGCCCGTCGCGCGTCAATGATCTGTTGCATACCATTGATCAACTTCGCAATGAGAACATTCCTGCATGACACAGATCGACGACAACGCAAACGATCCGATCCAAGTAGCGACCACAGCGACCGAGTTTGAGGCGCAGACCAAAGCGGCGGTGCTTGAAGCGGAGGGGATCACCTGCCGGGTCGTCAGCAATGCACCCTCGTGGACAGGCCAAATCCCCCTTAGCCCTTCAGGCGCCGGCGCAGTGGTTTTGGTTGCTGCGGCTGATGCTGATCGCGCTGGGGACATCCTCAAGGATCGCATCGCCGATTCGGTTGATCTGGATTGGGATGAAATCGACGTTGGCGAGCGCGAGGATTCGCTGCCGCTTCGAGAACTCGGCTCGATGCCGCTGGCAGCGAAAATCGCTGCAACGGTCGTTGCATTGGTGCTCATTGCAAGCGCAATCGGCACCATCATCATGATGATCCTGTAAGAAGAAGACTTGAGGGTTGCGGCGCGGCAACGCTGGCGCGCACGAGATTTTGGGCGCGCAATAGGGATTAGTTTGTGCGCGCCAGAGTTGCCGCGCCCCCGGACCTTCTGTTTGGATCGCCGCGACCATGTGAGCATGGAAGAAAGACTCCTTACATGAAGGGTACTACGGCTTCATAGGCGCGCGCCGGGGATGCCGTTTTGTAGGTCGGTCCACAGAATGCGGCTTTGCAGCTCACCAAGCGGGAAATATTTTTGAGAATTCTCAGTGGGCCGGCGCGATTCAGGGCCTTCGAGGCGCGCGCCAGAAGAAGGTTTACCGCGGAGTCGCAGAGAACGCGGAGAGGATTGAAACAGGGAGGGCCACGGAGAAACACGGAATCGGAGCCACGGGATATGTTTGACTCCTTCGCGCTAGCCCCGGGCTCTGCCCAGGGGCAAGTGAAGGACTCCCAAGCCACAAACCTCAAGCCTTCCTTCACCACAGATGGACACGGATGGGAGGGAGAGGCATCCTGACATCAAGGCAACGAGAGGACCGGGGGACAGGACCGAAGAATCACAGGGACGGGAGTCCCCGGGCTTTGCGGGTAGCAGTTGCTAGCTACCGTGTTGGGTTGGGAGGGATTCAGGCTCGGCTTCGGCGGCTGTTTGGGGGCGGAACTCGATCAATCGGGGTTGCGGAGCGAAGCGAAGGACGGCCTGGTTGGCGCCGCGGGCGCGTGTGGTTTGCACGCGGCTCAATTCGACTTGGCCGGTCGCGGGGTCGAGCAGGAGGTCGGCTGAACCGATGGCTAGCTCGAAGTTGAGTATTTGCACTCGCATGTCTTCGGCGGCGTCTGCGGCGTTGTCTGCGGCGGCGTCCGGATCATTTGGGGGCAAACGTTCGATCGTGATCGAGACCTTCTCGCCCGGCTTCCTCGCTTCGATCGATCGGCGGAAGCTTCCCCACTCCGGAGCGGGTCTTCCATCGAGATGGGTGATGCGGTCGCCGGGCTCGAGCACTTCGATCGCGGGCAGATTCTCGATGAGCTGTTCGATGATGATCTCGTTGGGCAATTTGCGGCGATCGATGAGGATGCCGATCGCACCGCGCGGAGTGTGGAGCAGGTCGTAGCGGAGCAAGGCGAGCAAGCGATGGCGCTGCTCCAGGCTAAGATCGGTCCCGGCGAGCATCTTGCAAATCTGGCTGCGATCGACGTGCCCGCTGAGGAGCCGTTGCATGGCGTTTTCACGAGCGCCGAACATCGCGTCATCGAGCAGGGCGACAAGCTCGGCAAGAGCTGGGTCCACCGTGACGAACGCGAGGTCCTTATCGGTCGGCAGGCGGGGGATACCGTCGGTCGAGGTCTGCGCCGGCTGCGGGTCTGCTAATTGAAGCTCCTGGGCGAGTACCGGACCGGCCAGGCAAAGTATCGCTACGAACACAGCGAAGGAGCAACTGCAGTTCTGGCTGATTCTGTGATTCGACCTCAGCATTCCTTCAGTCCTCTTGGCCTGTTAGTCCTTCAAGTAGCTGACGAGCTTCGCAGCTCGCGGCACGATCCAGCGGGATTCTCGTTCAACCATACGCAGGAAGGCGCTCGCGCGGATGCGTCCAAAGCTCCCGGTTGCGGCAATCGGCACGACGCTCTCCAGAATCAACGCCTCCACAACAAGCCAGGGCAGTGCGGTGAGTTCCTCGTTCGTGAGGCGATCACCTGCTGTGTCATGATACCCGGACACTAGAGCGCGAACCCGCTCGACATCGAGGCCGGGCGGCCAGTGGTCCGGATCGTCCGGCCACGACATTCGCATGGAGAATTGCAGCACCGCGTTGGCGATATCAGCCATGCGGGGCTCCAGGCGCGCCGAGTCGAAGTCCAGCACGGCTGCGACCGTCGATTCATGAAACAGGAGGTTGCCGGGATGCCAATCGCCATGGATGATGGACTTGGGCCACGATGCGTACCCGCACTTATCGACGCGTTTGGCGGCCTCGTTATAGGTCTTGTTCAGGAAGGTACAGGTGCTTGTGAGGGTCACCCGATCCTCTTGCGGCTCGACCACAGCCACGGCATCGGGGATCTGGGCGAGCTTGACGTCCACCCCCGGAGCAGCGTGATACGCTCCGACGGGCAGATCGAAATCCGTCTGAAAATCGGCGAGCTCACGGTGCAGCGCGCCGAGGACCCGGCCGGCGTCGTGTGTTTGGGCGACCGACTTGTCATACCGCGTCCCGGCGATATAGCGGAACAACTCGTAGATTCGGCCGTTGAGTTGTAGCAAGGAGTTGTTTGAGTCTTTGGTTCCAACGAGACCGGCGAGGGGGTAGTTTCGCTCAGCGAGAAAGAGTTGCACGCTATGGGCGAATGCGACGCGATAGGGGTCGTCGCGACCTGGGGCGCGTCGTTTGAGGAGGAACGGGCCTTGTTCAGCTTTGATGCGGACCTTGGGGGCTCGGCGTGAGCCTCGGCGGTACTCACGGATCTGTTCGATCCGGCCGAGGTCGTAGTGGCTGAGGACAATGGCGAGTTCGTGTGAATCGAACTGATCGCGCTGGCTGCGCGGTTCGAGGATCGGTCCCAGATGCGGTAGTTGGGGGTCGGGCGAGGCCATATCACTGTTATGCACCGTGAAGACCTGTGAGGCAAGGGCCGAGAGCCCGAGAAATACCGGTCATTCCACGTTTTGCACTTGTTCCTTGATTCGATCGATGACGCCCTTGACCTCGACGATGTGTCGGCTGATTTGGGCGTCAAGGCATTTGGCGGCGATGGTGTTGGCCTCGCGAAGCATTTCCTGGCCGAGGAAATCGAGGGTGCGCCCGGCGGGCTCGCCGTCGTCAGAGTCGATGATCTCGGCAAAGTGTTCCATATGCGCTTGGAGGCGCGTCACTTCCTCAGCGATGTCGGCTCGCTCAGCGTACACCGCGACTTCCCGAAGCAGATCGTCATCACTGACGGCGGTAGCGTTCTCCGCCAGCAGCACGCCGATGCGGTCACGTAATCGCTGCTGATAGAGCTCGACCACCTTGGGCGCCTGCTCGGCAATCTCGGCCAGGCGCTCAACGACCTGCTTGCAGTAGGTGTGCAGCAATTCATGGAGCCCTTGCCCCTCACGACTGCGCATGGCCAAGACTTTTTCGCATGCCTCGTCAGCGAGACGGGCAAGGATCGGCTTGGCCTTATCCAACATGCGCTCCCCGGTTCCCGACATGACCACGCCGGGCAACGGAATCAGGGCACCGACATCGATGCGTGCTGGATCGCGGTTCACACCGGGTAGGTCAAGCAGTTGATCAAAGTAGCGTTGCAGTGCGTTGATGTTGATCTGCGCCGCGGCATCTGCTGAAGTATCGGAGAATCGCACCGTCAGTGTGATACTTCCCCGGCTGAGTCGCCTTGCCACCGTGGATTCGAGTTCGGCTTCCAGGCCTTGCAATTCTTCGGGGACGCGAGTTACGGCTTTGAAATACTTGCTGTTCAGCGAGCGCACCTCAATGACATAACGTGCGCCATCCGCTTCGGTTGCGGCGGTTCCGAATCCCGTCATCGAGCGAATCATGGGCTTAGCGCTCTCCGCCGTCGTCGGTGGTGTCGTCTGATTGATTTGGATCGACGGCGCCGCCATCGGGCGGATCATCAGTCGAAGGCGGCGGCGTCCTGGGAGCCGTTTCCCCTAAGGGAAATGACCTGGGCGGATCAGGTATGGCCGCATCGCCCAGTCCGGCCTCCGGCAGCGTCGTGTCCGAACCGGGGCTCGCTTGGACAGCCGGGGTCGCTGCGGTCGCCCCCCCCGTTTTGGGCTTGTCCAACAAGTTCAAAGCGATCGCCAAGCCGAGATACAGAGCGAACGCAACAACGGTGGCGACGGTCAGGGCATCGCCGACGCGTCCGCCGAAGACTGTGTCGGTGCTGCTGCCACCCGCACCGCCAAAGGCGCCGGCAAGTCCGCCGCCCTGTGGACGCTGTACGAGGATGATCAGCACCATCGCCAAGGCGACCAACATGAAGAGGAATGTCACGATCCAGAACGCAGTACCCATGGGGTGTTTGCCTCGCGTTTTTTGCCTAGTTGGCCCCAGTCGCAGCCTCAACGATAGCCTTGAACTTGGCTGAGTCGAGCGACGCCCCGCCGATGAGTCCGCCGTCGATCCCCGGCTGACTGAAGAGTTCCGCAGCGTTGGCAACGTTGACCGAACCGCCATACTGTATTCGCAGTGCATCGGCTGTGTCGTCGTCGTACAGATCCGCCACCGACTGCCGAATGATTCGATGAACGGCCGCCGCGTCCTGGGGGCTGGCCACCTGCCCGGTTCCGATGGCCCAGACCGGCTCGTAAGCGATCGTCACCCGCCCCATCTGCTCGGGTGCGACGTTACGCAACCCCGCCATGAGCTGAGCGATGTTCACCCGGTTGGTGTCGCCAGCCTCGCGCTGCTCCAGCGTCTCACCGATGCACAACACCACGTCCAGCTCGACCTCCAGCGCCGCGAGGAGCTTGGCGTTGACCAACTCGTCGTCCTCGCCCAGGACGTGACGCCGTTCGGAGTGTCCCACAAGCACGACCTTCACATTCAGGTCCAGCAGCATGTCTGTACTGACCTCGCCGGTGTAGGCGCCGTTAGATTGGTGATACACATCTTGGGAACCGAGCAGAAGTCCGTGATGACCTAGCGTTCTGCCGACGACCTGCAAATAAGGGAAGGGCGGATAAAGCGCGATGTCGCAGCGATCGGCAAAGCAGCTGCACGCGGCAACGATATCGTCCGCCAACTCGACCGCCGAGGCGAGATCGGTGTTCATCTTCCAGTTGCCGCCCACGAAGGGCCTGCGAGTGGTTGCCATGCGCCACAGTGTACCGAAGAACAGCGGGTCAAGCCCGCCGGCTAAACATGCTTTTGGTCGTTTAGCCGCAGGGCTTGACCCTGCTTTCTTCTGTTTACCCACTACAATCCGCCTCAATGGTCCGCGCCTACCACGTCATCTTCTCAACCTACGGCTTCTGGCTCCCCAACGACCCGCGCGGCTCCGGTTCCGATCATGTCGCAGCAACGCATCTGCGACGCTTCGGCCCGGCAACCAAAGTGCAAACGCGATGCTCCGTCGCTAACGTGACTCACGACCACTTCATACGAGCGGAAGCAAAGAACAGCCTGAAGTATCCGCCGGTTATCTTTGATGGCGCTCAAGCACGCGCCGTCGCCAGGGGGTTCGCACAAGTACTTGAGGCTTGCGACTACCCGGTGTACGCCTGCGTGATTCTGCCGCAGCACGTGCATCTCGTGATCGGTCGGCATGCGCGCACAATCGAACGCATCGTCGCGCACCTCAAGCGCGGCGCAACACTCAAACTATTCGAGGAGGATCGTCATCCATTGATGCGTTATAAAGGTCCGCGCGGTGCCGTGCCGTCCCCTTGGAGTAAGCGCACCGGATGGATCGTCTATCTGGATGACGATCAAACAGTGCGACATCGCGTCAAGTACGTCCAGGAGAACCCGCTCAAGGAAGGCAAGCCGCAACAACACTGGAGCTTCGTCAAGCCGTTCGCACCGTGATTTCCCCGTTTAGCCGCACGGCTTGACCGTGCTTTCTTCCCGCGCGAAGAACAGCGGGTCAAGCCCGCCGGCCAAACATGCAGCTACACTGTCAGCTCAAACCATGACCACACAAACCCAGGCAATCCGAACCGCGGCCCAGATTCGACGCGAATTCATCGACTACTTCGCCAAGAAGCACGGCCATGCGTTCGTCGCCTCCTCGCCCGTCGTGCCGCATGACGACACCACGCTGCTGTTCACCAATGCCGGGATGAACCAGTTCAAGGAAATCTTCCTCGGCCACGGCAATCGCGAGTACAACCGCGCTGTTAACACTCAAAAGTGCATCCGAGCCGGCGGCAAGCACAACGATCTCGAAGACGTCGGCAAAGACAACTACCACCACACATTCTTTGAAATGCTCGGCAACTGGTCGTTCGGCGACTACTTCAAAGCTGAGGCGATCGAATGGGCGTGGGAACTACTGACCAGCGTGTGGGGATTAGACAAAGATCGCCTGCACGTCACTGTCTTTGAAGGTTGCGAAGCTGAAGGCACCGAACCGGATATCGAAGCGGAAGAAATTTGGAAGCGGTTCCTGCCTGCTGGTCACATCAGCCGGTGGGGCAAGAAAGACAACTTTTGGGAGATGGGTGAGACAGGCCCGTGCGGGCCGTGCAGTGAAATTCATTACAACTTCGGTGATGTTGGCTCGGGGGCAAAGCTCGTCAATGCCGGTGATCCACAAGTCATCGAGCTGTGGAACCTTGTCTTTATTCAATTCAATAGGGCGCAAGGTGGCGCACTCTCGCCCTTGCCCGCCAAACACGTCGACACAGGCATGGGGCTCGAACGCCTTGTGCGCATCCTGCAAAATGTAGACAGCAACTACGACACCGATCTGTGGACGCCGATCTTCGAGGCGATAACGAAACATACCGGCGCGCATCCGTATCAGGGTTCGCTGGATGATCCGGTTGATGTTGCGTATCGCGTGATCGCCGACCACATTCGGTGTCTGACGTTCGCGATCACGGATGGCGCCTGGCCCAGCAATGAAGGGCGCGGCTACGTCTTGCGGCGCATTCTTCGTCGGGCGGTCCGCCATTCCCACCAAACACTGCAAACCAAAGGCGCATGGTTATACGAGTTGGTCCCCGCAGTAATCGATTCATTGGGCGAAGCGTTCCCCGAACTCAACGACAAGCCGGACAAGGTCGCATCGATCATTCGCGAGGAAGAACACAGCTTCTTGCGCACACTCGATCGGGGCGTAAAGCTCTTCAATTCCTTCGCAGGCGATACGTTTGTTCGACAATTCTGGGCAGAACAGGAACAACTGCCAGATGAGGAACGCATTTCTCTTGCCGTCCGAGGCGAGGGCTTGCCGGACGCGAGTATCGATGCAGAACTCAAGGATATCCCGGAGTGGCCCGTATCGCTTCAGATTGATGACGAAACAGAGTTTGTATTCCCCGGCAAGCAGAACTATCAATGGAGTCAGATGACTCGGAAAGTAATTCTCTCTCTCGTTCACGAAAGCCCGGTCATTTACGCCAAACGATGTTTCATGCTCCACGACACCTACGGTTTCCCGATCGACCTGACGCGCATCATGGCTCAAGAGCGCGGGATGACCGTTGACGAAGCCGGCTTCGAGAAACTCATGGCCGAGGCACGTGAGAAGAGCCGCAGAACGTCCGATACCGAAACCAAGTTCACGCTACCACCGAATGCGATCTCCAAGCTGCAACATCTCAACGTCAAGCCGACGGTTGATGAACGTAAATACAACGCCAAGCCGTTGAGCGCCCAAGTCACCGCCATCTGGAACGGCGCCGATCTCGATAACGTCGTACACGTCGGCACGAATGTGGCGGTAATTCTCAATCGCACGAATCACTACGCTGAAGCGGGCGGACAGGTCGGCGATCAGGGTTCAATCGAAAGCGATGTACTGGACCTGGGCAACACTCCCGGGCGCGGATATTCCGGGGCCGAAATCAAGGGCGACTGCCGTTTCAAGATCACCGACACGCAGTCCATCGGCGGATACGTCCTACACGTGGGCCACGTCACCGAAGGCAAACTCTGCGTCAAGGACAAAATCACCGTCACGGTCAATCGTGATCGGCGTGCGTCAATTTTGGCCAATCACACTGCAACGCACATGCTGAACTTCGCGCTGCGTGCAATCATCGGCCCTGAAGAAGACCAAAAGGGTTCGCTCGTCGCGCCGGATCGTTTGCGATTCGATTTCAGTTCGTCTCACGCGATGAATAACGAGCAGATCGAGCAGGCCGAGCGCCTGGTCAACGCCAACATCCAGGAAGAACTAGAGGTCTTCGACGAGATCATTCCGCTCGCCCAAGTCAAGCGCATCAAAGGCCTGCGCGCCGTGTTCGGCGAGAAATACCCCGACCCCGTGCGTGTGGTCAGCATCGGCGCACCGCTCAAGGAAGTGCTCGCAGATCCAACAAACGAGCAGTGGAAAGAGTTCTCCATCGAACTGTGTGGCGGAACGCATTTGAGTGACACTTCCCAGGCCAGGCGCTTCATCATCACCCACGAACAGGCGCTCGCCGCAGGCGTGCGCCGCATCATCGCGCTAACCGGCCCCGCAGCCATGGCCGCTGAAGCTGCCGGCAACGAACTTGAATCCCGAGCGCAGCGCGCCGACGACTTGGATGATCGGGAACTACCGGGGGAATTCGATCAGATCACCAAGCTCTTAGAGCAACTGGCAATCGGAGCTGTGGCGCATGAGCGAATCGAAGCGCAGCTTGAGCCGTTGAAGGAGCGCATGAAATACTTACGCAAACAAGCGCGGGCTGAATCTCGATCGAATATCGTCGAACAAGCGCGTGATATCGCCCAAAGCGCGACCGGTCCCATCATCGTCGAGCTGCTCTTAGGTGCGGACAAAGTAACACTGCGCTCGGCATTGGATACGGTTCGCGCCAAACACGAAGGTGCTGCGGTGATGTTGTTTACTGCTGATGAGATTGAATCGAAAGTTACGATCATCGCGCGCGTCCCTGAAGAGATGATCAAGCAGGGACTCCAAGCGGGCAACTGGGTGCGCGAAGCGGCCAAGGCCTGTAACGGGGCCGGCGGCGGCCGTGCGGACATGGCCCAAGCCGGTGGTAGAGATACTGACAAAGTTCCTCAGGCCATCGACGCAGCGAAAAGCTATGCAGATAGGATCGTTTCATGACTGATGCTCAACAAGAGGACCGCGTGCCGACCGATCCCTCCAAGGACAGCCCCGATCCTGCGGCCGAGCTGATTGTGGGTCTGCCCCGGGGCAGTGACAATCTGCCTGCCGTCGCACAGGATGTCGATTCAGATCAGATCAAGCACTTCGTGACGCAGATCAAATCCGCGGAACACCAAGTCGGCGAGCACATCATCAACGCACTTCAGGATCCCGAGACGGTTGCCGTGCTAACCACCGTGGTGATCGGACCCGAAGGCGGGCAGCACATTGTCTCCGCCGCGCTTGATCCGGAGATGCTTGAAGAGGTTCAGCAAATGTTGCTCAAGGCCGAGGAAGAGCGCCGCGAGGAAACGCCCTGCGTCGGGTTCCACTGCTTCATCAAGCGCAAGACCAAGGAAGAGGCGAACGGTGATTCATAGACGTGAGTTTCTTAGGCAAACAGCCGGGGTTGCCGCCGCTCCGATCGCGCTGGGTCGCCAATCGTTCGCACATCTTTTTGGAAACGAGGACAAGCTGTTGTTCAAGATTTCGTTAGCGCAGTGGTCGCTTCACCGCATGCTCCAGGCTGGAAAGCTCGACGCACTTGATTTTGCCGCGTTCACCAAGAGCGAGTTCGGCATCGAGGCGATCGAATACGTCAACTCGTTCTTCAAGCAATACGCTGAAGACAAAGCGTATTTAGATCAGCTCAAACAACGAGCGGATGACAACGGCGTCAAGAGTCTGCTCATCATGGTCGATGGTGAAGGCGCGCTGGGTGATCCGGATGATGTCAAACGCGAGCAAGCGATCAGCAATCATTACAGATGGGTCAACGCCGCCAAGTTCCTTGGCTGCCATTCGATACGCGTGAACGCTCAAAGTAGCGGGTCATATGACCAGCAGCGCGATCTCGCTGCGGATGGTTTACGCCGATTGACGGAGTTCGCTACGCGAGAAGACATCAACGTCATCGTCGAGAACCACGGCGGACTGTCGTCGAATGGCGCGTGGCTGGCCGCCGTGATGAAACAAGTCGATCACTCGCGCTGCGGAACGTTGCCTGACTTTGGCAACTTCTGCCTGGATTGGAATCGGCGTGATGAACCGGAGGCGTGGTACGATCGTTACCAAGGCGTGACCGAACTGATGCCGTTTGCCAAGGCGGTCAGCGCCAAGTCGCACGATTTCGACGAGGCCGGCAATGAGACGCAAACTGATTTCCGCCGCATGATGAAGATTGTGCTCGATGCGGGTTACACCGGCTACGTCGGCATCGAGTACGAAGGCAGGCGGCTTAGCGAGGTTGACGGCATCAAGGCGACGAAGAAGCTGCTCGAAGCCGTGCGCGAAGAACTGACGGTACAACTGAAATCGAACAAGTGAACCCAGAGCCAGTGTTCACAAGTCCGCGGTTCCCTCATCCCTCATCCCTCATCCCACATGGCTCATCCCACATGGCTCATCCCTCTCTGTACAATCCCCGCCATGAAAGCAATTGTGATCGCCAAACAGGGGACGCCCGTTTCGCCCAACGTGCAGGTTGTCGATGATTGGCCGGACCCGAATGCTGGGCCAGGTGAAGTGCTCGTCAAGACTGAAGCGTCAGCGCTGAATCATCTTGACCTTTGGATCGGGCGCGGTTTGCCCGGGCTGGACTTTGAGTATCCGCGCATCACCGGTTCCGATGGCTGCGGAACAATCGAAGCGGTCGGGGCGGACGTCGATGAATCATGGATCGGCAAGCGCGTGGTTCTGAATGCCGCAGTCCCCCAACCGCAACCCGCGCTGCCGGAGATTGGCGCGAGTTTAGGCGATATTCGAATGATCGGCGAACACGATCCCGGAACCATGGCCGAGAAATTCGTCGCGCCCGTGACCAACGTCGCGTGTGTTGGCGATGTCGAAGCGACCGATGCTGCTGCGTATGCGCTGACTCATCTCACCGCATGGAGAATGTTGATGACCCGCGCTGGACTGCGCTGCGGACAGATCGTACTTATCACAGGGATCGGCGGCGGCGTGGCGCTGGCATGTCTGAATATCGCCAAGCATTTTGGATGCCAAACGATTGTTACGAGTCGTCATCAATCCAAGCTGGATAAAGCGGCTCAGCTCGGCGCTAATCATTGCATCCTCGACACCGGCCAGGAGTGGTCGCGCCAGGTACGCACAGCGACGTCCAAACAAGGCGCCGATATCTGTGCCGATTCGATTGGCAAGGCTGTGCATCTATCGTGCATCAAGTCCCTGGCGCGCGGCGGTGTCTTCGTCACCTGCGGCTGCACCACCGGGCCCGATGCGACGACCGATCTAGCCCGCATGTTCTGGAATCAGTGTTCCATCATGGGTTCAACGATGGGCGATATGGACGAGTTTCGTGAAGCGATCGCGTTACTCAATACCGGCGCGATCAAGCCGGTCGTTGATTCGGTGCATGAAGCCAGCGACGCAGCCAATGCATACGAGCGCCTCGAAACCGGCGACCAATTCGGCAAAGTCGTCATCCGCTGGTGATGACTCCCCAGCGAGCCCGCTCGTCCCCGAGCCGGGTCTCGCACGCATGCCGTGCGTCTACGTTGCGCAACGTCAGCACATTTTACTGACACGTCAGCCGCGGGCGGGGACGCCGCGGCTCGCTGGTCCTCGCCCAAACACCGCGCGCGAAAAACACCCGCCAGTAAGACACAAGCGGGTGCGGTGTAATCGAAACGATGCGTCGCGGTCAGCTTACGCGGCTTGCTGGAACTCGTCGATGGTTTGAACACCGTCGATCGCGCCGGGTTGGCCGGAGAACGCTGCCTTCCAGTCAGGCTGGAGGAACAGGTAAACCAAGAGTCCGCCGTACACAGCGAAGCCGAGGTTCAATGGGCTGAATCCGCTAAAGAGCGTGAGGATGTTCAGGACACACCACGCGCCACCGCCAATCATTGCGAGCTTACGGCCCCAAGGCTTGAGCCCGAGCACGCCGATGCCTGAGAACACCATCGCACCGCACGCGACGAAGCCGACGATTCCGACGAGGGCCATGATCCCGCCCATGCCGGCCGTGCCGGCTGCTGCGCCCTCAAACTCACTGCCGAACTCGGCTTCCATCCCAGCGCCCATCGCCGCAACCATGCCGCCGCCGAGCACGATCAAGATTGCGAATAACGCGCCGATCGATCCAAGTACGATGTTGAGGACGCCGACCGCGGTCATCCCTCCAGTTCGTTTATGGCCCATGAGTAATCCCCTTGAAATCCCTAGTTCAATCTGACCGAACGTGAACTCATCGGCACGAAAAGGTCAGGTCAAGCCTGTATTTGAGCTACAACGCGCTAGGTGTCCTATAAGGATCGGAGCAACCGTTCCAGCCTAACGCTCCACGACCGGGTATCCGCCGCTACCGCCTCGAGTAGAACCCTACAATGGCCGCTGACGGTACAGACTTCAGATCAGACCTTACCAGCCGTCCCCGAAGGCCGATCGCCCAATGCCCTATACCTTCAACGGAAATCAATCACACACCCTCGGCGTAGAAATCGAGTTGCAGCTGGTCGACGCTGAGTCGCTGGCACTGTCCAACTCGGTCCAACAAATCCTTGATCGTGTTCCTCAGAAGTGGGCCGACAAAATCAAGCCTGAACTCATGCAGAGCTACTGTGAATTCAATAGTGATGTTTGCGCGACCGTGAAGGAGGTCGAGCCGGACCTTGTCGAGAAACTGCAATGGGGTCAGTCGGTCGCTCAGGAACTTGGGTTGAAATTCGTGTGGGCCGGAACCCATGCCTTCAGCCCTTGGCACGAGCAGGAATACAGTACGGGCGATCGGTACGAATGGTTGACACATGTCATGCAGGACATCAGCCGACGGCTTGTTGCGTTCGGCCTGCACGTTCACGTCGGCGTGAATTCGGGCGACAAGGCGATCCAACTGTGCGATCGTTTGCTGCGCCACCTCCCCACGCTGCTCGCGCTCAGCGCCAACTCGCCGATGTGGAATGGGCGAGAGACCGGCCTTGCCTCGTATCGATCGAAAATCATGGAGGCGCTGCCCACCGCAGGCCTCCCCCAACACATGCGCAACTGGTCAGAGTACGTGTGGCTCGCCGATCACATGATCGCCTCCGGTTTCCTGCGCTCCATCCGCGAGATCTGGTGGGACGCTCGGCCGCATCATGAGTTCGGCACGGTCGAGGTGCGCATCATGGATATGCCGCTGAACATGCGCCATTTGCTGGCACTGGTCGCGCTCACACAATCGTTGATCGCAGCAATTTCCCAGCAGATCGATCGCGGGGCGTATCTGTACGACTGCCATCCAATGATCGCCAAGCAAAACAAATGGCATGCAGCTCGCTTTGGAATGGACGCGACGTTCGTCGATCCCGACACGATGCAGGGCGTGCCGGCGCGCCAGACCGTTCAACGGCTCATGACGCTGTGCGAACCGTTTGCCGAGCAACTGGGATGCACTGAAGAGCTTCTTGGTTTGACTGACATCATCGAGAACGGCAACGGAGCGCAGCGACAACGCGAGGTATACCAGCGGACCGGCGATATGCGCGAGGTGGTAAAGTACTTGATCGAGCAAGGCGAGCAGGCGATGGTGTAGATCGTCTGCGCCAACGACGATGACTCCTGTTTTTGAGCGTGACTTCAGAAAGCCCACTATGTCCCAAACTGACGAATCTTCTCGCGATACAAACGGGCCCGGCACCGCCACCGCGGTCAAACCGAAACCACCCAAACCCAAGCGTCTGCGCCCCTGGCAGGTGTTGCTACACAATGACGATGTCAACGACATACTGTACGTCGTCGAAACGATCATCGAGCTGACGACACTGAACCGTGAGGATGCAGTGCAGCGAACGATCGAAGCCCACAATACGGATATCGCGCTGCTATTGACCACGCACCGCGAGCATGCCGAGCTGCTCTGTGAGCAGTTTCAGAGCAAACGACTGAAGGTCACCGCCGAGCCGGCGCCGTGACATCGGTCTCGTCGTCGGCGAAGGTGAATCGCGCGCCGACCCTGAAGACTGGGCCGAAGAGGCGGCGGCAGTGAACGACTCGAAACGGCAGGTAGCGCGGGCGGCCGCTGGCGGGCTCAAAATTCACGAACGCCTCGTCGCTGACGTTGAATCGACAGACCGTCAGTAGCCCGACGCCGACTTCCGAAAGGTCCTGCACCCACGCCTGACACATGTGGACGATTCGGCCGCTATCGGACCGAGTACATATCGCGACCGGCACGTTGAGCTGATAGCGCGGCGCGGAACGTCGGTTCAGGAGGCGCGCATCGCGCACGCGCAGCTCTTGGATCAGGCCCTTGAGCCAGATAGAGTGATCGTGCTCGACTGTCGGCAAAGCTTGCGTCATGTGAACGTATCCGTACTGTCCGCGCCCTCGGCCTATATGCACCGATGGCTCTCGTTACACGGTACGATTCGTCGCTGATTTGCCCAGCGTCGAGCCGCCGAAATTGGCACAGTTCCAGCGCGTGGTGCGAGGTGGGTTGAGCAGAGAGGCGGGGCGCTGCGCGTGAAGATGCGCCGGTCGTAGGGGTTGGCGGCGTGCGCAGCGGGAGCGGGACGTGAACGAAAAGACCCCTCACAAGACCGCTCCCGCTCGAAGGGGGAGAGGAAGAGAAAGGAAGAACCTCACCCCAGCCCTCTCCCGAGGGGGGAGGGGGTAAGAGCGGAGGGAGAAGAAGCAAGTTGTCCGGCGCTCGGTGGTTAGCTGAAGCGTTGTTGGAGTTGTTCCAGCAACTGCGCGAACACCTTGTCAGGTTGGGCTGAGGCGTCGATGACGACGTACTTTTGAGGTTCGGCCTCGGCGAGATTCAGAAAGCCCTGCCGAACGCGCTGTTGATACTCGCCGCCGCGAAGTTCGACCCGATCGGAGAAGAGGGTCGGCTGGAGGGAACCGGTTTTCTGAGCGCGCTTTGAATCGCCGGCAAGTCGTGTCGCGGCGATGGCTTGATCGACGTCGAAAATGATAGTCAGGTCAGGCCAGGTCGATCCGACCGCGACCTGCGCCGCGGCAAGGATCTCCTGCTGATCCAATCCGCCGGCCGTGCCTTGATACGCAAGCGTCGAACTGACGAAGCGATCGGCGAGAACCAGTTCACGGCGATCCAAAGCTGGACGAATGCACTGCTTGACGAGCTGGGCTCGGCTGGCCATATACAACATCATCTCGCAGCGAAGACTCATGTCGGTATTGGCTGGATCGAGCAGGACCGTTCTGATTTGCTCGCCGATCTGGGTTCCGCCGGGCTCTCGGACTTCGCATACGCTGATTCCAGCAGCGCGGCAATACTCGCCGAACCGGGCGACCTGTGTCGATTTGCCCGACCCGTCCGGGCCGTCAAAAACCAGGAATCGACCGGCAAGGTGTGTAACCCAATCGCTCATCGAGGCGACTATGCGCTCTTGAGGGATGATTGACAAGGCGATGCGGCAGCAGAGCCTTCAATCGCGGGGCTGGGCCGCTATGATCGAGTTATATGCGGATCGAACTGCGTGATGAGTCCCGAGCCACGATCGGCCGCATCGAGGTTGATCCTTCGCTGCGTCCTACCCGCGTGAGCATCGTGGAAACGGGCCGGGAGGTGTTCCTGGATTGGGATACCGCGGTGGACGACGCAGGCCATTTGCGGCGCTGTGTGGCGTGCGGGTGCCAGGATTTGTATCAGGCCAAGGCATTCCCGCAGGTGACGGGTCTGGTGGTGGTGCTGGCATTTGCCGGAGCCATTGTCGGCGCGTTGGGGTTCGCCACGCCGCCGGTTCTGTTGGCCATGGTCGGCGTGCTTATAGCGGACGTGGCGATTCTCTTATTCGCGCGGAAACGGCTGGTCTGTCATCGGTGCCGTTCGAGTTTTCATGGTCTTCCGATCGCAAAGTACCACCCGGGCTGGGACCGCACGGTCGCGGAACGTCACACGCCTCAGCCGGATCATCCGCCCCAACCGGCCCAACCATCAGGACCGCCTGACACGGAGGCCTTGCACAGGCCGCCGGTTCAACCGGCGGTGCAAGGACAGCATTTGGCGTGACCGGAAACCGCACGCTTGTGCTAATGGGAGGTGGAGGTCACGCGGCCGTGGTGGCCGATGCGGCTCGCGCTGCGGGCTGGATCATCGCCGGCTATCTCGACGACGATAACGACGCCAACGCGCTTCAAGAGCTCGGTCTGATGCGGCTTGGAGCTATCGCAGATTTGATGGATGCGCTTGGTGCGCTGGACCGGGGCGCAGCGGCGCATGCCGCGGTTGGTGACTCTAATTTGCGACGTCAATGGTTGGATCGTGCCGGTGATGTGGTCGCCGATGCTATTGTTCATCCCTCGGCGATTGTTTCACCATCGGCCCACCTGGAAGTAGGCAGCTTCATCGGTCCGCGCGCGATCGTCAATGCGCAAGCCGTGATTCTCCGTGGAGCAATCGTCAACAGCGGCGCGATCGTCGAACACGACTGCGAGGTTGGCCCGTTCGGTCACATTGCTCCCGGTGCGGTGCTCGGCGGAGGCGCTAAACTCGGCCCCGGGGTGCTGATCGGTATCAACGCTACGGTCCTCCCAGGTCTACACATCGGGGCCGGAGCGACGCTTGGCGCTGGCGCCGTGGCCGTTGGAGATATCCCACCTGGGGCAACCGCGGCAGGCGTGCCGGCGGTTACTGCCGCACTTACGGCTTCGGCCAAAGACCGAATCTAAAAGCGCCGAAAACACTGTTATGCAACGCTCGAACTCGATCATCCTGATCGGCGCCGCGCTGATGCTGTCACTGATCGGCTGCGACAATTCCGTCCATCTCGCCGTCACGGCTACGCCAATCAAGATTGTCGCGGAAACCCCCGGCATCGGCCGGCTCGTCAGAGATGGCAGCGTGGCGACGATCAGTTACTGCGTGATGCTTCCCAGCGGCAAAAAGCTGCTGGAAGATACGGAATTCAAGTTCCTCGCCAGTACGAAGAGACCCACCATCATTCAGGGGATCAACGACTCAGTCATCGGCATGCGCGTCGGCGGATCAAAGACGATCGACTGCCCGCCTCATCTTCATTGGGGTCGCGGCGGATCCGGTGACGGCAGAGTCCCGCCCAACACCAACCTCACAATCCGCATCAAAGTTCTAGCGCTCGATTAGCGCCCTCGCCCCCGGAATGTGATCTGTGCTCGTGAATTGAACCGTTGAGTCACGTGATGATGGCAGCCAGCCCCCGGAACGCCAAGACCAGGAGCAGCGCAGTGAGCCCGGCGGTCGCGGCGTCGCGCGGCATCAAACGAAAGAAAAACATCGACAGCCCGACGAAGATGCCGCCGTGCAAGATCCACTCGACACTGAGCTCAAAGAAACCGTCGCCCAGATCGAGGAACTTGGCCAAGAACACCGTGGCGATGATTCCAACGGTGCGCACCATGCCGAGTCGCCAATCGCCGAAGGGCCTTTCATTCAATCGTGCGACGATGAACAGACTTGCCAGAGCGCACATTGAACCCAACACAAGGTAGGCCAGATACTCTCCCCACTGCGCAAAGCGATCTGCTGCAGCGGGATCGACCAGAGGATCGTCCCCCGCCTGAAGGTGAAAACCGTCGGCATTCGCGAAGTACCCGATCGAAATCAACAGCACGCTGAGCCCAGCCATAATCCCCGGGACCAAGTAATCGCCTCGGCCCGGGAGGCTCAGCGGCTCCGGCGGTTTGTCTTCTTCCTCGTCCTCCTGCTCTGTTTGCGCGCCCGTCTCGGTCTTCAAGACTTGCAACGTCTTCAGATCAAATCCACAACGAAGACAAACGATCCGGTTGCCCTCGCGCATCGGCGCCCCGCAATTCGGGCATACATCAAGTTCTTTCACACTCGACTTGGCAGGCTCATCGGAGTCGCTCGCCGCATCATCCTTGTGCGCCGATTCACGCGGCTGATTCTCGGCCTCCAGCTCCATCGGCTCGACATCGTCCGGCCGCTCGATGTGGGCGGGCCGCCTAGCTGGATCCTGGCTGGGAGGATCGCCCTCGCTGTGGTCCTGGATCGGATAGAGATCGGGTTCCTTTTTGTCCTGATCGTTCATGATCCCAACCCACAACTGTTGTGGCGAAGTGAGATCGCCTCGCCCAAGTCAGCCAACATCGCCCAAATCACGCCGCGATGAGCCCATACACATCTGATACGACTTGTTCCTTGTCTGCAGCATGTTATTTCGTCGCCGGTAGTGTAGACGGATTCCCAACCGGCATACGATCGGCCGAGTTGGGTCGTGTTCCTATTCAGTTTACCTGCGAGGTTCAATCGTGCGAATATGGCTTGTGCTGTTTGTGTTGCTACCGGTGGGAATCTGTGAAGCTGATCAGATCGAGCTGATTACAGGCGAGGTGCTGCGAGGCGAGATCATCCAGAGCACCGCTGATCGGCTAGTGCTCGATCACCCCATCCTCGGCCGCCTGGAGATTCCGCGAAATGCGGTCGAGCACGTGGACGATCTGCCGCCGGTGTCAGCAGAATCGCCACCGACGGCCCCCACAGATGAGGCGAAGGACGACGGACCGCCCGAATCAAAACCCGTACCACCAACAACACCTAAGGCTTCATCCAATCCGCGATGGAACTCCAAGCTCGAGCTCGGCTTCGTCGCACATGAGGGGAACACCGAAGACGCCAACGTCCTGCTCGCGCTCAACTCCGTGCGCGATCGGGGATATGACAAATACACCTTCGACAGCCGATACTCGCTTCGCACCAGCCGAGGTGATCGATCGGAGAACAAACTCACAGCCGGACTGCTAACCGAATGGCCCATACCGCCGTCGCGCTGGAGTTACTTCGCCCAGACGCGGTACGACTTTGACGAGTTCCAATCGTGGGAAACCCGTTTGACCGGCGGCGGCGGCGTGGGATATCACCTCATCAATATCAACGACTTTGATTCGAACGGCAACGCGATCGATATCTTTGACCTGCACGCCCGCGCAGGAATAGGACTGCGCCGAGAATTCGGGTCGATGAACGAGCGCATCCAACCGGAAGGTATCCTCGGCGGCAATCTTGTCTGGCAAGTCACGAAGCATCAGCGATTGGCCGCCAGCTCTACCTTCTTCCCCAACCTCGAAGAGAACGGGGAGTTCCGCGTCGTCACCAACGCCGAGTGGGTGTTGAGTCTCAACACCTTCGAGAGTCTAAGTCTCAAGCTCGGCTTGGCGCACGAACACCAATCCGTTACCGATCCGGGCATCGAGCACGATGACATCTCCATCTACGGCGCGTTCGTGCTGGATTTCTAGGAGCTGCGGCAAACATATGTCATCCGATGTAGTTCAACTCGGTTTCGAAGACTCGATTGCAACGATCGTGCTGAGTGACCCGGATCGGCGTAATGCCATGAGCATTGCGATGTTCGATGGATTTGATGAAGCGCTGAACAGTGTTGCGGCGCGTGATGACATCCACGTGCTATTGCTTCGGGGCAATGGAAAGTCGTTCTGCGCGGGGTTTGAGATTGGCGCAGCGATCGATGATCCAACGTTGATGGCGCAGTACATCGATCGTCTGAGCGGGACGATTCGCACGTTGCGCCGTTTGCCACAGGTTGTTGTCGCAGCGGTTCACGGGGCCGCGATCGCAGGCGGATGCGCGATGGTTTCAGCGTGCGATATCGTCATCGCCTCGGCGACGACCAAGTTCGGATATCCCGTTCACAAGCTCGGCGTCTCGCCGGCGGTGAACATCACCGTCCTCCAACAGGCGATCGGATCCGGTGCTGCGCGATCATTGCTCATGGGCGGGGAATTGATCGATGGCACAACCGCGCATCGTAAAGGACTCGTGCATCATCTCGTAAACGATGACGAAGCAGTACTTGCCAAAGCAATCTCAATGTGCAAGCAACTGACGCAGCAGAGTCCGCAGGCGTTGCGCGTGACGAAGCATTGGCTCAATGAGCTGGACGGTTCGCTTGATGATGACTTGTTTGACGGCCCGCGTGATGGATCAACCGAGATCGCTGATAGTGACGAGGCTCTTGCCAGGCTGCGCGAGTTTTGGGCTGACCGAAGGTAATTCCGACTGCATCCACCGACGTAGCTGCTGCGAATCAATTCGCGGTCGGGGTGTGCGCATCGCTCTTATTTGTTACTTTCGAGCTGACCCCGACCTTCCCATCATGATTGACGCATGAGCCTCGCTTTCCTATCACGACAGCGCAAGATCACGCTAACCCTTGCATTCATCCTAGCATGGCCCGCGACGTGGCTTACGGAGGCACTTTATCGTTCGACCCATTGGTACCCAATATTTGAGGGGCAACTCCATATCGATGAGGAAGGACGTCGTTCGCTTACATCGCAGGCGCTTTCCCACGCTCGTCACTACGCGCCGGGAGTGATTCAGCTGGACATCGTGACAGAAGGAAGTGGCTGGCCCTTCCGTTCAAGAATCCACAGATGCGGAACGACGCTCTTTCCAGGTGATATCTGGATCGGGAGCGCAGGTTCAGCTAGGGGTGGTTCCGGTGCAATCGGTGTCTATGTAGACGTTGCCCTACTAGAAGAAGCGATATACAAATCTCAAGACTGGAGCGCTATTGACGCTTGGGAAGGCCGGCTGCCGCCCCTCGGCTTCCGGCTCTTTGGATGGGTAGGGAACATAGTTGCATGGTGGGGCTTGTCATGCATCGGTATCGTCGTAACACTCGCATTGGCGCGTGGCACGGATCGTGCGATGCGCGAACCCAGGGAAGTGCGTGAACGCGACCGGATCTCGCGCGGGGTGTGTCCGGGATGTGCCTACGACATTCGCGGACTTGGCGAGGAAGCCTGTTGCCCGGAATGCGGCCGGCCGGTTCCTGCCGAGGCACGAAGAATCGCACACGGCCACCCCATCGAGCCGGCCGCAACTGACGGAGACGGCTCAACGAAGTTATCCTCATAAGCGATGTTTCGTTGGGCGCTGAACCATCTTCGAATGATCCGATATTACTCGGC
>CBDUST010000037.1:0-23483 GCA_965369945.1 uncultured bacterium | reverse complement strand
CTTCGAGATTGGAGAGGTGCGTATCGGCTGCTTACCGCCGCCGATCCGCTCATATCCCGCCCGGCCCGCCGCCAACACCATTCGGCATCTCCGCCCAAACGCGATCTCGGGAATTCGCGGTGATTCCAGCCGCTGAGCGCTTGCTATTTCAACCGGTTTAGTCCTGTATGTGCCGCAGGACTGGACACGTGCGAACGTCACTTCGTCATCTCTCGGATTCCCGGCGCAATGATCTCACGCTCGTTGTTCATTACATCCGTGATGCGTTTCAGGACACGCGCGCCTCAGGCAAAGTGTTCGGATTCGGCCGCAAGTTGAGGCGCGCCGCTGATCTGGCCGACCCCGAGATGATCGTGCTCTTTGGCGCGCATGCGCGCGGCGAGGTAAATGGCTGTTCAACTAAGTCAGTACATGACAACGGTTTCTACACGCCCGACTACGAGTTGTTGGTCGTCATCGAGCAGTGCAAGCTCGCTCGCCGCCTCGAGGTTTGGCAGACCATCATGCAGCGCTTCCGTGCCGATCCCGAGTCGAGCAACGGAATCGAGTTGAGCTTTCTTACGAAGTCTCGTTTCGAGGTCAACAATCAGCTTCGCTCGGGCAGCGCCTTCTTCAGCGACATCAAGCGCCGAGGCATCATCCTTCATCGGTCTGGAGGTATCCAACTGGCACGGTGTCGATCCATCGATCCGATTGAGCGACAGATCGCGGCACGGCGTGCCTTGCGATGGTGGTGTCGAAGTGCCTCTGACAGTCTTCGGGCCTTTGAGCTGTTCGTGGAACGAGGTCGGTACCGACGGGCGGCGTTTGAGCTTCACCAGGCTGCCGAGTTCCTTTATACGGGGGTATTGATCGTCTTCACCGGTCACCAGTCAAGATCACACAATCTCAGGCGACTTGAAAGGAGGGTCTCCAACCTGGCGCCGGCGTTCTTCGGTCTCCTTGGCCAAACAACGGCGAATGGAGACTGTCGTCTCTTCGGTCTGCTCAACGCCGCCTATATCCACGGCCGCTACAACGGCGCCTTTCGTGTGACTCAAACTCATCTGGACGAGCTTGCCAAACGAGTGCGTCGACTTCAGAAAGCAACCAAACGCATCTGCCAGGAACGAATCAAGAGCTACAATCGGTTGACTAGATCAAGGGTTCTAGACGCATGGAGCAAGAATGACTCCACCCAAGGCAAGTGCAAAATCTTCTGAATCAGAATCAACTGGCCACGGCTGGAAACAGCAACCTGACTTGGCGGTGATTCAGGGCTGTCTGGATGGCGACCAAGCAGCGTGGTCGGAGCTGATCACGCGGAACGGACGGCTGGTGTTCTCCATCCCCAGGCGGTACGGACTGGACACGCAAGCCAGCGAGGACATTTTCCAGGATGTGTTTGCAAACCTGGTCAAGCAACTCGCATCAATTCGCAATCCCACCGCTTTGCCGAAGTGGCTTATCACCACGACCCACCGTGCGTGTCGGCGGTGGATCAAACGATCTAGGAGCAGCGCTGCGACAGCCTATCCGGATCCGATTGATGCCACCGATCCCGCGCCGGAAAAGGTCATCAAATGGGAGCGGCAACACCTCGTTCACCAGGGTTTGCAGCGCCTGGGCGGGTCATGCGAGCAACTTCTGTCGGTGTTGTATCTCAGCCCGGCTGAGGCTTCATATGCGGAAATTGGAAGGCAGTTGAACATGCCGGTGGGGAGCATCGGCCCAACACGAGCACGCTGCCTCAAGAAGCTCATGGAGGTGCTGCAACGGATGGATGGAGACGAGGTGTTCTGAGCGTTCGATCCTACGGACACGGCCAAATCTAGCGGAAAAACATGTATCTAGCCGGTGTGTGTTGACACATGTATAGATGAAAGGGCCATTCTGCCATGACCCAGAAGCCGATCACTGATGAGCAACTGATCCTGTACGCCGTGGGCGATTTGGCCGATCCTGAAGCGACCGCCACCGAGTCGTATCTCACCGGCTCACCTCAAGCAACCGCCTATGTCGCCAAGGTGCGCTGCGTTCTTGAGACGATGCGCACTGATGACACTGAGGCGCCTTCCATCGCGATGATCAAACGCACCGTCATGGCGTTTTCCGGAGCAGAAGCGACTGACGAACAATCCGGGCCGTTGGCGTGGTTGGAGGAGCTTGGACATCGCGTAGCGCAGTTGATATTTGATAGCCGCGCGCAGCCTGCGTTGGCGGGTTTTCGTGGTGGGACCTCGGACTATCAACTTACGTATGACAGCGATATGGGACGCGTGGAGTTGCGCGTTTCGCCGGCCGAGCGTGTTGCACACAAAGCTTGGCGTGTGCGAGGTCAAGTCACGCCGGAGCAACATAGAGAGGGAGGCGCGTTCGGATCCGTAATTCTACTCACGCCCGGAACTACGGATGCACTCGCTGTAGCTGAGTTGGACCAGTACGGGCGTTTTAAGATTGATTCCGACGGCGGCACGTACGATCTGGCGGTGCGATGTGGCGATGAAGCTATGATTGCTCCGAACCTCCAGATCGGATAGGCCGGCATTGGAAGATAAGTCGTCGCTGGACATCGCGCAATTGTTGTCGAATCTGCTTGCCTTACGACCGGGCGAGCGGGCGCGCGATATCTTGGAAACGGGGAACGCCGATGACATTCTTCCCGATCTAATCGAAGAGGCGGGCCGATGTGTGATCGCTGATCTGGACCGTGCACTGAGCGCAACGCAATGCCTGGTTGAACTCAGTGACACGCTCGCCGGGCAACGCGTTCGATCGCAGGCTCACCGAGCGCGTGCACAAGCGTTGGCCTATGCCAATCGTCTTGAGGAAGCGCTCGCAACATTCCACGAATCAATCGAATTGGCCGAGCAAGTAGGCGACTCAATCGCCGCAGCGAAGGCGCGAATGTCGATGTTGCAGGTGCTCGATCGGCTTGGGCGCTGTGACGAGTCGATAGAGGCAGGCGAAGCGGCACGCACAGCATTCCTGGCTGAAGGTGAGACTGAGTGGGCCGCCAAAGCCGATGCGAACTTGGGCGTGGCCCATCGGGTACGCAACGAACCAGCCAGGGCGCTTGAGCACTTTGATCGCGCCAAGGCAGCACTCGCATCTAATCCAATGAGCGCAGCACAACTCGATAGCAACCGTGCCGAGGCGCTGTTGGATCTCAATGAGTTCTCAAGAGCGGAGGAAGCCTTTCGGACAGCGCTTCAATCCTTTCAAACTGCCGGCGTCACGCGCGCCGCTGCTCTTGTTGAGGGGAATCTTGCGGATCTGATGAGTCGCCAAGGCAGGCTAGGCGGTGCGTTGTATCACTTTGAGTTGGCCAGACGTCACTTTGAAGCCCAGGGCGCTGACAGCGATTTGGCGCGCGTCGCACGTCTTCAAGCTGAACAAGCTGAGGCGCTCGCTCGGTCCGGGTTAATCGATGAAACGTTCCAGGCCTATTCCGACGCGATACCAAGACTCGACGAGCATGGCCTAACGTTCGAGGCAGCGCGGGCTCGCACTGGGCTAGGTTTGACATTGCACCGGCTCCGGAGGAACGATGAGGCGGACGCGACGCTCGCTCAGGCCGTCGCTGCGTTTCGTTCACTGAAACATGATGCCGGGTATGCGCGGGTTCGGCTCGTTCAGGGTGAAATAGCCATGTCGCGCGGTGATCTGGGGCAAGCTGACGATTTCTTCAACCAAGCCTTACCGCTACTGCACGATCAACCGGCCGAGGAAGCGGTGGTTCGCCACTACCTCGCCATCAATGCACTTTCACGCGACGATCTGAGTCAAACCGAAAGGCTTCTGAAGGCAGCGATTGATGTAGCTGAGCAGTACAATCTTGCGCCACTGCTCGCTGATTTGCATCACACCCGCGCCAAGCTTCGACTCGCTCAGCAGCGCTGCGACGAGGCTCTATCAGATCTCCGCACGGCTGCCAATCAAGTGGAACGGCTGCGAGGATCGTTGCAAGCCGAACGCTTGCGAGCCGCCTTCCTTGGTCAACGCGCTGATGTTTATGAAGACTTGGTAGCAACGCTACTGGCCGACGGTGACAAACCCGCAGCTGAAGAAGCGTTTTGCACGGTCGAACAAGCTAAGAGCCGGGCGCTTCTTGATCTGGTAGCCGGCGCGATTGACGTCGATGCATTGCCGGGCAACGAGTCGGATGATCCAACAGCTACGAGACTACTCAAGCAAATCGCCCAGCTCCATGGCGAACTCAACGCGCTCTACAGCAGGGTCGAAGACATGGCCACGCCGGATCGTGGTCTTGAGACAATGCAACGATGGCGAGAGCGCGTCGAGCAGACCGAACGAAAACTGCAAACACTCGAAGGACGAATCGCAGCAACGCGCGGGCTCGGAGGCGTGTTCGCGCCCTCGATCGATCTAGCGACGACTCAACAGGTGCTCGATCCGACCACCGCGTTAATCGAATACTTCATCGCCAATGACAGATTGATCGGTTTCGTGGTGCGAGCCAACTCGATGCAGACCTTCACAGGTCTTGCGCCGCTAGCCGATCTTTCCGAACAGATCGAACTGCTGCAATTTCAGATCGGACGGGCTGTGGCGCAAGTGGCTGGGGGGTCGTTGGACAGCGATACGACGCTGATCCGAGACGCCCAGCGGGAGCTTGCGGACCTCTACGCGATCCTCATCGAACCTCTCGCTGGCGCGCTGCATGATGCAAACAAGCTGATCATTGTCCCTCATGGTCCGTTACATGCTGTGCCGTTCCATGCGCTGCATGATGGCGAGCGGTATCTCATCGAGGAGTACGAGATTTCGTACTCACCGAGCGCGAGTCTGCTTCAATACTTTGGGAAGCTGCCGTCACAACAATCTCAACCGCACCGTGAGCAATTCCACGTCGTGCTCGGCTTTGCCGACGAGATCGCCCCGCATATCGACGAGGAAGTGCGCTGTGTTGCGCAGACATTGGGGAACGCACACCTCTTTGTAGGCGAATCCGCCACCAAAGCAAATCTCGCAGCCGCAGCACGCGATGCCACCATCGTCCACCTCGCATGCCATGCCCGGTTCACCCCCGATGCCCCGCTATCATCCGGCCTGAAACTCGCCGATGGTTGGATGACGGTGCGCGATCTATATAGTCTTCAGCTTAACGCACCACTGGTCGTACTCAGCGGATGCGATACCGCGGCGGCGGTGATCGGCCAAGCGGATGAGCTGATCGGCATCATTCGGGGATTCGTCGCTGCCGGGGCCTCAGCCCTGGTCATGAGCCTCTGGACGCTCAACGACGATACTGCCAAGATAACAGTGGCTAACCTCTATCAACTATGGCATAATGGCAGCCGAGGCAGGAGAATGACGCTCCCCGCCGCATTGAGATCCGCCCAGTGCGAGATGCTGAAGACGCGCCCTCATCCCGTCTTCTGGGCTCCTCTTGTCCTGGTGGGAATACCATGAAACGACCAACAAACTATCGTCTCTTTGCCATCCTCCTCGGGTTCCTTGCAGCCGCAGCGCCCATGAGCGCGGCCCTGGCTGGTGGTGATGACATCATGTCGGATCAGGCCATCGTCGAGCTCGTGGTTGGCGCCGACATCAATGAGATCAACGACGAATACGGCACCACCACGCTGGGCTCGATCGAGATCGACGTCTCGGACCCGGACGATGGACTGCGCTTGTACTTGCTTCAACTTCCCGATTACTGGGACGAGGATGAGCTCGAGCAATGGTTCGACGATGATAACGACCCGCGCGTCGTCGAGGCAGAACTCAACTACAAGGGCGAGACGGCCGAGGGGCAGAGCGAAAGCTTCTACTTTAACGTCGCCCCGTCTGCCTACACCGAGCAATACGCCTGGGGTCTGATTGGGCTGGAAGCCGCCCATCAGATTTCCACCGGCGACGGGATCGTCGTCGCGCTGCTGGACACCGGCGCTGAAGCCGACCACGAATCACTCGTCGGCCACATCGTCCCCGGCGGCTTTAACTTCGTTGATGGCAATACTGATACCTCGGACGTCGGGAACAGTGAGGATGATGACGGCGACGGCTCTGTCGACGAGATGGTCGGTCACGGCACCTTCATGGCTGGGATCCTGGCCAGGGTGGCCCCCGACGCCGGGCTGCTTATCATCAAAGTTCTCAACGGCGATGGAATAAGCAGTTCGTTCCGCGTCGCCCAGGGCATCTACTACGCGGTCGAAAACGGCGCCGATGTCATCAGCCTGAGTCTGGCGATGCCGGATGAACACGACATTCTTGAAGACGCCATCCAGTATGCCTACGACGCAGGCGTTGTCATCGTCGCGAGCGCCGGCAATCTCGACCAACAAGAGCCGGCCCTGGATCCCGCAGCCGATTCGAACACCATCGGCGTAGCGTCAACTGATCTAGACGATCACAAGAGCGAGTTCAGCAACTACGGTGATCACGTCTCGATCAGTGCCCCCGGTACCGACATCGTCAGTAGCGTCCCGAATAACGAGTACGGCCAGTGGGAAGGTACGAGCATGTCGGTCTCGTTCGTCTCCGGCGCGGCGGCGCTCCTCAAGGCAATCAACCCATCCGCGTCACCCGAGGCCATCAAGGAAACCCTCGGCGATGCCGCCGCCGACCTGGATCCGATGAACCCAGAATACGCCGGCCTGCTCGGGGCCGGACGCCTGAACTTCTCGGTCGCGCCCGGCGAAGCAATTACACCTTACGACGTCGATGCTTTCCGCGGATTCTACAACTCCGGTGATCTGGATAGCCTTCTGGAAGCGGATGACAACGATCTGTGTCACAACCCAGGAATCGTACTCAATCCAGCCGAAGCTCCGATCACGCTGGATTTCTTCGGAACGTTGCCAAACGATTCTCCAGCTTCGCTCGACATGACGATCGAATCGTCGGCAAACACTGGCGGTTTGGAACTCACAATCTCATTCTGGAACTTCAACACAAATTCCTGGGATGTTGTTGGTACGGACACGCAATCCCTCAACGCCGATACGGTCAGGACGTTTGCCGGCGTTCCGGCGGATCATGTAGAGGCGGGTACTGGTGAAGTGAGGACTCGATATGAAGTTCGTGTAGTGAGCTTTATATTCATATTTCCAGGGCTGGATTGCGTTGACCATGTCTTCTGGACGACAACGAACTAGCTTCGACGACAACGGAACCGTCGGCGCATCCGATGTCCTTGCACTCCTCGCCAACTGGGGGCCGAGTCCGTAGGCGAATACGTCCTTGACTCGGTTCTCATGACGACAACTAGGTCAAAGAACCTAGTCGCTCGTCTGCCTGCTGTACGTTGGTCGCCGCGCCATCCGCGAAAATCTGTATTATGTCGTGGCGTATGAGCCTCTCAGTGGTGCTGCCACGTCATTACTCCTACCCCCCGCGCTGGGCTTGGCGGCTCGCATGGTCGGCGCTGATCATCAGTGCCCCTGAGTGCATCGCATCGCCACCGTCCGGTCCCTCCACCGTCCAGGAATCGCACAGAGCGCAGGATCGAGCCGACCCAGTCCCGACAGAACAAGATAAAGAGCTTCGGCGGCGGGTGGAGGAGATGCAACGGAGTTTGGACCGACTGGCCGTGGATCAATCAAAGCGCTGGATGAACGATCGGCGGGCCGCGGAGATTCGGCGATTGATCACGGACGTGCTCAACGACGTTGATCAACGGACCAGCCTGCTTCAGACTGATGCCACGGCCGGCTACGACGACGGATTCTTCCTGACCAGCGCCGATGGCGGCTTCAAGCTCCAGGTCTCCGGTTACATTCAACAGCGGTACGTCCTGAGTCACCAGAAAGACGGGTCGGATGACAACACGCGCAGCGGATTTGAAGTTCGACGAGCGAAGATCTCGGTGGACGGCGAGCTTCCCGGGCCCAGGGTTTCGTTCTCAACGCTTCTCGCAAGCAACCGCAGGACGGGCGACTTCGAACTCCAGAATGCGTATATCAAGACCCAACCGATGGAAGATCTGCAAATCCGAGTCGGTCGATTCCGCTCGCCGCTGCTCCGTGAAGAAGCGGTATCGAGCAAGCGCCAGCTTCTTGCGGAGCGCTCATTGATCGCCAGAACATTCCGACAAGAGCGCGCGCCAGGTCTAGCGACGACCTACGAGACGGACACAATGCGCCTCAATGCTGCCTTCATGGATAGCAGCACCGAGCTTCTGGGCGATCAGAACTGGCTTGCTACGGCGCGGCTGGAGCTCCTTCTGGAAGGAAGCTGGAAGCGACTCAAGGACTTCACGAGCTTCCCGGACGACGAACCCGCTGCGGAAGTGGGGGCGGGTGTCCTGTATATGGAGGAGGATCGCAATGACTTAAGTGACGAGAATGCGTCTCTCTTGAGATGGACAGCGGACGTCTCGATCGAATTCGGCGGCGCCAATCTTTTTGCCGCGATCGTCGGGAATCACATCGACGTGGAAGGCGAGCCTTTCCGCGATCAACTCGGGGTTGTGGCCCAAGGCGGGTTGTTCGTCACCGATGAACTGGAAGTCTTTGGTCAGTATCTCTGGGGAGAGGCCGACGGTGAGGCGGAGGAGCTGAGCGTTGCCGCGATCGGCGTGAACTATTACTGGCACGAGCACAACCTCAAGTGGACCACCGACCTCGCCTATGGGTTCAACGAAGTGGGCGATCTCTGGGCCTCCTCTGGTGCTGGTTGGCGGGCGGATCGGGAAGGCGAGGAGGGCCAGATCGTGCTCCGGTTACAGCTCCAGTTGCTTTTTTAGCAGCCATTGTGCAGTTGCTTCGCTGCACTGGTATTGGCGGTCCAGGTGTCGGCTCGAGTTTGCGCGGACGGCCGATACCTCCCGTGTTACCATACCAATCAATCGACCGGCGAACGCTCATTGGAAAGTAGGCGCTGTACAAATTTGCAGGCGACTTCTGTTTCTCATGCACTCGGTCGTATCTAGGTTCTTATAACCGCACTCTTCTGGTAGTGTCTAGCGAGTCTGCCTTCCCGGCTGATCGAAACGAATAGGGCCAGGGAGTCTGCAAATCATGCGCACATTTCGACCCAACTCGCACCTGCCTGCTTGAAGCGTACTGGATCGTCCATGCATTTCAGACCCGCCCCTCGTCGCGATAGAAGGAGGCTGAGTTTTTGAGATCGTCTTAGTCTGGGTTCGGCGGAAGATTTGCGACCAAGCGGATTGAGTCGGGCAAGGTGCGCACCCAATCCAAACCACTCTTGAGCGAGTGATGCACCAGCGTCAAAGTATCAGTGAGTTCTTCTTTCCAGTTCGTCGTCAAGGGTCGCAGGGCTGAGATCTTCGCGCGCATCAACAACGCCACCTGTGTCTGCCACTCCAGACGGCGCCATTCGATCTCGGCATCGCGCCGTGAGCGGTAGGCGGCAAGCAGCTCTGCGAATCCGCTAACGACAGTGTTGCCACTCTGCACGCGGCGAATCGCCAGAAAGCGCAGATGAGCGAGCAATCGACCAAGATCAAACATCGGGTCTCCGAAGCACAGATCATCCCAATCGACCAGTCCTACCTGGTTGTCGGCCACGAGCAGCTGATCACCAAAGAGATTACCGTGCAGCGGCACTCGTTCAGCGGACGAGGTTCGCGGTCTTCGTCGGTTCAACTCAGCCGACGTTTCATCGATTTTTTGAGCCAGGTGGGGAAGCGCCACTTTCACATCACGCATCGCCTGAGCGAGGGCCTTCAGCTCGCCGACCGGTGTCCAGGAAACGAACGGGGCGATATCGGAGGCGTGCAACGACGCAATCGCTCGCCCAACTCGTCCGTACCCGTCTGTCTGAGACGCGTTGACGAGTGTCGTGAAGGGCTCGCCTGGAACAGTGTCCATCACCAGTGCCCGGCGGCGCGAGCTTGACACAACCAGTCTTGGCACCACGAAGTCCAGCTTCTGCTGTGATGCCGCGCGGTTGATGATCTTTAGATTCTTTCTGGCGCGTTTGAAGGCGCGCGGCTCGTAGACCTTGATGTACAAGTGCGCCTCGGTCAGACGCGGAACTGGAGCCAGCCGGAACAACGCCCGGCACCGCGGCACGTAGCGTAAGAGCTGGGGAAGCGCCGGTCGTCTCGGAACCACGTCCGGGCAGAGATCCTGCTTTCTGGCGAGCTTCCTAAGGAGCTTGCGGAGCTTCTTGGGGCGAAGGCCGACCTTGGCCGCTCGAAACTCGGGCGCATTGGGCAGCGACCACGCAACCGCCCGCTGGTCGGGCAGGAGGAAGACGGCGGGCCCGGCGCATTTCAACGCGTGTCTTGCATCGGCGGCTTCGAGGTGACCGCGTGCATGGGCAGCCGTCCGGCAAACCTGTACAAACAAGTGCTGCGTCATCGTCGGTTCAGCGGCGCCCGGTTCGGCTACGGCCATCGCGATAACCAGACGTGCTCGTTTATACGGCTTGTAGTGAACCTGAACGACCTTGGCGGTACGTACCGTCGCCGGCTCACCCACCGCTTGCCATGCTTTCCGGACGGCCTCCAAGAGTACGCTCGGTTCGCGCAGCGATGTAACTCCGGCGAGAACAGGATCGCCAGACGACGGCTGTTCAACCTCGGACCTGGTCGATGATGTCGCACGTGTGAGCCTAGTCTCGTTGGAGGCGCGCATACCCTACCTCGCAGCACCAAGCTGGCGCTCGGTTCCGACCCCGAATTGTCTCCCCAGCCAGTTCATAGCGGCCGATGTGGCCTCGCCCGGGTTATAGAAGAGATCCTGCACCATCGCATGTCGTTCAGCGGAGTGGGTCTTCGGATCGCCCAAGGAAGATTCCACCAAGGCGACGATGTCATCCCCGTCCCGGGCGACGATCCCCCCGCGACGACCCCAGCGATCGAGATCAAGCATCGAATCGTTTACGGTTCGAGCGCGTTCCAGAAGCCTCGGCACGTCGAGATAGATCATGGGCCGATCCAGTAATGCGAATTCGTTCGTGACCGAGGACGCGTCACTTATCAAGAGATCTGCGCTAAAGAGCAACGGAATCACGTCAAGCTCATGGACGACCTTGCACCGATCATCTTCAAACTTGCGGAGGCGATCGCGCCAATCGATCTTTCTCTTCTTCGGATGATCGTGCAGCTTGATAAGCAGATGATAGAGTCCAGTGCTCTTCAACGCACGGATGACCTGTTTGCCGTTTTTCTCAAGTGAATTGTGCTTCTGTCCGGTCGGGGCGTAGAGAATGATGGGACGGGTGCCATCAAGCCCGTACCGATCAAGCACCGCATGGCGATCCAAATCGCCGTTGATCAGGCGATCCGTTTTCATGAACCCGATGGGAACTGCCCGGGCGTCGTTGTCTCGGAAGAGGCCGGCTTCTACAAACCTCCGGTTCATGTATGGCCCGACCATGAAATAATGGTCACACGCCATGTTCTCCGGCCTCACCGCACGGTTCCGAAAGGAGATGCCGTGAAAAATCTGTATCCGTGTGTTCACCCGTCGCGGCAGAATCAGCTTCGAATTCGCCGCAAAGAGAATATCGAAATCCTCGTTTGCAATCTCGTCAACCGTCAACATGCGGGACTGTGGGATCCCAAACGGCGCGTACATGGCCTGCACGTCGTACACATAACCGTCGGGCGTTTTTTCGCGCAACCCCCCGGACACAAAGAGCTCGATATCCGGGAGCGCGACGAGGCGCTCGTAGAGCGGTCGGAAACAAACGAAGTGAACGTGGGCATATCCGGAGAATAAGACTCTCACGGCAGGACTCGTGCCGGCATAGAAGCGCCGTTCGCGCCGGTTGGGTCTTGCACGGGTGAAACAGGCACGGCGGGAGGAGTCGTCTTGCGATCCAGCCATGGCAAGCCGTCGAGCATAATCGCCGGCAAGATGTCCTGCGCCGCGACCCGAAGATCGCCCGGGAAATCAATCTCGGTCCATGGACGGTCGGTAATGTCCACAGCGCGAATGGGAACCTGTCGGGCTAATCTGTCGACGGCGGCGGGCGCCCAGCCCAGTTCGGCGCCGGAACGAATCAACCAGTCCGCCTCCTGGAACAACAGGCGGGCACCGATGCGGTCGAACTTCAGAATGCCGACGTTCTCGCCGTCGACACGGTCGGTTGGCAGTTTCTTGCCCAACGCGTGCACCACTTCGTTTCGGACATGCACCTTCATGTGCTCATCATCGTTCCCGGATGAACTGTCGAATGCAAGGGCGCATCCGTGGGCGGCCATCACTCTTTGATAAATGTCGCAATGCGCAAGGACATCGCAGTTCATGAGGGCAAATGATCCGGTTACCCAATGTTGGGCGAGCCAGAGAGAATAGAGGCTATTCGTCTCGTCAAATCGTTCGTTGAGAATGAAATCGCACCGATCGCCGAGAACAGCGCGGATCTTCTTATGCTGGTAGCCGACGACGACGCCGATGCGATCGATACCCAGATGCTGAAGAGTCTTGAGTTGCCGTTCGATGAGCGATTCGCCGCCCACGCGCACGAGGCACTTGGGTGTGCCGTTGGACACCGAAGCGAGTCGCCGTCCTCTGCCGGCAGCGAGAATGACGGCCTGCATCATGGGGTGCTCTCCGCCGTTTGAAGCGTATGTAAGCGCGATTCGTCGTCGCGCGTCCATCGACCGGGAGGCCCGTCAAAGATAATCACCCGATCACGGAGTTCGATCACGCGATCAAATCGATCAATCGCGATTGGCTCGCTCAAAGCCAGGACAACAGTTCCGGAAATCTTCGAGCTAGTCAGGGCAACGATGAGATCTGCCGTGAGGCCGAGCGGTAGTCCAGCGCCCGGATCATCGATCAGCCGCAGCGAGGCATCTTGACCGAGAAACTCAGCGAGCGACAGGAGTCTACTCTCGCCCGCAGAGAGATCCGATGAAGCCAGGCGGCTGTCCAGACCGTCCGGAAGGGTCGCGATGATCGAGTCGATCGACCTGCTCAGGTTCGTGGAGAGATTCGTGATTCCCGCTTGGTCGCCGCGCGCCAGCAGCCGGCGAAGTTTTCGAGGACGGAATTTCGCAGGATGCCTGATGTACGCGGCCTGTGTCTCCAAGCTCCGGACCTGGGAAGCATCGAGTCGGATTCCGTCCCAAAGAACGCAGCCGGCTCCGAGCTTTCGCAGCCCCGCCATAGTCTTTAGTAACGTCGACTTGCCGGATCCGGTATCCCCGACAACCGCCACTCGTTCGCCAGCCTTGATTGAAAGATCGATGGGACCTATCCGCGGTTCCCGTTGACGTGCCTTTGAGCCGATCACCGAAACACCGATCAACTGGAGCGTGGCGCCAAGAGGACCAAGAGTCGGAAGTGCCGCCTCTGTCCGATCGACTTCGCGGTGATCGCTGACGACCTGAGCGAGGCGATATCCTGCCGCGAAGATCTTACCTGAACGAGTTCCCTGCCGGGCGAGTCGGACGATCGGGCCGCGCATCATCAACGCGTACATCATGAACAGCAGCATGTCTGAAGCCGTCATCCGACCGGCTTCGACGGCGCCGCTGCCAAGCCAAAGCGCAACGAGCACGGTTCCGCCAAAGACGATGTAGGTCGCCCACGTGGCCATGCCGGAAATGCGGGTCACCGACGCTTCGTGTTCGCCGCTTGAGCGATTGAGCCTTCGAAACTGCGTCTCGTCGGGTCGGCTGCGCAAGCTGTGCTGGATCGTGTCGGCGAGCTTGCCCTCTCTCTTTCGGTTTTGAAGAGACGTGCGAAAGACCGAGTTTGCGCCGGTGGCGGTGATGAGCAACGTAACCGTCGCGGCGCCGAAAAATAGCCAGCCGAGCGTCGGGTTGAGAACAAACAAAACAATGGTGACGCCCACGAACAGAACAACATTCGTCGCGACATGGACGAGGAACCCCTTCAGTCCGGCTTTCAAGCGAGCGGTGTCCCCCACCAAGCGTGCCACCAGGTCGCCAGGCGACTTGCGAGCGATCGACTTCGATTGCGTCGCTCGTGCGAAGGCATCGGCCCGGATGTCCTTCACGGTTCCGATGCTAAACCTGGCAAAGTGCATCCTTTCGATGAAATCGAAAAGACCGAGAATGAGGAGCACGACGAAGAACGCCGCGCCCATGGCCAGGGGCGCGGACACGCCTTCCGGGAGATTGGCTAGGAGAAACGGGGATTGGTCGCCTTCGGACGGGATCCATTGTTCCGCCAGCGTGCGAAGCGGCCAGGGGAGCGCGAGCCGCGCCGCGACCACGATCAGGGCGGCCGCCAGGCCCCAAAAGAACGGCAGCCAGTGGCGGGCGCCGTACCGACACAGCATCGACCCGACAGTCCGATATTTCGCGGATAACGGTTTCGCCATCCGCGCCGATTCGCTCCTGGCTTGGTTTGATGAACTCATCGCTGTGATGCCTCGACCATACAATGCCACCTGCGCGCAGCATTGCAACCCGCGGCGGGTAAGTGCCATCTGCCCAGATGTGTCTGTAACTGCTAGGAAAAATACATAAAATGCTCAAAGTGACTTATACATCTCTTCTGCCGGGGCTGCTGATTTGCGACCGGCAGACGGCCCATCCATGGCCGGAAACGCCCGCTACGCTCGCTACAGCGGCCCCGGCCTGGAACTACCCTCAGAGCCTCAAAAACCGGGAAATTCGGGGATTTGTTGTATCTAGGGAACTCCTGCTGCCACATACTAAGCACCAAATGGAATTGGCGTTTCCCGCCGGGTCGCCGAATCCGTTGACGTGAGGTAGGTGCGAGTCCAGGAGAAAGCCCATGCATCGTCTAGTCCCGTCCTTTGTCGTTCTCTGTGCGCTCAATCCCTCCATCGCAACAGCGGCTGATGTGATCTTAAACGAATACAACGCGGTTGCGCCCGACGAATGGATTGGCAACCCAGACTTGGATGAATGTGAAGGACCAATGGGGTTTGGTTGCTCGTCAAAGGAAGATACCTTCTTCGGACGCATCATCGGAAACGGTGGAAATTGGTTCGAGCTCTTCGTCATCACCGACCACGTCGACATGAGGGGATGGAGCTTGTTTTGGGAGGAAGTAAACAACTTGAAAGTGGGGACGATTTTCTTGAGCGAAGATATGTTGTGGTCGGATCTCCGCGCCGGAACGATCATCACATTTACCGAATTGACTACAGCCGAAGGCGGACTTGACACCGACACGAGCTTCGATCCCTGTAACGGCGACTGGTGGATCAATGTCAACTCTTTTGACACGACGTACGTCCCCGAAACGACGACCAATGTCCGCGGAGACGGATCGGGCAATTTCACAACAGGCAACAACGATTGGCGGCTGACGATCCTCAACAGCAGCGATGCCGTGATATACGGTCCCGCGGGTGAGGGCTCGCTTGATTACTCTGGGACCAGCGTTAACAACCGGGAAATCTGTCGTCTTCAAGAAGACCCAAGCGACTCCACTTTGCCCAGCGGTCCGTACGACGATGGGACCCGTAGTAACTTCGGCTCGTTCAACAACTGGACAAATGAGTTCTCCTGCCGAACATATCAGACCCTCGATGCGCTTCGTGACGAGTTCGTTGCCACCGAATGTAAGATGTGTCAGCGCATCGTGCTGAATGAGTACAACGCTGTTGCTGACGATCTATTCCTCAACGGGGGGGACGCCAAAATGGATTCGGACGGAGGTTTGGCGTCGGATGTGTTCTTCGGCCGCGTTCTTGCTAACGGAGGTGATTGGTTCGAATTGGTCGTTATCGAGGACCACCTCGATATGCGCAACTGGTCGATGACTTGGGAGAGTGTCGATAGCGGTGCAAGCGGTACCGTTGTACTGAGCAGTGATTCGTTTTGGTCGGATATCCGTAGCGGCGCGATCCTGACCTTCGTCGAATGGACCTCCGCGCAGGGTGGACTTGACACGGACACTAGTTTCGATCCGGGCGCCGGCGATCGGTGGATTAACATCAACACGTTCGACACGACCTACGTGAGTATGACGACGAGTAACATCAAGGGACATATATCGGGGCAGTTTGACGTCGATGCCGATGATTGGCGGCTCACGATCGTGGATGAATTGGGGACGCCGGTCTTCGGTCCGGCAGGCGAGGGCTCGATCTTCTACTACCAGGATAAAGTCAGTAACCAGAACATCTTCCGGCTTGAGGAAAGCCCGTCGTTCAGTACCACACCGTTGAGTCCATATGATGATGGGGCGAGTGCGAGTTTCTTTGGGGCTGGCAATCAGTGGACGCTGTGCCCTAGCGGCGACATCCAACAGCAGGATTTCAGCGCATTGCCCGACTGCCCCTTCGTCGATGCAACTACAACTACACCCGACGAGTTCAATGCGTTCCGCGGATTCTTGGATTCCGGTACGCTCGCCGACGTTCTGGCATCGGATGACAACGATCTGTGTCATGACCTAGGCATCACAATCTTCCCATCCGAAGCTCCGATCACGTTGGATTTCGACGGAACGTTGCCAAACGATTCTCCAGCTTCGCTCGACGTGACGATCGAATCGTCGGCGAACACCCCCGGTTTGGAACTCACAATCTTATTCTGGAACTACAACACGAATTCGTGGGATATTGTTGGTACGGCAGCGCAAGGCTTCAACGTCGATGTGGTCAGGACGTTCGCCGGCGTACCGGCCGATCATGTAGAGCCGGGTACTGGTAATGTGAGGACTCGATACGAGGTCCGTCAAGCGGGGATAATATTCCAGTTCCCATGGACGGATTGCATTGACCATGTCTTCTGGACAACCACCTGACTAGCCATTAGATCAACCGATCGCGGCAACTCGTCGGACTTCGACGGAAACGGCAACGTCGGCGCATCCGACCTCCTCGCCCTCCTCGCCAACTGGGGGCCGTGTCCGTAGGGATGCTTTCTTCATTCTTCGATCCCAGGGGGGCATTAGTCGGCTCTTGCATGCGACAGTTGGCCTACCTCGCGGATGAACCGCAACAAAGTCGTCAGCATCGCCCGTTGCTCGATTGCCTCGGCAGACCGCTCACCGCGCTTCCGGTGCATCAGAACTCAAAAACAAACTCGCCGGTCGCGAAGTCGTACACTCGGACTCGAATGATCACGCCCCGGCGTTCGGGGTGATAGTGCGACACGCGGATGTGTTCGGCATTGTGCGCATCGTGGCTGATCAGCCACGCGCCCAGCGGAACGCGCGCTGCGAGATCGTAGCAATCGCCTGGCGGCGGCTGCTGACCTGGCGGCAGGTCGGGATACCAGATTCGGCATTGGCCGGGCGGCGGGAGGTGGCCGGGCGGAATGCCAAGCGGGCCTCGGTCGCCGTCATGCGGACCCCGATTGTCCGGATAGCGCGGCCCTTCATCGCGAGGCGTGGGATATCGGCCCTTGACCGTTACAGAATCGCAGCCGCTGACCGCGAGAACGGCGGCGACACTGATCAGCACAAACACCCTCGACATAGTCACTCCGAACTTCGACAGCGGTAAGGCAGAGGAATACCGCAAGTCCTGCCGACGATTTGTTATTCCTTCGGACGATTCAGGGAAGCACCTGCAAGTTTCAACGGGTGAGCCGCCGCGGGCACGGGCGCGTCGGTGAGCGGGTGCGGACGTTCAAAGCCCGTCCGCCCTCCAAGACTGTTCGAGTCGCCCGTTAGGCGGGAGGCCGTACTGTCTAAAAACTCGGCCGACCTGTAAGTCGTTGCATCTTGGAGGTTTGGGATGGCGTGGCTTGGCGCTATTTCGGCCGATTCCAGTAGCCGAGACATCAGTACAATCACCGCCATGAACATGTTTCAATGGCAGCTGTTGTTGGTCACGCTGACTGGGTGGACCAACCAGCATCAACTTCGGATCATCGAGTATCAGCAGGAAGAGATCCGGGTTCTTCGCGAGCTTCACGGCAAGCGGAGGCTTCGGTTCACCGACGATCAGCGACGTCGTCTGGCAGCCAAAGGCAAGTTACTTGGCCGCAAGCTGCTAAGGGAGTTCGCCACGATAGTGAAGCCAGACACGATCCTGAGGTGGCATCACACTTTGATCGCCAGAAAGTGGGACTACTCATCGAAGCGTGGGCCCGGTCGACCTCGGATTGCGGACAGGATTCGACAACTGGTGGTTCGTTTTGCTCTGGCGAATCGGTGGTGGGGATACAGCAAGCTCCAAGGCGCGATGGAACACATCGGCCATTCGATATCAAGGGAGACGATCGCGAACATCCTGCGAGAGCACGGTATTGAGCCGGCGCCGAAACGGTCGAAGGGGACGACATGGACTGAGTTCCTCAAAGCGCATTGGGACACCATGGCAGCGACGGACTTCTTCACCGTGGAGGTCTGGGGTTGGCGTGGTCTCGTGACGTACTACGTGCTGGTATTCATGGACTTGTCGACCCGCAGGGTCTATCTCGGCGGGATCACGGCGAATCCCAACACGGCATGGATGATGCAGATGGCGAAGAACGTGACTGATGTACTCGACGGATTCCTGTTGGACAAACGCTTCCTGATCATGGATCGTGATACGAAGTACTGTGAAGCGTTCAGGCATCTGCTCTCGACATCGCGTATCGAACCAATCCGACTCCCGCCGAGATCGCCGAACTTGAATGCGTACATGGAGCGATTTGTGCGCTCGGTCAAAGGGGAATGCACAGATCGTCTTGTTATCATTGGTGAGCGGTCACTGCATCGCGCAGTTGATCAGTACCTCTACTTCTACAATAGTGAGCGTTTCCGTCAGGGGATGAGTAACCGACTCTTGACGGGACTCAAGATGTCAACGGATATCTCTGATCCGATTGAGAGTCGGGAACGATTAGGCGGAATGCTGAAGTATTACTCGAGGCGGGCGGCTTAAGCGCTTCTCTGAGGAGATGCCAATGAGCATGATCTCAAGATTACGGTCTGTATTTTGCGGTAAAAAAGTACCCAGAGCATTTACGCCCGAAGCTCAGATGTTGTGGGATGGAATTCCCCATGATCAACAATCTCACATTGTGAATTCAGTGTTCTGCACAGGATGCATGGGTAGTTGTTCAATGATTGACTATGTGGGTTCGATCGATGATGGCATTCTGATCCTGGACGGCACGTGTGCGAAATGCGGCCGTGCCGTAACTCGGGTTGTGGATCCTGATGACTAATCAGAAGAGTAAGATCGAATGGATCATGGTTGCATCGAGTGGATCTGAATTGGTACCGGGCGATCTGTAGCTGATACCTCAGGCGATGGATGTGGCATATCCTATGTCGGCCGAGTTTCTAGACAGTACGGGCATTATGTGGTGGGGATGCCGCGAGCGGCTCGGCTGGATGCTGAATTTCTACTGTCGGAGAGCTACATGAACGTTCGGCCGAATAGAGAAACAGCACCCGGTGAAGAACCTTGATATCGGTTGATCTATTTGCTAGTTGGTTGTCGTCCAGAAGACATGGTCAACGCAATCGGTCCATGGGAATATGAATATGAAGCTCACTACACGAACTTCGTATCGAGTCCTTACTTCACCAGTACTCGCCTCTACATGATCCGCCGGATTGCCGGCAAACGTCCTGACCGTGTCGGCGTTGAGCGATTGCGTGTCCGTACCAACAACATCCCATGACTCCGTGTTGAAGTTCCAGAACGAGATGGTGAGTTCCAGACCGACCGTGTTCGCTGACGATTCGATCGTCACGTCGAGCGAAGATGGAGAATCGTTTGGCAACGAACCGAAGAAATCCAGTGTGATCGGAGCTTCGGTTGGATTGAGTACGATGCCCGGCTCATAACACAGATCGCTGTCATCCGATTCCAGAACGTCGTCGAGCGTACCGGAAGCAAGGAATCCGCGGAAAGCGTTGAAGTCGTCGGGAGCAGCGTCCAAGTTGGCGACGACGTTGCTGATGATGTTGCCGCGGAATCCGCCCGCCCAGATCGAGCCGTTGGGCGAGGCGTCAATCTCGCTGAAGGCGAACTGGTACTCGTTGAGATAGGTGCGCGTCCATGACTGGCCGCCGTTGGTCGTGTGGAGAAGGACGGGTGCGAGCGTGTCGGTGGCGGCGGTCACCCAGACCTCGTCGGCGGAGATGACCGCGAGACCGAGGGCCACGCGGATGTCATGGTTGTTGCCGAAGTTGAAAGTCTGCCACGTGTCACCGCCGTCGGTGGTCCTCGCGACGTAGTCCCACCAGCCGCAAACCCAGCCGGTGTCGGCGTCGAGGAACTCCATGTCCATGATCGTCGCGCTACCGCCGAAGTAGACATCCGGGAGGTAGGTGTCGGACCACGTCTGCCCCCCGTTGTCTGTGGCGTGCAGTCGGCCGGCGATGTGCATGATCCAGACGTGCTGCTCATCGACGGCGTCGACGTGCAGGAGGGCGCTGTCGTCGAACGGGCGCGTCCAGGTCAAACCGCCGTTGGTGGTCTTGTAGACGCCCTTGTCGTGGGACCAACTGTCGTCACTGCCGACGAGGTAGCCGACATTGTGATCGATGAACTCGATGTCCTCGATCCTGAAGTCCTCGGGGAGATCGGGGTAGCCGATGGACTCCCAGTTGAGCCCGCCATCAAGGGTCTTGAAGACCGTGCCGCCGGGTCCGGCGGCCGCGGCGAAGTTCTCATCGACGATATCGAGGGCGTAGAGGTTCTCGTCGTGATCGAAGACCTGGCCAGTGACTTCGAGCTTCTGGACACTCCAGTCCTGGCCGGCGTTGGTCGTGCGGAGGAGGTAGCCGTTGGTGCCCAGGGCCAGGCCGTAGGTATCGGTGAGCATCTCGATGTGCTCGATGTCCATGCCGATGCCGTGGGTGAGGTACTCCCAGGTCATTCCGCCATCGGTGGTCCGGTAGAGGATGCCGTGGGAGCCGTTGAGCCAGCCGTGGTCCATGTCGACGAAGTTGAGTTCCCACCATCCGTAGGGCAGGTCACCAATGGCGTCGAGCGTCTTGGTCCAGTTGAGTCCGAGATCGGTGGACATCCAGACGTCACCCTTGTAGGAAGTTCCAGCGAGGGTCGTGCCGCCGACGTAGGTGAGGTCGCCGAGCGGGCCGTCGTCCTCGAAGACCTCGGACCAGGCGGTCCATGTCTGTCCCCCGTCGATGGACTTGTACATGCGCCTGGCGTCTATGTCGACGGCAATGGCGGTATTGGCATCGTTGAACACCACGTCGTTGACGGAGCCTTCGAGTGTCGGGGACCACGTCTGGCCGCCGTCGTTGGTGCGGAAGACGCCGCGTATGTGGTCAACGAGATCGAAGCCGGCGACGAGGCCGACGTTCTCGTCGCGGAAGTCCATGCCGTAGATGATCGGGCAGTCGGGGTATCCGGAGCGAAGCTCCCAGGTCTGTCCGCCGTCGATGGTCTTGGCCAGCGCACCGTTGGCGCCGAAGAAGCCGGTGGTCGGGGAGAAGAAGTCGATGTGCGACCAGGAGCCGGCGAAAGAATCCATGGCCTGCCACGTGGCGCCGCCGTCGGTGGTGTAAAGCTGGTCGTCACCGCTGCCGGTGATCCAGCCGTGCAGATCGTCGAAGAACAGGATGTCGTAGTAGGGGTTCGTGCCGTATCCAGTGAGCGAGCGTTCGGTCCAGGTGTCGCCGCCGTCGAAGGTTTCGAAGAGGCCGTGGTTGAGGCTGATGATGAACCCGTGATCCGGGCTGGTGAAGGCCGATGAGTAGAGGTCGCGGTCGGTCGGGCTCGGGGCCTGGTGGTTCCAGGACTGGGCGTGGGCATTGGCTGCGAACACGAGCCCGCAGGCCGTGATGATCGCGAGGGTCACTGTGCGTGTCATGGTGAGCGTTCCTCCTGACATAGTCGACGGGGGCCGGTGCCTGCCGCCCTGGTTTGTGCCACTCTTGCCTGTATCACCTACCAGAGAGGGCGGTGTGGGCGGTAAATACAGATAAATCTATCCTCTTGAGATATATTACCGCTGGCGGCCCGCAGCTTGGACACTAAAACAGCTAATATTATCCACTTGTATGCTTTTCCAGTTGCGTCCCTCAGCCGGGACGCCAAATACGGGTGTGGGTGGCAAGAACCTCGTCCGGGCAGGGACAATGGATTCGTGAGGAGAATCCGGTGCCCAAGACTGAGTTGCTCGACGAATTGTGGGACTAGTTCTCCCCTCTGCTCGAGCATGAACGCGGTGTGTGCAGCTTACTCTTAGCGGTACTTGACCGGCGTTCTCAGCGAGAACTTAGGCCAACTGGGGGCCGTGTAGATGATCTGATCCGTTGCGCGTAGAAGCTTTCCGCGCCCGATGCAACCTTAACATTAGCAGGTTGCCGTGGGTAACGCCGCCCGGGAGTCCGCAGCGATGAGGCATCAGATTCTCGCCGCTTGACGGGTCCCTGTGGAACCAATGAGGATATTGGCACACGGCCATCGTCACGGAGCCGCGGCACTAGAAGCCGGACTCCGTGGTCGATTCGCCAACAAAGCAGGGTCACGGTGTCCAGGTCTCCGAGTCCGACGGGTATCTGTATAGAAGGGACTATAGATGCGCGCCAGCCGACCGCAGGACGTGAGCGGCCGAAGCGGTTGCAATGCCATCGTGGCGAGCGAACATCGTAATAGGGAGGTCCAGCCGTCAGTGTCGCTCCAACCCGCGATGATGGGGGTTGATGTAGTGAGTGGCGGTCGCCTACCAGAAGGTAGAGAACGAGGAAGCGCATGAACTGGGCACATGGACATTCCCAAGGCGTGTTACGATTTGCTGGGCCGATCATCATCGCCATGGCGATCCTGTCGCCTGCCGCAACGGGTCAGTGCGTTGCCAACGAGTTGACCAAGCTCACGGCCACCGACGCCGCGAAATTCGATGGTGCTGGCAAGAGCGTCTCCGTCAGCGGCGACGTGGCGGTCATGGGCGCCGAAAAGGACGATGCCGCATTCAACTCAGGCGCAGCGTACATCTTCCGCGCTATTGAGGGTAACTGGGAACAGGAAGCCAAACTTACCGCGTCGGACGCAGCACAGCAGGATTTCTTCGGCCGCTCGGTGGCGATCAGTGGTGACGCGGTGCTCGTCGGAGCCTACGCGGACGATGACGCGGGGGAGAGCTCAGGCTCGGCCTATGTGTTTCGTTTTGACGGACTGCAATGGAACGAAGAGGCCAAGCTGACCGCCTTCGACGCATCGCCCGGTGACCGCTTCGGGCTGGCCGTGGCACTCAGCAACGACGTGGCGGTGATTGGCGCATCGTTCGACAGGGATGGCGGTTTCTACTCAGGCTCGGCCTATGTATACCGTTTCGACGGCGCCGACTGGGTCGAGGAGGCCAAGCTGACCGCCGACGAGGCTGCGCCCAACGACCTGTTCGGCTTCTCGGTTGCCGTAAGCGGCGATCGCGTCGTAGTCGGCACTTATTTGGACGACGATTCTGGCAACGACGCCGGCGCCGCCTACGTCTACCGCTTCGACGGGAACACGTGGAACGAGGAAGCCAAGCTGGTAGCATCCGACGCCGCACCTTTTGACCAGTTCGGCTTCTCAGTTGCCATCAGCGACGATCGTATCGCGATCGGCGCGCATCTTGACGACGATGCCGGGTCACGGTCTGGCGCAGCCTACATATTCCGGTTTGATGGCGCCGATTGGGTCCAGGAGGCGAAGTTAACCGCTTCCGACGGGGCGGCCTTGGATTAGTTTGGCCACGC